>NZ_VOQS01000001.1:0-308957 GCF_007995085.1 Paraburkholderia azotifigens
GCCGCTTCGCGCAGCTCGACTGGACGCCGATCCAGTATCTGAACCGCAAATACGAGCGCAATCTGCTGATGGCGCTGTTCCGCCAGTCGCAGGTCGGCTATGTGACGCCGCTGCGCGACGGCATGAATCTCGTCGCGAAGGAATACGTCGCGTCGCAGGATCCCGCGGATCCCGGCGTGCTGGTGCTGTCGCAGTTCGCGGGCGCTGCGAGCAGCTGCCCGGCGCGCTGGTGGTGAATCCGTTCGATCTGTCGCAGATGGCCGAGGCGCTGGAGCGCGCGCTGTCGATGCCGCTCGCGGAGCGGCAGGCGCGTCACGCGGACATGATGCGCCGCTGCGCGAAAACAACCTGTCGGTATGGCGAGATACGTTCCTCGCGGACTTGCGCCATGTCGCGACGGCTTCATCGGTGACGGAGAAGGCCGTCAAGCGCGCGGACGTGACGGTGTGAGCGTGACGGCATAAGGCAGCGCGGCATAAGGCAGCGCGGCTTCGAGCGAACGCGCGTGTTTCCAGACGGCAGCCTGCAGAGGCTGCCGTTTCCGTTTCCAGCCCGGCCACGCGACGCTTCAGGCCTGCTGCTGGGTCAGTTCGAGGCACGGGCGTCTGGCGCGGATCGAAGTCCGCCCACTTGCCGCGCTGCCAGTGGCCCGTCGCGCGTTCGATGTCGGCGCCGCCCGCTTCGCGCAGCAGCCGTGCCGCTTCCATCTGGTTCTCCGGGCTCACGTGCACGGCGACCAGCACGCCCGAGTTGCGCAACTCGTGATGCACGACGTCGTGATGTTCGTGCGGCTCGCTGCGCGTGTGTGCATCATTTTGCCGACGAGCAAACCCAGATACGCGCCGACGCCCGCCGCGATGATCACGGCGGGCACCGACGCAGCAAAGGCCGCGAACACTGCGACGCCGATCACGGCACCCGCGACGGCGCCGATCGTCACCGCGTGGTGATGGCGGCGCATCGCCGGGGGCGGCGCAGGCGAAATGGTGTGCGGCAGCGTGTTCGTCGAGCGGATGGCGCGCGTGCTGGCCGCGCGGATTGACGAAAACAGCGTGACGTCTTCCCCGGAAACCGTGATCGAAGAGCGTTTGCGCGGCGTCTTCGGCGGCCGGGAAAGTGGTGAAGCGTCCAGCGACGATGAGTGACATGGCGCCTCCTGGTGTGCAAAGGCGGAGGTTCAACGCCAGAATGAAGCCTTCGCCGAGATCGCGACAGACGACGGCCTCCGAAGGCTTCGTCTACAAGAATAGGCGCAAAGCGCGCGAGCGGAAGCCGCGCGTCACGCGCCCGCCGCCGGGCTTTGCGCGACGCGCAGCATGCTGACGAAAGGCCCCGCGGCGGCGAAGCACGCTGCCACGTACAGCGTGATCACGGGACCATATTGCGGCGCGATGCCGAAAATCAGCGCGACGAGGGCCGAGCCGAGCGTCTGCCCGTGAGGCGCGCGGTGCCGAGCATGCCGCTCGCGCCGCCCGCTGCGATGGCGCGGCGCCGCCGACAGCATCGTCCGGTTATTCGGCGACTGGAAAGTGCCGAAGCCCAGGCCGCACAGCGCCATGCGCCACACGATGTCGAACGCCGTCGGATGCGCGCCGAGCGTCGCGAGCAGCAGCAGGCCGGCGGCCAGCGTCGCAAGTCCGAGGCCGCCGAGCCAGCCTGCCGAGAGGCGGTCCGACAGCACGCCGACAGCGGCGCCGCGCCGACGATGACGAGCGGCCACGGCGTCATCAGCAGCCCTGTCTCGACCTGGGACATACCGAGATGGTTTGCAGCAGGAACGGCAGCGACACGAACGCGAGCATCTGCGCGCTGAACGAACATACCGACGTGCCCACCGACAGCGCGAAGATGGGAATGCGCAGCAGATCGACGGCAATAGCGGCGCGGATTGCGTGAGTTGCCGTTGCACGAAGAAATAGCCGATCACGATTGCGCCGATCAGCTCGACGGCGACAAAGCCGTAACGCTCGCCGTGACCGAGGCCGCCGACGGCAAGATCAGCAGGCCGAACACGAACGCGTTCATTACGGCGCTGGGATAGTCGTACGGCGACGGATGCGGCTCGTTTCGCGGCAGCGCGCGCAGGCCGACGGCAACGGCCGCGACGCCGATCGGCACATTGATCGCGAACAGCCACGGCCACGACGCGATGGCGAGAACACCCGATGCGACCGTCGGTCCGACCGCCGACGACACGGCCACGACCATTGCGTTGATCGCGATGCCACGCCCCGAGACGCGACTTCGGATAGATCATGCGCACGAGCGCGGTGTTCACGTCATGATGCCCGCCGCGCCGAAGCCCTGGATCACGCGAGCGAGCGCGAGCGTCGGCAGCGACGTGGCGAGTGCGCACCCGAGCGAGGCAACCGTGAACAGTACCAGACCGCCCAGATACACGCGCCGGTAGCCGACACGGTCGCCCAGCGACGACAGCGGCAGCAGCGAAATGGTCACCGACAGCTGGTACGCATTGACGACCCAGATCGAGCTGGCGGCGCTCGCGTGCAGGTTGCGCGCGATGGTCGGCAGCGCGACGTTGGCGATCGCGCTATCGAGAACGGCAAGCGTGATGCCGAGCGCGACGACGAGGATTGCCCAGTAGCGCTGCGGGATGGGGAGTCCCGGTTCGGCGTCCGGCGCGGCGGCAGAGGAGGCTGGGGAGTGCGAAGCGCCCGGTGAAGGGCGGTGTCCGTCGACGAAGAGGCTTGCATTGTGTTGTTGTGATGAGCGGCAGGGCGGTCGCGTATCGTCGATATTAGAGCCCAGGATTGTGATTCCTGCTGCCGTGAAGACCGTCGAATCCGCCGGCCGGGCATGCAGCGCGCGGCGTGCATGCCCGGTCGTGCAGATCGTGACGATCGAGCGCCGCCGCTACTTGAGTTCGTACAGGCCTGTGTACGTGGCCGAATCGATTTCGTTCAGATGCGTCATATAGCGGGCGACGGCGTTCGTCGCGTCGGCGGCGAGAGGCAGTTCGCGACCTTCAGCGCATGAATGCGGAAGACGAAGCGATGCGGCTTGTCGCCGCGCGTCGGCGCCGCGCCGCCAAAGCCCAGCGTGCCGTAGTCGTTGCGAAACTGCAGCGCGCCGCGCGGCAGCAGGCTGCCGTCGGCCTTGCCCGCGTTGCGCGGCAGCGAGCGCGCATCGGCAGGGATGTTGACGACCACCCAGTGCCAGAAGCCGCTGCCCGTGGGCGCGTCGGGATCGAAGACGGTGAGCGCGAGACTTTGCGTGTCGGCGGGCGGCGCGTCCCATTGCAGCGCGGGCGAGATGTTCTCGCCGTCGCCGGCGACGCCGAACGATTTATCGTTCATCTCCTGCGACTTCGACATGAAGCCGTTGGCGGGGAAGTCGTCGGACCAGATTCGGAAATCAGCCATCATGCGCCTCCTTCGGTGGGTGGTTCCAGGATGGGACGGGAGCCGCTGTGATACCGCAGGTATGAGACCGCCAGAAGACTGCGTTCGAAGCTCCAGTGAGCCAATCGAGTGTAGCACCGGCGCCGTGCAATGTTCGCCGCGCGCAAAGCGCTGACAGGCTTTCCGTCTACGGCTTCAACGCGCGCGTCAGGCGCGTTCTTCGTGCAGCGGCGCGTCGCCGTGCAGCCAGCCGACCAGCCGTTGCAACACGCCGTCGATATCTCTGTTCGCTCCGCGCAAGGCGCATTCCCACACCGTTGCCACGCGCCAGCCGCCGTCGAGCAGCGCGGCCTGCGCGCGGGCGTCGTTCGCGCGATTGCGGCCGATCTTGTCGCGCCAGAACTCGGGCCGCGTCTGCGGCCATTTGAAGAGATGGCAGTCGTGACCATGCCAGAAGCAGCCATGCACGAAGATGACCGCGCGATAGCGCGGCAACACGATGTCGGGGCGGCCGGGGAGATCGCGTGCGTCGAGCCGGAAACGGAAGCCGCGCCGGTGCAGCAGGCTGCGGATCAGGATTTCGGGCCTGGTGTTGCGGCCGCGAATGCCGGACATCATCCGGCTGCGCGTGGCCGCGTCGACGATGTCGACCATCAGGCCGCCAGTTCCGCCGTGCCTGCGCGATGCGTCGCGCGCGTCAGCGCGAGCACATGCGGCAGCATGATGCGCGCGACTTCGCGCATCACGGGCACCACCACGCTGTTGCCGAACTGGCGATATGCCTGCGTATCGCTGACGGGAATGCGGTACGTATCGGGGAAGCCCATCAGCCGCGCGCATTCGCGCGGCGTCAGGCGGCGCGGGCGCTGCTTGTCGCCCTGATACACGAGGATCTCGCTGCCGTCCTTGTGATAGCGCGCCGACAGCGTGCGCGTCACGCTCTGCGGATAGGCCATTCCATAGCCGAAGCCGTTGCCCGCCGCGCGATGCTTGTCCGCGTAGTTCTGCAGGTAGGTCCAGAGTTTGGGCGTCAGCGTGTATTTCGGTTGCACGCCGCGCGCCGCGTGATCGAAGAACCGGTCGCCGTCCCACGGCAGGATGGGTTCCCTGCCGTCCGTCCGGTGCAGGATCGACGCGAGCCGCGGACCTTCTTCGGGCAGGCGCAGGTCGTCCCACGAAAACGATGTCTTGCCGCGAAAGCCGACGATGATGATCCGCTCGCGATGCTGCGGCGTGAAATGCGCGCCGTCGATCACGCGGTAATGCACCTCGTAGCCGAGTTCGTCGCGCAGCGTTTGCAGGATCACGTCGAAGGTGCGGCCCTTGTCGTGCGAAAGCAGGTTCTTCACGTTTTCGAGCAGAAACGCAGCGGGACGGCGCGTGGCGATGATGCGCGCGACATCGAAGAAAAGCGTGCCTTGCGTCGTGCATTCGAAACCGTGCGGCCGGCCGAGCGCGTTCTTCTTGCTGACGCCCGCGATCGAAAACGGCTGGCACGGAAAGCCGCCGAGCAGGATATCGTGCTCGGGAACGGCTTCGGCGGGAAACGTGACGATATCGCCGATCAACGTGTGCTGCGGTGCGCCTTCGCCCAAGTCTTCGCCGAAGTTCTCGCCGAAGTTCTCACGATAGGTCTTCTGCGAGAAATCGTTCCACTCGCTGGTGAACACGCATTGGCCGCCGTGCGCCTCGAAGCCCATGCGAATGCCGCCGATGCCGGCGAACAGGTCGATGAAGTTCACGCGCGAGCCGTTGTCTGCGTGCTGTGCGCCATTGCGCGCCGTCGACGCATGCAGCAGCGCGTATAGCGCCGGTTCCAGCATGGCGGGGCACGGCGTTTCGCCCTTCTCCCAGCGGCGCACCGTCTTGATGTCTTTGCCGACATGCGCGGCGATTTCTTTTTGTGTGAAGCGGGTGCGCGCCTGCTTCAGCAGTTCAAGCGGTGAAGCCTGAGTCACAGGAGTCCTTGCTGGGTATTTTTGCGGACATTATGACCTATGAATGTCCCCGATTTGCGATCGTCGGGTGTTGCGGGGCAAATTTTCCCGCGAGGATGCGTCCGCGAGTACGCACGGGGGAAGAAGGAAGGCAGCCCCGGCGACGCGCCAGATGAGACTGTCGCTATGTCGCCGGGTGTTCGCGCTGCTGGCAGCAGCTTCGGGGAAGGATGCGCGCCGGGTCAATGAATGTTAAATGCAGCGGGCGCAGCGAGGCAGCGGCGAAGCGGGCCGCCTGTTGCCTTCACGGCGTTGTCTGCTGGCTTAGCGCTGGCGGCGTACGCGGTGACGGTTCGTGTCGCGCGATGCTGCGGGCCGCGCGGTCGGCACGGGCAGCGGCGCCAGTTCCTTCGTGCACAGGTCGTCGAGTTGCAGCAGCAGGTCGTCGATCGCGCAGAGCTGGGAATTGGTCAGATGCTCGGCTTCGAGCAGCTCGAACAGGCGCCGGCGCCAGTAGTCGGCGGGGAGAATCGCCCCACCCAGGTCGCCATGCATCGAAGGCCGCATGACGCGGGCAATGTGCGCGATGTCCTGATCGATCAGAGTCGATTTGAACGATCCCGCCGACGAAGTGAGGTAAGTGTCCATGCCCGCACTACGGCAGGCCTTTGGAAAACTTTAGGGTCGGTCCGAAAATATTTTTGCGCCGCTTGCGCCTGGTCCGCCGAATATCTCGCGGCGCCCGCCGCGATGGCGCTCAACTCACGTCAGCGCAAGGGCGAGGCTGCAGGTCAGCACGACGATCATCAGGCCGGCGGCGACTGCGAGGTTGTAGGGGTAGGGCATCGGTCGACCTGACATATCAAGTGAGTGAAGCAATGATAGGAGGATGCCGGATGCCCGTCCGCAGACAAATGCCGTATTAGGTGGGAGAGCGCACACTGGGTCGCGGCGCTCGCGCGAAAGCCCTGTGCCGCGGACGTCGGGGGCATGGCGGGACGCCCGGACGCGCGGCTATTTCGCGTCGTGTCGCGGCGAGCCACGACACGACGCATCAGACGGGTTGATCGGGAGTCGCGGCGCCCGGCTGGGCGGCACCTTCCAGGAAGCGCCGCGTCGCTTCGAACGATTGCAGCATCTGGTCGGGCCACGGCGTCTGCAGCATGACGGCCTGATGGTTTTCGAACGCCGAGTTCAGCAGCTTTGACAGTTCGGGCGAGTTGATATGGCGCAGCAGGACGCTGACCGCGATGGCCGTCGCCTGGCTGGCGCCCGCCGTTTGCAGTTCGGAAGTGGTGAGGGCGGCGACTTGCTTGTTGATGTCCATGAGATGTCCTTCGTTGTGCTGGCTGCTGATGCGCGAAATGCGTGATTTTGTCACGGTCGGGTGGCTTCGATGCGATGCAAACGACGCCTGGATGTACCGTCCAGCCCGTGCCAGGCGGGCCTGTTCGCCTTGACTATCAAAAAAGGGAACTGTGTTTTGGCAATTCCGGTAGTTTTCTTTACAAAGCAAGCCGGTAGACTTGTTACAAATGTTTCGCTCTGGAGTCGATCATGCTCGCTACCTTCTTCGTGCTTTGGCCGTTTGCCGCCGCGTCGCTGTTTGCGCTCGCCCGATTCTTCGATCAGCGCGACCAGCAACTGGCCAAGGTTCAGGTAGTGCGCCGGCGTTGATCGCCCTGGACCGGGATGGCGCGGCGCGATGGTTCGGTCATCACGCTGTAGCAAACAAAAAACCCGCAAAGCGCGAGCTGTTGCGGGTTTTTCATTTGGCGTCGTCCGTCGCCGATGTGGTCCCCCCGACAGGAATCGAACCTGTATCTAGCGCTTAGGAGGCACTCGTTCTATCCATTGAACTACGGGGAGGGGCCGCCGACGAGCGCAGAGTATAGCAAATCGCCCGCCTTGCCAAAGCGGCTTTCGGTGCGCGTCTGCGCTACCGCAAGCGCGCCGTGGCGCGTCGCGGGTGGCGCGGCTACCATCGGCGCAATGACCGATTCACATTACTCCGATCCGCGTCTCGTCGCGCTCTACGACGCGCTCAACCCGTTTGCCGCCGATACCCGCTTCTATCTCGATCTTGCCGCGCGCACGGAAGCATCGCGCGTTGTCGATATCGGCTGCGGCACCGGCTTGCTCGCGTGTGAACTGGCCCAGCGAGGCCACATCGTGACGGGCGTCGATCCGTCGCGCGCGATGCTTGACGTCGCGCGCGGAAGGCCAGGCGGCGGGCGGGTGAAATGGATCGAAGGCGACGCGGCGCGGCTCGGCGCCATGAACGCCGACCTGGCCGTGATGACGGGGCATGTCGCGCAGGTTTTTCTCGACGACACCAGCTTCGACATCACGCTGGCTGCTGCGCACGCAGCATTGCGCCCCGGCGGGCGGCTCGCTTTCGAGAGCCGCAATCCGCTTGTGTCGCCGTGGACGGCGTGGACGCCGGAAAAGTCGCGCCGCATGATCGACGACACTCGGCACGGGGCCGTCGAAATCTGGCAGCAACCCGTCGATGTGAAGCCTGGCCGCGTCCGGTTCGAGACCTGCTATCGATTCGCCGGCGACGGCGACACCGTCGTCTCGGTCAGCGAACTGCGTTTTCGCACCCGGACCGAACTCGACGACGCACTTCGCAACGCGGGTTTCAGCGAAATGGAATGGTTCGGCGACTGGTTCCGCTCGCCCGTTCACGAAGCGAGCCGCGAACTGATCGTCGTCGCGACGCGTGGCTGATTGCGGCAGTGGCGCCGCAAAAAACAAAAGCGGCCCGTGGGCAGGTGACCCACGAACCGCTCGATACCGCAGACGCTTTCCGAACGGAGCAGTCGATCAGAACTCGACCACGGCGAATTCCGCCTTGCCCACGTCGCACAGCGGGCAACGCCAGTCTTCCGGGATGTCGGCGAAACGCGTACCCGCCGCGATGCCTTCCTCGGGCAGACCTTCCTCTTCGTTGTAGATCCAGCCGCAAATCAGGCAGACCCAGCTCTTGTATTCGATCACTTCACTCACGACACACGCTCTTCATTGATTCAATGCACAATCCGCCCATCTGCCCCTTTATGGGGCATCCGGCGGCGACCCGCAATATTACCGGAATTCACCGGAAGCCCCGCGCTTTCCATGCCGTTTACCGTTCCGGATCAACGCGAAGCGGCGTCCCGCCGGGCGATTCGCTCGCTGGCGGGTGCGGATCGAGCGTGTATCCTTTCAATGCGGTTGTGGCCGTGTGCGACTGCACTGACGCGCGCCGTGCCCGTCGAGCCGCTCTAGCCAAGGAGAAAACGATGCTGAACAAGAAATGGTGGCTCGGCGCAGTGTGCGCGGGCATGCTGGTCATGTCGGGCGTGGCGCATGCCGCGGGCGTCTCTTTCGTCGAGCCGAAGGACGGCGCGACGGTGAGCAACCCCGTCCACGTGAAATTTGCCGTCGAAGGCATGAAGATCGTGCCCGCCGGCACGATGACGGAAGGCACGGGGCATCACCATCTGATCGTCGACGGACAGCCGTTGCCGAAAGGCGAAGTGATCCCCGCCAACGACAAGTCGTTGCATTTCGGCAAGGGCCAGACGGAAACCGAACTCACGCTGCCGCCCGGCGACCACACGCTGACGCTCGATTTTGGCGACGGCGCGCACCGCTCGTACGGTCCCGAGATGAGCAAGACGATCACGATTCACGTGAAGTGAGCTGAACCGCGTTTCTCGCGCGAAGCGCTGGCGGCAGCCGTCTGCCGCCGCTGCGAACGCCCTCGGCGCAGGGCGTTCGCAGGTTCTGCCTTTCAGGTTGACGACGCATGTCTGCCATTCGTCCTATGCCATCCGTCGGCCCGCATCCCGTCGGCGTCCGCGCCGCCGACCGGTACAATGAGCGCTTCCGACTCATCGCTGGTTTCCTCATTTTTCCATGTCGCTTTACACCATTACGGGCGCGCAACTGGCGTTCGGCCATGTCGCGCTGCTCGATCACGCGGATTTCTCACTCGAAGCCGGCGAGCGCGTCGGATTGATCGGCCGTAACGGCGCAGGCAAGTCGTCGCTGCTGAAGATCGTCGCCGAGCTCGCCAGACCAGACGACGGGCTGATCACGCGCCAGCAGGATCTCGTCACTGTGTACGTGCCGCAGGAACCCGAATTCGACGGCGACGCGACGGTGTTCGATACAGTCGCGGCGGGTCTCACGCGGGCGAGCGCGCTGCTCGACGAATACAACACGGTCGCGCACGAGCTGGCGGAAACGCCGGAAGGCGCGCAGCACGACGCGTTGCTTGCACGCATGAACGTGCTGCAGTCGTCGCTCGATGCGACGGACGCCTGGAACTGGCGCACGCGCGTCGCTACGACGCTGGCGCAGATCGGTCTCGACGGCGATGCGCGTGTCGGCTCGCTGTCGGGCGGCATGCAGAAGCGCGTCGCACTGGCGCGCGCGCTCGTCGTGCAGCCGGACGTCCTGCTGCTCGACGAACCGACCAACCATCTGGACTTCGACGGCATCCGCTGGCTCGAAGAATTGCTGGTCGCCCAGCGCGCCGGCCTGCTGTTCATCACGCACGACCGCGCGTTTCTCGATCGCGTCGCGACGCGCATCGTCGAGCTGGATCGCGGCCGCCTGCTGTCGTATCCCGGCAATTTCTCCGCGTATCAGACGCGCAAGGCGCAGCAGCTCGAAGTGGAGCGCGTCGAAAACGAGAAGTTCGACAAGCTGCTCGCGCAGGAAGAAGTGTGGATCCGCAAGGGCGTCGAGGCGCGGCGCACGCGCAGCGTCGGCCGCATCGCGCGGCTCGTGCAGATGCGCAACGAACGCGCGGAACGGCGCAACGTGCAGGGCAACGTGAAGCTCGACGTCGGGCAAGGCGAAAAGTCCGGCAAGATCGTCGCCGAACTCACGGACGTGACGAAGCGCTACGGCGAGCGCGCGGTCGTGGACCGCTTTTCGACCACGGTCATGCGCGGCGACAAGATCGGTTTCGTCGGTCCGAACGGCGCGGGCAAGACGACACTGCTCAAGCTGATCCTCGGCGAGCTGCAGCCGGACGACGGCAAGGTGCGCGTCGGCACCAACCTGCAAGTCGCCTATTTCGATCAGATGCGTGCGCAGCTCGATCTGGAAAAGAGCCTTGCCGACACGATCAGCCCGGGCAGCGACTGGGTCGAGATCAACGGCCAGAAAAAGCACGTGATGAGCTATCTCGGCGACTTCCTGTTCGCGCCCGAGCGCGCGCGTTCGCCCGTCAAGTCGCTGTCGGGCGGCGAGCGTAACCGTCTGCTGCTCGCGCGTCTCTTTGCGCGGCCGGCGAACGTGCTGGTGCTCGACGAACCGACCAACGACCTCGACATCCCGACGCTCGAACTGCTCGAAGAACTGCTGACGGACTATGACGGCACGGTGCTGCTGGTGAGCCACGACCGCGCGTTTCTGGATAACGTGGTGACGTCGGTGATCGCGTCGGAAGGCGCGGGGAAGTGGCGCGAGTATGTCGGCGGCTTTACCGATTGGCAGATCCAGCGTGACCGTTCCGGGCAGCTCGCGCAACAGGACGCGCCGAAAGAGCCGCCAAAGGAAGCCGCGCCGAAGGACAGCGCGGCGGGCCGCAATGCGCAGCGCACGGTGAAGCTTTCATTCAAGGAACAGCGCGAACTCGAGGCGTTGCCTGGACAGATCGCGGCGCTCGAAGCGGAGCAGAAGGAAATCGGCGCGCAGATCGAGGAGGGCTCGATCTTCGTCAAGGATGCGCAGGAGGGCGCGCGGCTGACCGAGCGCTATGCGGCCATCGACGAGGAATTGCTCGTGGCGATCGAGAGGTGGGATGAGCTGGAGAGCAAGAAGAAGTAGCCCGCCCGCCGGGAGCACGACGGGGGTGCACCATGCATCCCCGTCATCCGTCCTACACCCCTCATCTAAATTGCCCCGCGCATCGAAATCAGTAAAATACCCGCGGACCTGCTTCCCACGGTCGTTCCAGCGTATCGCCCGCAACGGGCTCGCCGGAAGACCGCGGAAAGCAGACAAGGCAAACCGAAAACCGCTGCACGCAAGTCGCGCAGCGCACGCACTCCGTTGTTTCGTTTCGCTTTTTTTGAAAACTCAACGCATTGTCCACGCACCTGTCCACAAGACATGTGGACAACGATGAACCGACGGACCTCAGCAAGCCATGTCAACGAAAAAGCCAAACGCCGCGTATAGCGAAGCATCGATCAAGGTGCTCAAAGGCCTGGAGCCGGTCAAGCAGCGGCCCGGCATGTACACGCGCACCGAAAATCCGCTGCACATCATTCAGGAAGTCATCGACAACGCATCCGACGAAGCGCTCGGCGGCTATGGCCGTCAGATCACCGTCACGCTGCATGCCGATCATTCCGTTTCCGTCGACGACGACGGCCGCGGCATTCCGTTCGGGATGCACCCGGAAGAAGGCGTCCCCGTCGTCGAAATCGTCTTCACGCGCCTGCACGCAGGCGGCAAGTTCGACAAGGCGGCAGGCGGCGCCTACACGTTCTCGGGCGGCCTGCACGGCGTCGGCGTGTCGGTGACGAACGCGCTGTCCACGCGCCTCGACGTGACCGTCTGGCGCGAAGGCAAGGTCGCCGAGCTGAGCTTCTCGCACGGCGACGTCGTCAAGCCGCTGCAGGTGCGCGCCGCGACGAAGGCCGACAAGAAGTCGGGCACGCGCGTCACGGCGTGGGCCGATCCGAAATACTTCGATTCGCCGAATCTGCCGCTCGGCGAGCTGCAACGCCTGCTGCGTTC
Organism: Paraburkholderia azotifigens; assembly: GCF_007995085.1. Lineage (GTDB taxonomy): Bacteria > Pseudomonadota > Gammaproteobacteria > Burkholderiales > Burkholderiaceae > Paraburkholderia > Paraburkholderia azotifigens. Next base: position 12,050 of record NZ_VOQS01000001.1, read on the forward strand.
GAAAGCCGTGCTGCTGCCGGGCGTCGAAGTCATTCTCGTCAACGAAAAGACGGGCGAGCGTCAAAGCTGGAAATACGAAGACGGCCTGCGCGGCTATCTGATGGAAGGCATGGCGGGCAGCGACCTGCTGATCCCGCTGTTCGAAGGCGAGCGCTACGCGGAAAGCTCGCGTTCGAACGAAGAGACCTTCGCGGAAGGCGAAGGCGCGGCGTGGGTCGTCGCGTGGAGCGAAGAAGGTCCGCTCACGCGCGAATCCTACGTCAACCTCATTCCGACGCCGGCAGGCGGCACGCACGAAGCGGGGCTGCGCGACGGTCTTTTCCAGGCCGTGAAGAGCTTCGTCGAACTGCACAACCTGCAGCCGAAGGGCGTCAAGCTGCTTGCGGAAGACGTGTTCGCTCGCGTGTCGTTCGTGCTCTCCGCGAAGGTGCTCGATCCGCAGTTCCAGGGGCAAATCAAGGAGCGTCTGAATAGCCGCGATGCCGTGAAGCTGGTGTCGTCGTTCGCGCGTCCCGCGCTCGAACTGTGGCTCAACCAGCACGTCGAGCACGGCAAGAAGCTCGCCGACCTCGTCATCAAGCAGGCGCAGGCGCGCACGCGCGCAGGCCAGAAGGTCGAGAAGCGCAAGAGTTCGGGCGTTGCCGTGCTGCCGGGCAAGCTGACGGATTGCGAATCGACGGAAATCGGCCGCAACGAACTGTTCCTCGTCGAGGGCGATTCGGCGGGCGGTTCCGCGAAGATGGGCCGCGACAAGGAATATCAGGCCATCCTGCCGTTGCGCGGCAAGGTGCTGAACACCTGGGAAACCGAGCGCGACCGTCTGTTCGCCAACAACGAAGTGCACGACATTTCTGTGGCGATCGGCGTCGATCCGCACAACCCGGACGACACCGTCGATCTGTCCAATCTGCGCTACGGCAAGATCTGCATCTTGTCCGATGCGGACGTCGACGGTTCTCACATCCAGGTGCTGTTGCTGACGCTATTCTTCAAGCACTTCCCGCAGCTGATCGAGCGCGGTCACGTGCATGTCGCGCGTCCGCCGCTGTTCCGCGTCGATGCGCCCGCGCGCGGCAAGAAGCCGGCGCAGAAGCTGTACGCGCTCGACGAAGGCGAACTCGAAGCGATTCTCGACAAGCTGCGCAAGGACGGCGTGCGCGAATCGCAATGGTCGATCAGCCGCTTCAAGGGCTTGGGCGAAATGAGCGCCGAGCAGCTTTGGGACACGACGATGAACCCGGACACGCGGCGCCTGTCGCCCGTTGCGCTCGGCGAACTCGACTTCGACGCGACCGTCGCGCGCATGACCATGCTGATGGGCAAGGGCGAAGCGGCGTCGCGCCGCAGCTGGCTCGAAGAGAAGGGCAACCAGGTCGAAGCGGATATCTGAGCGCAGGCGTGCATCGCAAGATGCACGCGCGCCCAACAAGGACACGGAATCTAGATGGACGACAACACTCCCGATCTGTTTACCGAGCCGGCCGCGCCCGAAGGCGATGTGCTGACGCTCGGCAACTACGCGGAACGCGCGTACCTCGACTACGCGGTGAGCGTGGTGAAGGGCCGCGCGCTGCCCGACGTCTGCGACGGCCAGAAGCCGGTGCAGCGCCGCATCCTGTACGCGATGAACGAGATGGGTCTCGGCGACAACGCGAAGCCGGTGAAGTCGGCGCGCGTGGTCGGCGACGTGCTGGGTAAATATCACCCGCACGGCGACCAGTCCGCGTACGACGCGCTCGTGCGTCTCGCGCAAGACTTCTCGATGCGCTATCCGCTGATCGACGGCCAGGGCAATTTCGGCTCGCGCGACGGCGACGGCGCAGCGGCGATGCGTTACACGGAAGCGCGCCTCACGCCGATCGCGAAACTGCTGCTCGACGAAATCGATCAGGGCACCGTCGATTTCATGCCGAACTACGACGGCTCGTTCGAAGAACCGAAGCTGTTGCCGGCGCGTTTGCCGTTCGTGCTGCTGAACGGCGCATCGGGCATCGCGGTCGGACTCGCGACGGAAATCCCGTCGCACAATCTGCGCGAAGTCGCGGCGGCCGCCGTCGCGATGATCCGCCATCCGAAGATCACGCACGCCGAATTGATGCAGCATGTTCCGGGTCCGGACTTCCCGGGCGGCGGCCAGATCATTTCGAGCGAAGCAGAAATCTCGCAGGCCTATGAGACGGGCCGCGGCAGTCTCAAGGTGCGTGCGCGCTGGAAGATCGAAGACCTCGCGCGCGGCCAGTGGCAACTCGTCATCACCGAACTGCCGCCGAATACGTCCGGCCAGAAAGTGCTTGAAGAGATCGAGGAACAGACGAATCCGAAGATCAAGCTCGGCAAAAAGTCGCTGACGCCGGAACAGTTGCAGACGAAACAGACGCTTCTCGGTCTGCTCGACGCCGTGCGCGACGAGTCGGGTAAGGACGCGCCCGTGCGTCTCGTGTTCGAGCCGAAGTCGAGCCGTATCGATCAGACCGAGTTCGTCAACACGCTGCTCGCGCATACGAGTCTCGAATCGAACGCGACGCTGAACCTCGTGATGGTCGGCGCGGATGGGCGTCCTCGTCAGAAGGGCATCGGCGAGATGCTGCACGAGTGGATCGGTTTCCGCTTCGTGACGGTTACGCGCCGTTCGCAACACCGTCTGAACAAGGTCAACGACCGGATTCACATCCTTGAAGGCCGGATGATCGTCTTTTTGAATATCGACGAAGTCATCCGCATCATTCGCGAATCGGAAGAGCCGAAAGCCGCGCTAATCGAAGCGTTCAAGCTGTCCGACCGCCAGGCCGAGGACATTCTCGAAATCCGGCTGCGTCAGTTGGCGCGCCTGGAAGCGATCAAGATCGAGAAGGAACTGGCCGAACTGCGCGACGAGAAGGCCAGGCTCGAAGAACTGCTCGGCAGCGAGCCGGCGATGAAGCGCCTGCTCATCAAGGAAATCGAAGCCGACGCGAAGCAATTTGGCGACGACCGCCGCACGCTGATCCAGCAGGAAAAGCGCGCGACGTTCGAAGCGCGCGTGGTCGACGAGCCCGTCACCGTCGTCGTGTCTCAGAAGGGCTGGGTGCGTGCGCTGAAGGGCCACGGGCTCGATCCGGCGGGCTTCACGTTCAAGGCGGGCGACGGTCTGTACGCGGCGTTCCAGTGCCGCACGCCCGATATGCTGATCGCGTGGGGCAGCAAGGGACGCGTGTATTCCGTCGCGGTGGCGCAGCTGCCGGGCGGCCGTGGCGATGGTGTCCCTGTCACGTCGCTGATCGAGCTCGAATCGGGCACGCATCTGATGCACTACTACGCGGCGTCGGCGGATCAGGCGCTGTTGCTGGCGTCGTCGAACGGCTTCGGCTTCATCGCGAAGGTCGGCGACATGGTGAGCCGCGTGAAGGCCGGCAAGGCGTTCATGACGATCGACGAAGGCGCGACGCCGCTCGCGCCGATGCCGATGCTGCCCGACGCGACGCAAGTCGCGTGTCTGTCGGGCGGCGGGCGTCTGCTGGTGTTCGGCCTCGACGAGATGAAGACGCTCTCGGGCGGCGGCCGCGGCGTGATCCTGATGGCGCTCGATCCGAACGAAGCGCTCACGCAGGCGCTGGCAATCAGCAAAACGGGTGTCGTGCTGCAAGGCGTGTATCGCAACAAGCCGACGGAAGAAGAGCTGTCGGGCAAGGCGCTCGAACCGAACGTCGGCAAGCGGGCGCGCAAGGGCCGCGCGCCGGATACGAAGCTGAAAGAGGTGACGTCGCTGCGTCCGGTGCTGCCGGGCTAAAGAAGTCGAGCGAAATCGGGCGAAGTCAAGCGCCGTGAGCGGGGTCTCTCACGGCGCAACACGCCACGATAAAAGAAAACAGCGCAGGCAATGAACTGCGCATAATGTCGCTGGTCGAACGCGGTCATTGGCGCATGTCAATGCCGCGTTTTTCGACAGGACATCACGGCAGCGCGCTACATCGGGAACGGAAAACAACTATGAACAAGGCGATTGAAGTCGCGCTCTTTCTGCATCTGCTGGGTGTCGCCGTGTGGATCGGCGGCATGATATTCGCGCATTTCTGCCTGCGCCCCGCACTCGAAGACCTCTCGCCGCAATTGCGTCTGCCGCTGTGGGAATCGGTGTTCGGCCGCTTCTTCAACTGGGTGGGCGTGTCCGTGCTGGTCATTCTGCTGACGGGCGGTTTCCTGCTGATGCAATTCGGCGGGGGCCACGCAACCTGGCAGCTTCACGCGATGGCAGGCATTGGCATCGTGATGATGCTCATCTTCGGGCACATCCGCTTCGCGGTTTTTCCGCGTATCCGTCGCGCCGTACAGGCGCAGAAGTGGCCCGATGGCGCGCGAGCCGTAGCGACGGTGCGGCGTCTCGTCGTGGTCAATCTGGTACTGGGCCTCGTGACGATCGGCGTAGCGGTGATGTCGCGCGGATTCTGATCCACACTGTCACCGCGCTTCAAACGAAAAGCGCCGCAGATGCGGCGCTTTTTTATTGGCCTTCTGCCGACGATGCCGCGTCACCCCACGTGCCCGACATACAGCCACACGCCGCACGCAACAGCGACGGATCCATATACCGCATACACAGGCAGCTTCAGCTTCGCGAAGCACACGCCCGAAAACAGCGCCGTCACGAGATAAGCCGGTTCGAACGGCACGTTACGCAGGATCCGCAGCACGGCAACGGCGAGAAACGCCGTCGTCACCGCGCGCAGCACGCGCATGCCGTGCTCGAAACGCGGGTTCGTCTTCAGCTGATGCAGGTGGCGCTGCGCGAGCACGACGAGGCAGCCCGACGGCACGAAGAGCGCGATCGTCGCAATCACCGCGCCGCGCCACCCTTCGACCAGATAGCCGAAGAACGGCACCACGTTCAACAGCGGCCCCGGCGACAGCGGCGACAGGGAGAAGGCCAGCGTGAATTCGTTGTCGCTCACACCGACAACAGGCGTGACGAACAGCGTCTTCAACACGGGCAGCGCGGAGAAGCCGCCGCCGAACAACGTCAGCCCCGCGCCCGCAAGCCGCGGCCACAACAGCGCGAGTTCATAGCGATGCGGCAAAGGCACGGCGAAGATCAGCAGCAGCACGCACAGGCCGATCAGGAGCCGCCAGTCGCCGGTGCTGAGCGTGGTCGACAGACGCGCGCCGCGCGCGTCGCTGCGCACCCAGCCCGACATGAAGGCCGCACCGAGTATGCCGATATACGCGGCAGGCGTATGCGCGCCGATCAGCCCGATGCTGCCGAGTATGGCCGCTGTCCATTCGAGCCGGCCGCGCACGAGCGAGCGCGTCTGCTTGTACCAGGTGACGCCGATCAGCGTCCCAAGCACGACGCTGAAATGGTTGAGCAAGGTTTGCGAAGCAACTTCGCGGACGATCGGCGTGCGGTAGAAGATCGCGAACGCGGTCATCAGCATGAAGAAGGGGAGCACGCTCGCGAGGCCCGCGACCCATGCGCCCGCGCGTCCGCGCAGCACGTGACCGAGCTGCACGGCGACGTTGCAGCCCACGGGCCCTGGCACCATCCACGCGAGTGCGACGATGTCGGAGAAAGCGAGGCGCGTGAGGCGCTCCTCGCGCTCGACGTAGTGGTTCTCCAGTTGCGCCATTAGCGCGAGTCCGCCCCACGAGAGCGCGGACAATCCAAACACGACGCGAAACAGCGTCCAGAGCGGCTCGCGCTCATTGCATCGTGTTGCTTCGTCTCCTGCGGGCGCGTGAAGCGCCGTTATATGCCGGGCTGGCCGCATGCGAACACCTGTTGGGCTAGTTTCTTATGCGGCGCGCGCCGTCGATGGCCGCGACAGCGCGCGCTGAGGTCATGTGCGGTCGAGCGGAGTCGCCCGAATTGCGTTGCTACCGTTCGTCCTTCTGGCCGACGCATCACCTGCGTCGAATGAGGCGCAGGCGAGGCACTCAGGCCGACTCGTTGCTCGTGCTGGTGCTCGCGGCGTCGCTGGTGCTGTCGGTATCGCTGCCGTGTGCACGATGCGCGCCGTGCGTGCCGCAGACGCCAAAGCGTTCGAGCAGCGCCGGAATGCCCTCGGCGGGAACGGGTCGCGAAAACAGGAAGCCTTGCGCCTCGATATGGCCGAGCGCCGCGAGCCATGCGATCTGTTCTTCCGTCTCCGTGCCTTCGACCACGACCGTCAGCCCGAGCGAGCGCGCGAGGTTGACGATGGCCGTCACCATCACGCAGACGCTGCGGTCGCCGGGAATGGCCTGCACGAACGAGCGGTCGACTTTCAGCGTGTCGACCGAGAAGCGGTTCAGATACGACAGCGACGAGTAACCCGTGCCGAAGTCGTCGAGCGCGATACGCACGCCGAGTCGCTTCAACGCGAAGATCTTTTCGGAGACGAGATCCGGGTACTCCATCATCGCCGTCTCGGTGATTTCGAGTTCGAGGCGGCGCGCAGCGATACCCGTTTCCTCGATCGCGTGCGAGATCGTTTCGTACAGATCGCCGCGCCAGAACTGTACCGCCGAAATATTCACGGCAAGTGACAGCGTGTCGTAACCCTGCTGCTGCCACTGCGCGAGCTGCCGGCACGCGGTGCGGATCACGAAATCGCCGATGGGCACGATCAGGCCCGTCGATTCCGCAACGGGAATGAACTCGTTCGCGGGAATCAGGCCGTGCTGCGGATGGTTCCAGCGCACAAGCGCCTCGAAGCCGGTGATGCAGCGGCGAGCCAGGTCGATCTTCGGCTGATAGGCGAGGAAGAGCTGCTGGTCGGCGAGCGCGACGCGCAACTGCTGCTCCCACTTCATCAGATGGTCCGCGCGATGGGACAGATGCGGCGCGTAGAACTGATAGCAGTTCTTGCCCGCGTCCTTCGCGCTGTACATCGCGAGGTCGGCTTTCTTCAGCAGGTCGATTTCGCTTTCGTTCGCGACCGAGTAGAGCGCGATACCGATGCTCGCATGCAGTACGAACGAACTGCCGCGCACTTCGAACGGTTTCGCGAAGACTTCGATGGTCGCTTCCGCGAGCGTGACCGAACGCTTCTCGACATCGTCGCCCTTGATGACGACGACGAACTCGTCGCCGCCGATGCGCGACAGTGCGCCCGAGTCGGCGACGGCATCGGCGAGACGCGCGGCCGTCATTTGCAGCACGATGTCGCCGGCGTTGTGGCCGAGCGTGTCGTTGACCGTCTTGAAGTTGTCGAGGTCGATGAAGAGAATGGCGAGACGTCCGACGTTGGCCGGCTGCGCCACCTCGTGCCGCAGGCTCTGCAGGGTCGAGTAACGGTTGCGCAGTCCCGTGAGCAGATCGAATTCGACGAGATGCGTCATCTCGCGCTCACGTCCGAGCAGCTTGCCGATCAAACCCGTTGCGACGGCAAAGAAGCCGAGCATCGCGAGCGAGATGAAGCTCGCCATCAGCAGATAGACGTTGCGCGTGTGGTTGTAGTCCGCGAATTCTTCGGCCTGCGACAGGCCGACGAGCACGCCGAGCGGATAGCCGTCGATATGCCGGTACGACACGATGCGCGTCACGTTGTCGATCGAATCGACATAGGTGCCCGATACGTGTTCGGACGTGGGATAGACGCCCGTCGCCGTGAACACGCCTTGCGCACGCTCCGAGTTGCCCGTGCGCCGCGCGAGCACGGAGCCGCTATCCGAGATCACGGCGATCACGCCGTCGCGGCCGATCGCCGCGTTGTTGTAGAAGTCGCTGGTGAAGTAGCTCGGGTCTTCCGATACGACCACGACGCCCGCGAACGAGCCGTCCGGATGATTCAGGCGGCGCGTCATCTGCAAGGTCCAGTGGCCCGACACGCGGCCGAGCACGGGCTTGCTGATGAAGAGCTGGTCGTCGTTCTCGTGCTCGTGGACCCTGAAGTGCTCGCGATCGGACAGGTCGATCGGTTTCGGATTCGTCTCCGCCGTGTTGGCGATGAGCTTGCCGTGCTCGTCGATCAGCGACACCTGCACAAGCGTTTCGCTTTGCACGACGCCTTTTTCGACCGTGCTTGCGAGATCGAAACGGCCCGGCGTTTTCTCGAATTCGAATTTGACGAAGCGCGTGATCTGGTCGACCTGGTGAATCGCCTTCACCGTATGCTGCTCGAGTGCAGCCGACAGAATCGCGGCCGAAGCCATGGCCTCGCGATACGTGGTTTCCTTCTCAACCGACAGCCGCGCGAAGATCACCGTCCATAGCAGCACGAGCACCAGCACGCCGAGCGCGGGAATCGCGAGCAGCGCGCGTCGGCGGGTTCCGGCGGGATCGAGGCGATGCCTGATGTCGCGCGCGGAAGAGAGGCGGAACTGATTCATCGGCTGGACCGTGACCCTGTGCCTTGCGGCTATGCTTGTGTTGCGGTGTATGCGTTTCTGTTGACTGCGCAAATGTTAAAGCAACCGGCTGCTTCGACGGATTGATACGCCGCAGCTGCCGGGTGGAAGCAGGGGCGTGGTGGCGTGCCAGACCACCCGTTGGTCATCGGTAATGATTTGATATTACTGAATGGGCAATAATTAAGGAAGGGCTCGGGCATCGGGTATACGCTCGCCCGGGCGGGCACGCGACCGATGCTGAAGCGGACACCGCCTGCTGCCCGGACAGGCGCGCCAGCCGTGCGTTTGAAAGGAGCCGTCGAAAACCCGCAGGCGCGCAGCGTCGCCGCAATGGAAGTTCGACAGCCATCATGACAACGCGGGCATTCATGCAGTCTGCATGAATGGCCGCGTTTGTGTTGAATTGGACGTGCGCATCGGATGGATTTTTAGAACATCCAGGTGACGCGCAAATGTCAATTCAGTCCCTTGTCATTTCACTGAAAGTGGTTTGCCCGTTCACGGCAGACGGAACGTGCCGTCGACGATCGTCACAGTAGCGCCGCCGATCCATATCTTGCCGGCCGTGTCGTCATAGCGCACGTAGACGTCGCCGGCGCGGCCGAGTGCCGTGCCCTGGCGTACCGTGTATTGCATGCCGGGCCGCGTGTTCTGCGCGGTCAACAGTCCCGCGAGCGCGGCGTTCGCGCTGCCCGTCACAGGGTCTTCCCCGAAGCCGAGGCCGCCGCCCATCATCAGGCAACGCAGTTCGAAAGTGGCTGGTCCGTTTGCCTCGTGCGGGCCGTAGGCCGCCAGACCTCGCGCGCCCACGGTCAGCGCGACGCGCCCGAGCGCGGCCGCATCGGGATCGAGCGCGAGGCAGGCCGCTGCCGAATTCATACGGACGACGAGCCATTGCGGACCGTTGTCGACACCACATGGCTGGGCCGTGTAATCGATTGCATCGCTGCGCAGTGCCTGCGCGAGTGCGGCGTACTCGCTGCCGGCGAGCGGCGTGACGCGCGCCGGCGGCGCGGCGAATGCCCACACGCCATCGCGGCTCTCGTCCTGTGCCAGTTCGATGAGGCCCGCCGCACATTGCTGCACCATGCGGCCGGGCTGTTTCGGCTGGTTGCCCGCTTCGCGCCAGGCGTGCGCGGTGCCTAGCGTCGGATGGCCGGCAAAGGGCAACTCGCCACGCGTCGTGAAGATGCGCACGCGATAGTCGGCCGACGGGTCGGTCGGTTTTAACAGGAAGCTCGTCTCCGACAGATTGGTCCAGTGTGCGATGGCCTGCATCTGTTCGGTGTCGAGTCCGTCCGCATCGAACACGACCGCGAGAGGATTGCCTTTGAACGGCATCGACGTAAACACGTCGACCTGTTTGAAGCGAACGGTGTGAGCTTGCATCGTCTGTTTCCTGTGCGATGGCCGACCTTGGGGTTGGTGCGCGGTGCCGTGCGGCATGAACCGCACGCAAGAAAACGCCGCCGATGACGCTTTCACATCATCGGCGGCGTGTTGGCATCAGTGTTCGATCTCAGCAAGAAGTGTTCGTGACGAACACTTTGCATCGATCGCTGACGCTTACTGAACTTCAGCGATCAGTTCGATCTCGACGCATGCGCCGAGCGGAATCTGCGCGACGCCGAATGCCGAGCGCGCATGCTTGCCGCGTTCGCCGAACACGTCGGCGATCAGTTCCGATGCGCCGTTCGTCACGATGTGCTGCTCGGTGAAATCGAGCGTCGAGTTCACGAGGCTCATCAGCTTGACGACGCGCGTCACGCGGTTCAGGTCGCCGACATGCGCGTGCAATGTGGCGAGCAGATCGATCGCGATCGAGCGCGCGGCGGCCTTGCCTTCTTCCGTGCCCAGATTGTCGCCGAGCTTGCCTGCCCACACCTTGCCGTCCTTCTTCGCGATGTGGCCGGACAGGTAGACCGTGTTGCCGCTTTGCGCGCTCATCACGTAAGCGGCAGCGGGTGCGCCTGCGACGGGCAGTTCGATGCCCAGTTCCTTCAGCTTGTCATATACGTTAGCCATGACGTGTCCTCGTCGATGAATGGAAAGAGTCGTTCAGCGTGCGCGCAACCGACGTCGTATGAGCGCCGGCGGCGCGCAGCATGAGCGATACGGTGTGCGCATCCTACGGCATGTCTCAAACGCGCGCGCGGATGAGTTCCGCGAGGCGCGCGACGCCTTCGTCGATCTTCGCGGGCGGCACGGTCACGAACGACAGACGCAGCGTGTTGTGCTGCGCTTCGTTCGCGAAGAACGGGCCGCCCGGCACGAACGCGACATTCTGCGCAACGGCTTCTTCGAGCAGCTTCATCGAGTCGATGTGCTTCGGCAGCGACACCCAGATGAACATGCCGCCTTCGGGGCGATTCCACGTGACGCCTTCGGGCATGTAGCGTTCGAGCGAGCCGAGCATCGCTTCGCACTGATCGCGATACAGCGCGCGGATTTTTGGCACGTGCGTGTCGAGGAAGCCGTCTTTCACGACTTCGTGCACGATGCGCTGCGTGAAGCTCGGCGTGTGAAGATCCGTTGCCTGCTTGGCCTGCACGAGCTTGAAGTGCAGTTCTTCGGGCGCAATGATGTAGCCGACGCGCAGGCCCGGCGCGAGCACCTTCGAAAACGAGCCAAGATGCACGATGTGATCGGGCGCGATCGACAGCATGGTCGGCAGCGGCTCGCCCTTGTAGTCGAGCGCGCCATACGGATCGTCTTCGATGACGGGGAAGGGCGCCGACTTCGAGAATTCGGCGAGCGCGCGGCGGCGCTCGATGGGCAGACGGCGGCCCGTCGGATTCTGGAAGTTCGGCTGTGCGTACAGGAGACGCGCGCCCTTCGTCAGTTCGGGCGTGAGGCCTTCGGGGATCAGGCCGTTATCATCGGTCGGCACCTGCACGTAGTGCGGCTCGTACATCGAGAACGACTGGAGCGCGCCGAGATACGTGGGCGTTTCGACGAGCACCGGGCTTTCCGGGCAGACCAGCACCTTGCCGAGCAGATCGAGCGCCTGTTGCGAGCCCGTGGTGATCAGCACCTGCGATGCACGGATTTGCGCGCCGTTCACCGAATAACGCTGTGCAACCCATTCGCGCAGGGGCAGATAGCCTTCCGTCGCGCTGTACTGGAGCGCGGCGGCGGGCGCATCGCGCAGGATGCGGTCGCTGGCGGCGCGCATTTCCTCGGCCGGGAAAGTGGCCGGCGACGGCAGACCGCCCGCGAACGAAATGACCTCGGGCCGCTCGGTGACCTTCAGGATTTCGCGGATCGCCGAGCTGGTCAGCTTGCGAGCGCGTTCGGACAGTTGCCAGGTCGGGGCATTGAGGTCGCTTTGATTCATGGTCTCCTCGTCGGTGTAGCAGGAACAGGTGGTCGGTCAAAAGAGGGATTATCGCGCGAACCGGTCAGGCCGCGCGAACGGGCCGAACGGCCGTGTGCACGGTGGCCTTGCGGCCCAGCATCACGGTGGCGATCACGGCGGCCGCGAAAATCCACGTGATGGGCGTGACGTTTTCGCCGAAGAACAGTGCGGAGAACGCCATCGTGAAGAAAATCTGCAGCAGTTGCACCTGACCGACGCGGGCGGTGCCGCCCATCGCCAGGCCCGCGTACCACGCGAAAAAGCCGACGAACTGCGAGAACAGCGTGACGTAGCCGAACGCGAGCCAGGTCTTGATCGCGACGGGGCCGGGATGGCTGACGTGCTGCTCCCAGCCGAGCCACGCGACGGGCGCGAGCAGGAACGGCGCCGACACGACGAGCGCCCAGCAGATCACCTGCCAGCCGCCGATCTGCCGCGCGAGCCGCGCGCCTTCCGCATAGCCGAGCGCGCCGATGCCGACGGCGACGAGCATCAGCAGGTCGCCCGCCTGGAAGGCGCCGCCGCCCGCCTGCAGCGCGAACGCGACGACGATCGCGCTGCCCGCGATGGCGCTCGCCCAGAAGGCTTTCGACGGCCGTTCGTGCGACAGCCACGCGGCGTAGACGGCGACGCACAGCGGCTGGAGGCCGTTGACGACGGCACCGTGCGACGCGGGCACGCTTTTCATCGCCCACGCGGAAAACACCGGAAACGCGACGATCACGCCGAGCGACACGACGGCGAGGCTCTTGATCTGAGGCCAGGTGGGCAGCTTTTCGCGGCGCACGGCTAGCAGCACGGCAGCGGGAACGGAAGCGGCAAGCGCGCGGCCCAGGCCGTTCAGCAGCGGGCTGAATTCGGCGACGACGATGCGGGTCATTGGCAGCGTCAGGCTGAAGATCATCACGCCGATCAGTCCGAGCAGCATGCCTTGGGTTTCGCGCTTCATTGCTTCCGTGTCTCCGTGAGTGATGTCAGGTTATTTGAGCGTGCGCAGCCCGCTCGGGGTTTCGATGTCGGCGGCAAGGACGGGCGCACCGTCCGTGCTGTCCAGCGCAATGAGGTGCGCCGCGCCGAGCCATTGCATCTGCTGCGCGACGGTCTCCGCCTGTGGATGCCAACCCTTCAGCGCCTTCAGCGCGAGGCCCGTTTCCGGCAGCACATCCGATGGATGGCGCGGCGTGTCCCATTGAATCAGCGAGGGCGCGACGCCGTCGCCCGCGCCTTGCCACGACGGAAACGCGCCGTCTTCGGCGACCGTCAGGCTCCAGGTGAAATCGCCGCGCGTCATCGGCACCACGGCCGAAATGCGCTCAGGATATTGCCGTTGCCACAACGCCAGATTTTTCGGCCGTTCGACGCGCGCAACCCAATGCGACAGATACGGCCCGTTTTCAAGGCGCGCGTGCGTCGCGGGATCGTCGAGCGCGAAGAGTCGGGCGCGGGCGTTCGCGGGCTCGTCGGCGTCGGGATCGATCGCGATCACTTCCAGATACGCGCCGCCCCACAGGTTCAGCAGCCGGTTGTGCGTGCGCATCGATGGATGCGCACCGCCGCCCGACGGCGCGACGCCGAGCGTATCGGCGACGTATTGCGTGCCTTCGTCGAGCGTGCGGGCGGAAACAACGAGGTGATCGATTCGTAGCGTGTGTGCTGTCATGGCGGCAAGTGGGCGGTCGTTCTGCTGGCGGACGCCTGCGGCTGGCGACCATGTCTGTCGCGCGCCGGGCGGCCCGGGTCAATCCGTAAGAATAACCGTTCGGCTTGCGGCCCGGCCATGCGCAGTGGGGCAAGACGGGTATCAGCGGGTTTTGCGCCGCGGCGGGTGGAGCGGGGCAAAAGGGGGTTAAACGGCGGGTCCAAAACAGCAGGACGTCACGGCGGAACGTCGATTCGAATGTACCGACAGTGACCGGCACAGTAACGGTACAATCGCTGCGATACTGTTCGGTACAGTTGTCCGTCAGTCTGATGGACTTCTGCCGGCGCAACGGGTACAGCCGGTTTTCCCGCTGCGCGCCAGGCCTCGATGTTGCCCTTGCAGCACCCGCTGGAGTTCGCCATGTCCGTCCCGCTCGACCTGATTCCCGCCCCTCACGACGCCTCGGCGCTGACGCTCGTCGATCAGCTCGTGCAGTGGGCGCGCCGCCGCATCGAGGAGCGCGTGTTCCGCCCGGGCATGCGCATGCCGTCGATCCGCAAGCTTGCGCTCGATAAGGGCGTGTCGCGCTTCACGGTCGTCGAGGCGTACGAGCGGCTGGTGGCGCAGGGCTATCTCGATTCGCGGCGCGGTTCGGGCTTTTACGTGCGCGAGCGGCTGGCGGGCGGCCCGCTGCCCGTCGAGAGGCGTCTTTCGTCCAATGAGTCGGCGGATGCCGCGCCCGCGCCGAGCACGATCGACGTCGTCTGGCTGCTGCGCAACATGCTGCACACGTCGACGCGTCCCGAACGCGGGCCCGGCCTTGGCTATCTGCCGTCGCGCTGGCTCGACGGCGAGCTGATCACGGGCGCGCTGCGCACGCTCGGCCGGCAAAGCGGCGCGCAGATGCTCGGCTTCGGCACGCCGCAAGGCTTTCTGCCGCTGCGCCAGCAATTGCAGACGCGGCTCGAGGAACTGGAGATCGGCGCGTCGCCGGAACAGATCGTGCTCGTGTCGGGCATCACGCAGGCCATCGACCTGATCGCGCGGCTCTACGTGCAGCCGGGCGACTCGGTGATCGTCGGCGATCCCGCGTGGTTCCAGATGTTCGGGCGCTTCGCGTCGCAGGGCGCGCGGCTCGTCGGTATGCCGTACACGCCGGACGGCCCCGATCTCGACGCGCTGGAAACGCTCGTGCAGACGTGGCGCCCCAAAATGCTGGTGATCAACTCGGTGCTGCAGAACCCGACGGGCACGTCGCTGACGGCGGCGCAGGCGTTCCGTATCCTGCGGCTCGCGGAGGAATACGACTTCATCGTCGTCGAAGACGATATCTACGGCGACCTGTGTCCGCCGGGCTTTCCCGCGACGCGGCTCGCGAGCCTCGATCAGCTCAAGCGCGTGATCTATCTCGGCAGCTTCTCGAAGACTCTGGCGGCGAACCTGCGGGTCGGTTTCATGGCGTCGTCGCCGGACGTCGCGAAGGCCGTCACGGACCAGAAAATGCTGGTCGGCATGACGACACCCGAACTGAACGAGCGCGTGCTCTACAAGATCCTGACGGAAGGGCACTATCGCCGGCACGTGGAGCGGCTGCGCGCGCGGCTCGACACGGTGCGCGACAAATCCGTGCGGATGCTTGAAAAGACGGGGCTGCGGATGTTCCAGACGCCCGCGGCGGGCATGTTCGTGTGGGCGGACACGGGCGTCGATGCCGATGCGCTCGCGGCTGCCGGCCACGAGGAAGGGTTTCTACTGACGCCGGGCAGTCTGTTCTCGCCGCAGCAGTCGCCGACCACGTGGATGCGCTTCAACGTCGCGAATTGCGGCGATCCGGCGCTGCCTGCGTTCCTGTGCCGCTATCTGGACGGCGTCGCACGGCGGGCGTCATAGGCTTGTCCCGTGCCCCTTGAATTCGCGGCGCGCGCCCCCATCTGAGCGGGCAACGTCTGTAGCGCGCGCCGCTCACGCAGATGCCTTCAGCTTCGAATCCCCGAATCAACCTGCAATAGAAGAGGAAAATTGACCATGGCACAAGAAACCATGAGCTTTCAGGCAGAAGTGAAACAGCTTCTGCACCTGATGATCCATTCGCTGTACAGCAACAAGGAAATCTTCCTGCGCGAACTGATTTCGAACGCATCGGACGCGGCCGACAAGCTCCGCTTCGAAGCAATCGAAAACAGCGCGCTGTATGAGAACGATCCGAACCTGCGCATCCGCGTGTCGTTCGACAAGAACGCCCGCACCATCAGCATCGACGACAACGGTATCGGCATGAGCCGCGACGAGGCCGTCGCGAATCTCGGCACGATCGCGCGCTCGGGCACGAAGGAATTTTTCGGCAAGCTCTCGGGCGACCAGCAGAAGGACGCGGCGCTGATCGGCCAGTTCGGCGTCGGCTTCTACTCGGGCTTCATCGTCGCGGACAGGATCACGGTCGAAACGCGCCGCGCCGGTCTGCCTGCAGCGGAAGGCGTGCGCTGGGTCAGCGCGGGCGAAGGCGACTTCTCGGTCGAGACGATCGAGCGCGCGCAACGCGGCACGACGATCACGCTGCATCTGCGCGCCGACGAAGACGACCTGCTGTCCACGTACAAGCTCAAGTCGATCATCCAGAAGTATTCGGATCACGTCGCGCTACCCATCCTGATGCAGAAGGAAGAGTGGGACGCCGAAAAGAGCGAGATGGTCGCGAAGGACGAAGACGAGACTGTCAACCAGGCGAGCGCGTTGTGGACGCGCGCGAAGAGCGACATCACGGAAGATCAATACAAGCAGTTCTATCAGCATCTGTCGCACGATCATCAGGATCCGCTGACGTGGACGCATAACCGCGTCGAAGGCCGCAGCGAGTACACGCAGCTGCTGTATGTGCCGTCGCACGCGCCGTTCGACATGTGGAACCGCGATCATCGCGGCGGCCTGAAGCTGTATGTGAAGCGCGTCTTCATCATGGACGACGCCGAGCAATTGCTGCCCGCGTATCTGCGTTTCGTGAAGGGCGTGGTCGATTCCGCCGATCTGCCGCTAAACGTGTCGCGCGAACTGCTGCAGGAAAGCCGCGACGTGAAGGCGATCCGCGAAGGCGTGACCAAGCGCGCGCTGTCGATGCTCGAAGAACTGGCGAACTCGGAAGAAGCGGCCGGGAAGGACAAGTACACGACGTTCTGGAAGGAGTTCGGCCAGGTGCTGAAGGAAGGCATCGGCGAAGACTTCTCGAACAAGGAGCGCATCGCGAAGCTCGCGCGTTTCGCGTCGACGCAGAACGACTCGTCGGAGCAGAACGTGTCGCTGACGGATTACGTCGCGCGCATGAAGCCCGAGCAGTCGAAGATCTACTACGTCACGGCCGATACGTATCAGGCCGCGAAGAACAGCCCGCACCTCGAAGTGTTCCGCAAGAAGGGCGTCGAGGTGCTGCTGCTGACGGATCGCGTCGACGAATGGATGCTGTCGTTCTTCACCGAGTTCGACGGCAAGCCGCTGCAAAGCGTCGCGCGCGGCGACCTCGATCTGGGTCAGCTGAACGACGAAGAAAAGCAGGCGCAGGAGAAGGTCGGCGAAGAGCTGAAGCCTTTGGTCGAGCGCATGAAAGAAGCGCTGAAGGACAAGGCGAAGGACGTGCGCCTGACGTTCCGTTTGACGGATTCGCCGTCGTGTCTCGTCGCCGACGAAGGCGATATGAGCGGCTACCTGCAGCGCATGCTGAAGGCGGCTGGCCAGAATGCGCCGACGTTCCATCCGATTCTCGAAGTGAATCCGGAACACGCGCTGGTCAAGAATCTCAGCACGGACAACGCCAATTTCGACGACTGGTGCCACCTGCTGTTCGATCAGGCGCTGCTCGCGGAAGGCGGATCGCTCGAAGATCCGGCGAGCTTCGTGAAACGGACCAATGCGCTGTTGCTGGCGCGTTGATTCGAACTTTATCCGTTGTTGTTGAAAAAATGCGCTGCTTCGGCAGCGCATTTTTTTTGCGCACGTCCGTGCGGCGGCTCGTGCGCGAGCTAAACGGACTCAGCGCACCTGCGAAGCCCGCTCATGCTGCCGCACCTGCGCGAGCACCGAACCTGCCAGTTCCTTCGCTTCGGCGCATGCGTGATGCTCGCCGAGCACCTGCGCGGCGAGCTTGCCGATCGCCGCGCTCGTATGTTTGCTCGTGTGATGCTGCGCGAGCGCCGAGCCCGCTAGTTCCTTTTCGGTTCTGGACGCGCCCTCGCGGCGTAGCACGATCGCGGCGAGGTGCGCGATGCGGTCCGAGGTGGATTTGTCGTAAGCGTTCAATGGATGCTCCCTGGCGAATGAATGAAGTATCGAGCGTCGTGCGCTCGCCATTCATCTTCGCGCCCGGCATGTGTCGCCGGAGGCGTACATGGCTGAATCACACGGCCGATGATTCCGCAAGCGTCCGCGACACGTCCGCCTGAAAGGCCTGCGTTTTCCTCGCCCCCTATAATGCGGACCATGTCTATCCGTTTCGATGCTGCCGACGCGCACTGGCGCGTCGCGCCCCTTCCGGGTTTCTCGCCCGATCAGAAAGACTGGCTCACGCGCGGCGGTTCGCTGACGGCGCATTTGCGCACGCTCGGCGCGGTCGCCGTGCGCGTGACGCGCGAGGCCGTCGACTTGCCGTTCGACGACGAATGCGCGGCGCTCGGCCGTGCACCGCGCACGCCCGTGTGGGTGCGGGAAGTGGTGTTGTCGGTGGGCGGCACGCCTTATGTGGCCGCGCACAGCATCGTGCCGCTCGCGGCAAGCACGGGCGTTTGGCAAGCGATGCGTCGTTTGCGCACGCGGCCGCTCGCCGAACTGCTGTATAGCGATAGCAGCGTATCGCGTTCTTCGCTGGTGAGCCGTCGTGTGACGGCGCGGCATCCGTTGTATCGGCTGGCTTTGCGTGAGACGGATGATGCGCGAGCCCATGCATTGTTCGCGCGCCGCTCGGTATTCGAACGCTACGGCGAACCCTTGATGGTGACGGAGGTCATGCTGCCCGCGTTGTGGGCGCATCTCGCGACACGCGGTGAAGCGCGTGCGCATGCTCAGCAACCCGTGCCGCGCGATCATGGCCAGCCGCTCGATCACACGGCATCGCGTGCCGACGTCAACGCGCGGCGCGATGCAAAGGGCGCAGGCAAACACGGGGACGTACGCTGATGCTGCGCGGCTTTCCACCCGTCGTCGCCGAGAGCACGCATACGCTGATACTCGGCAGCTTTCCCGGCGAAGCATCATTGCAAGCGACGCAGTACTACGCGCATCCTCGCAACCAGTTCTGGCGTTTGCTCGCTGCCGTGATCGACGAGCCGCTACCCGAACTCGATTACCCGACGCGGCTCGAGCGCGTGCTGAAGCATGGCGTCGGTGTGTGGGACGTGCTGGCCGCGTGCACGCGCGAGGGCAGTCTCGATGCGGCGATCCGCAATGCGTCGCCGAATGACTTCGCGTCATTCCGTGAGTACGCGCCCGCGTTGAAGAAGGTGTGCTTCAACGGCAAGACGGCGGGGCGTTTTGCGCCCGTCATCGCAGCAGCCGGCTACGAGACTTTGGTCCTGCCGTCCTCCAGTCCCGCCAATGCTATGCTCTCGTTCGACCAAAAATTGCGCCTGTGGCGCGACATCCTTACATGACGAAACTGATCAAGCGCGCTTCGGCCGAGGCGCGTGCATTCCGCAACAAAGAATCCGCAGGTGCGAAGCAGACCATCTCGCGCGCGAAAACGCGCGCGTCGCGTGACGACGAAGACTTCGGCGACATCGCCAAAGCGCCCGTGATCGAAGCGCCGCGCAAGCCGCGTTTTGCGCCCGTCACGTTCTCGGAAGAGGGCGGCGTGCGCTATCTGCACTTCGGCACGGAATGGGTGCAAGGGGCGATGCGTCTGTCGAAGCCCGATCACATCGAACTCGAATACGCACAGCAGATGATGGCGTGGCTGCTGTTTCTCGAAACGCCCAGGCGCATCGTGCAGCTCGGCCTCGGCACGGGCTCGCTGACGAAGTTCGCGCATCGCTACCTGAAGCGCGCGCAGGTCGAAGCCGTCGAACTGAATCCCGCTGTCGTGATCGCCGCGCGCACGATGTTCGGCCTGCCCGCCGACGACGCGCGCCTCACCGTGCGCGAAACCGATGCGTGGGAATTCGTCAACGACCGCGCGAATCACGGCACGGTCGGCGCGTTGCAGATCGATCTGTACGACGCGACGGCGCGCGGTCCGGTGCTCGACAGCGTCGCGTTCTATCGCGCGGCGCGGGCATGCCTGACGCAAGCAGGCATCGTCACCGTCAACCTGTTCGGCGATCATCCGAGCTTCGTGCGCAATATGAAGCGCCTGAACGAAGCATTCGACGGACGCGTCGTCGCGCTGCCCGAAGTGCATGACGGCAACCGCATCGCGATCGCGTTCTCGGGACCGGCTATCGACGTGCCCTTCAGCCAGCTGCAGGAACGCGCGAAGCTGATCGAGACGCAACTCAGGCTGCCCGCACGCAAGTGGATCAAGGGACTGCAGGAATCGACGGGCCAGAACGGCACGTTTGCGATCTGACGCGTATCGCATCTCTCCACGGTTCAAACGATTCCGTCGAGCCCCGCGCTGGTGCAACGCCGGCGCGGCTCGCAACCGCCAATCAGCCGGTATTGCGCCGCGCCTCACAACGAAGCGGCAGAAATTTCTGCTTTCGTGCCCGATCTCACACTCTGCGACGTTTCGCCTATTGACAACACCGTCGCGTCTAGGGTCAGCCCTGCTTGACCGGTCGTTCGCCACTCCGATACTCTTTCGATGCTTTCGGGGCGCCCGCGCTGCTATCCGTAGCCGGGTCCATCTTCCCGCCAGACGCGGGAGACAATTCAATAAAAGGAAAGAGGAGACGTCATGGCTCACGACGCCGCCGCCAACAAGGCCAGCAAGCACTGGCTATGGCTGTTGCTGTTACCCTGGATCGCGATGATCTGGGTGCCGTCCTACAACAAGGTCGAACCCCAACTGTTCGATTTCCCGTTCTTCTACTGGTATCAGCTCCTGTGGGTGCTGATCAGCGCGGTGATCACGGCGCTCGTGTACTTCAAGACGAAGACGCGTTCGAGCGGAGGCGCCCGATGAATGCCATCGCAACCTTTGTCTTCGTTCTGTTCTTCATCGGCGTCACGATTCTCGGCTTCATCGCCGCGCACTGGCGTCGCGGCGATCTCGCGCATCTGGAAGAGTGGGGCCTCGGCGGCCGGCGCTTCGGCACGGTCGTCACATGGTTCCTGCTGGGCGGCGACCTGTACACCGCGTACACCTTCGTCGCGGTTCCCGCGCTCGTGTTCGGCGCGGGCGCAACAGGCTTCTTCGCGCTGCCTTACACGATCCTGATCTATCCGTTCGCGTTCGTCGTATTCCCGAAGCTGTGGAGCATCGCGAAGCGTCAGGGCTACGTGACGTCCGCCGACTTCGTCAGCGCACGCTACGGCAGCCGCATGCTCGCGCTTGCCATCGCCGTGACGGGCATCCTCGCGACGATGCCGTACATCGCGTTGCAGCTGGTCGGCATCGAAGTGGTGATCGGCGCGCTCGGCTTCGACACGAAGGGCTTCGTCGGCGACCTGCCGCTGATCATCGCGTTCGCGATTCTCGCCGCGTACACCTACACCTCGGGCTTGCGTGCGCCGGCCATGATCGCCGTCGTCAAGGACGTGCTGATCTACATCACGATCGCCGCCGCGATCATCGTGATTCCGCCGCAACTGGGCGGCTTCGGCCACATCTTCAGCGTGGTGCCGCCCGCCAAGCTGCTGCTCAAGGCACCCGACGTGGCGAGCCTGAACGGCTATAGCGCGTACGCGACACTGGCGGTGGGATCGGCGCTTGCGCTGTTCCTGTATCCGCACTCGGTGACGGCGATTCTGTCGTCGTCGTCGGGCAACACCATCCGCCGCAACATGGCGATGCTGCCCGCGTACTCGCTGGTGCTCGGTCTGCTCGCGCTGCTCGGCTTCATGGCGCTCGCAGCGGGCGTGAAGGACATGCCGGAGTTCGCGCCGTACTTCAAGGCCTTTGGTCCGAACTTCGCGGTGCCCGCGCTGTTCCTGCACTTCTTCCCGTCGTGGTTCGTCGGCGTCGCGTTCGCGGCGATCGGCATCGGCGCGCTGGTGCCGGCCGCGATCATGTCGATCGCAGCCGCCAACCTGTACACGCGCAACATCCACAAGGAGTTCGTGAACCGCAACATGACGCACGAGCAGGAGACGAACATCGCCAAGCTCGTGTCGCTGATCGTCAAGGTCGGCGCCGTCGCGTTCATTCTCGGCCTGCCGCTGACGTATGCGATCCAGCTGCAGCTGCTCGGCGGCATCTGGATCATCCAGACGCTGCCCGCGATCGTGCTCGGCCTGTACACGCGCGTGCTCGACTATCGCGGCCTGCTGCTCGGCTGGGCGGTGGGCATCGCCGTCGGCACGTGGATGGCGATCTCGCTGAAGCTGGCGAGCTCGATCTACACGATCCACATCGGCGGTCTGGCCATTCCGGGCTATGCCGCTGTCTGGTCGCTGATCGTCAACCTCGTGGTGTCGATCGTGGCGAGCCTGCTGGTGCGCGCATTCGGCATGAAGCACGCCGAAGACCGCACGCGTCCGGAAGATTATCTGGATGTGCATGAAGCCTGATCCCGGCGTCTGACCGGTCTCTGACTGACGAAGCCCGCAGCCGATGCTGCGGGCTTTTTCGTTTATGCTCGTGTGGTGGCTGTCTCTGCATGCTCGCTCGCGCCTTCGCGCCGAACCCACGTGAGATAACCGATGGCTCTCAGCGATCCGCAACCCAATTCGCCACCCGACTTGCCGCCCGGCTTGCCGCCCGATCCGGAACCCAAGCCACGCAAGCCGCCGGCGCATCCGCCGCCGGGAACGCGAGATGCCGTCGCCGGGCGTCTCGCGCCGCGCCGCACGCGCTTCGGCCGCCTCGCGCGCGCCGTCACATCGCCGTATTACCGCTATCGCCACGCGAAGTTCTTTCACAGCCTGCGCGTCGGCCTCGCGATGCTCGTGTCGATTCTCGCGACGACGGGCATCGACATTCCACACGGCATCTGGTCGTCGGTGACGCTGCTGGTGGTGATCGGCGGCTTGCAGCATCACGGCAACATCCGCAAGAAAGCGGCCGAGCGCGCGGCCGGCACGCTGCTCGGCGCCGCGCTCGGCCTGGCGTTGATCCTGCAGCAGAACCTGTTCGATTCGCTGACGCTCACCTACGTGCTGATGTCGGTGCTCGCCGCGATCTGCGCGTGGTTTGCGATCGGCAGCGCGGGCTATGTCGCGCTGTTGACGGCCATCACGATGTGCATCGTCGCGGGGCACGGCGACAACATGATCGACACGGGCCTGTGGCGTACGCTGAACGTGCTGGTCGGCATTGTGATCGCGCTGGCGTTCTCGTTCGCACTGCCGCTGCACGCGACGTATTCATGGCGCTATCTGCTCGCCGACAACCTGCGCGAATGCGCGCGCATCTATACGCGGATGATGACGGGCGTGCCGATCGGCGCCGACGAGCAGGTCGCCGTGTTCATCCGCATGGGCAAGCGGCTCGTGCAGTTGCGCTCGCTGATGCCTTCCGTCGCGAAGGAAATCGATTTGCCCATCGCGAAACTCGACCAGATCCAGGGCTTGCATCGTTCGATGCTGAGCGCGCTCGAAATGCTGTCGACGGGTACGCTCGCACATGCCGAATTGCGCGACGCGTTCGCGCAGCAGTGCGGCGAAGAGGCGAATGCGGTGCGCATGACGCTGCTCGGCGCCGCGCGTGCATTGCGCTTTGCGGGCACGACGCATTTCCGCATGCCGGATGCGGCAGCGTCGTTCGAGCCTATGACGCCCGAAAACAAGACGTCCCCTGATTTGCAGGGGCCGTTGTGGCTTGCGCAGCGATTCGCGGAGCAGGTGGAACGCATGCGTTCACTGCTGGCGGCCACGGAAGCCAACTGGAACATCGAAGGCGGCGCGCGCGAAGCGGCTGCGCGCTAGCCGCGAACCGGCTGCGTCAGCCCGGATGCTTGTCGCCTTCATGCGGATTGGTGACCATCCACATCACGCCGAACTTGTCGACGACCATGCCGAAGCCTGTGCTCCAGAACGTGGCCTGCCACGGCATCACGATGTTGCCGCCTGCCGCGAGCGCGTTGAAGGTTTTTTCGCCTTGCGAGCGGTCGTCGACGGTGATCGACAGGCCGTAGCCCGTGTGCGTGCCTGGCGTTTCGTCGCAATTGCCGTCCGACGCCATGAGTTCCGTCGATCCGATCCGGATCGTCGTATGCATGATCTTGTCTTCGGTGCCGGGACGGATGGGTTGCTGCGGATTCGGCGGCGCGTCCTTGAAACGCATCTGAAAGATCACTTCTGCGCCGAGTGTCTCGCCGTAGAACTTCAGCGCTTCCTCGCAACGGCCATTGAAAAACAGATAGGGTTGAACTTGCATCGATGTCTCCTTCGATAGGCGCGCCGTTCGATGCGAACCCGAACGCCCGCGTGCCAACGATTGTAGTCGTCGCTGCAGCGTCGATTGTGAATCTGTGTTGACGGGGGCAGGGAAGCGCTCGCCAAACAAAAAGCGCGCGCAGCCTTGCGGGCCACGCGCGCTTTATGCAGCGCTTTGTGCAGCGAAAGATGCGAAGCGGCTTAGCGCAGCCCTTCGATCACCTTTTCAAGCTTGATCGCGTCCGCAGCGAACACGCGGATACCTTCGGAGAGCTTTTCGGTCGCCATCGCGTCGTCGTTGACGAGGAAGCGGAACGACGCTTCGTCCGTCGGCACGCGCTCGATATCGGCATTCCTGCTTGCTTCCGGCGACAGCTTGCGCTCGATCTTGTCCGTGCTGTCGTGCAGCTTTTGCAGCAGGTCGGGGCTGATCGTCAGCAGATCGCAGCCGGCCAGTTCGAGAATCTGGCTCGTCGTGCGGAAGCTCGCACCCATCACTTCCGTCGGATAGCCGAACTTCTTGTAGTACGCGTAGATGCGGCGCACCGACTGCACGCCCGGATCGTTTGCGCCGCCGTCGCGCGCTTCGTCCCAGTTGCTGCCCGCGCTCTTCTTGTACCAGTCGTAGATGCGGCCGACGAACGGCGAGATCAGCTGCGCGCCCGCTTCGGCGGCGGCGGCGGCTTGCGCCAGCGAGAACAGCAGCGTCATGTTGCACCTGATGCCGTCCTTCTGCAGCACTTCGGCGGCGCGGATGCCTTCCCACGTCGACGCGAGCTTGATCAGCACGCGCTCGCGGCCGATGCCTTGTGCTTCATACATCTTGATGAGTTCGTGACCCTTGTCGATCGACGCCTTGGTGTCGAACGAGAGGCGTGCGTCGACTTCCGTCGACACGCGGCCCGGGACGATCTTCAGGATTTCGGTGCCGAAGGCGATCAGCAGATTGTCGATGATCGCGCCGACGGGCTTCGAGGCGTGATCGCGCACGGTCTTTTCGAGCAGCGGCTTGTAGTCGTCCTTCTGCACGGCCTTCAGAACCAGCGACGGATTCGTCGTCGCGTCCTGCGGCTTGTACTGCGCGAGTTGCTGGAAGTCGCCGGTGTCAGCGACGACCGTGGTGAATTGCTTGAGTTGATCGAGTGCAGTAGTCATGTCGAGCCTTCGCTTCGAGGCGCACGCGCGCCGAGGTCCAGGGAATGATGACGCGGCGCTGGCGGCCGGTTGCGCGCGTCATCTGCGGTGTCCACGTTGGAGCCGGAAATCTTACCGTGGAACGCCGCCCGATACTTCTATTCTATGGCGGATCGGGTGATGCTGGTTTGACAGGGCCGCTGCAGGCAGCGCCGTTTTGCGCACTGGCGCTTCAGGCGCGGCCGGTCAGGCTGATTGGACACGGTCGTCCCGTTTTGCGTTCGCAGTGATATCACGCCCGCCGTGCATTCAGCACGGCATGCGTGACCAGACCCGCGACGAGTCCCCAGAACGCCGAGCCGATCGACAGCAGCGTGAGACCCGACGCCGTCACCATGAACGTGACGAGCGCGGCTTCGCGCTGCCGTGCGTCCTGCATTGCGTTGGTGAGGCCGCTCATGATCGAGCCGAACAGCGCGAGCGCCGCGACGGAGACCACCAGCGCCTTCGGCAGCGAGCCGAACAGTGCAGCGATCGTCGCGCCGAAAATGCCCGCGACCAGATAGAACACGCCGCACCAGACGGCGGCCATGTAGCGCTTCGCGTGGTCTTCATGCGCTTCGCGGCCCGTGCAAATGGCGGCCGTGATGGCGGCGAGATTGACGCCGTGCGAGCCGAATGGCGCGAGCAGCAGCGACGCTGCGCCTGTCGTCGCGATCAGCGGCGCGGAGGGCGTCTGGTAGCCGTCCGCGCGCAGCACGGCGATGCCGGGCACATTCTGCGACGCCATCGCCACCACGAACAGCGGAATGCCGATGCTGATCACCGCCGACAGCGAAAAGGCAGGCACCGTCAGCACGGGCGCGGCGAACGCCACGTGGAAGCGGCTGAAATCGAGCAGGCCGAGTGCATCCGCAACAGCCGTGCCGACCACGAGGGTCGCGACGATCGCGTAACGCGGTGCAAAACGCTTGATGACGAGGTACGTGAAAAACATCGCCAGCACGAGCGCCGTCTGGAATTGCGCAGCGCGGAAAATCTCGATGCCGATTTCGAACAGGATGCCCGCCAGCAGCGCCGCAGCGATGCCCGCGGGGATCCGCTTCATCAGCGTGTCGAACCAGCCGGTCAGGCCGACCAGCGTCAGCAGCAGTGCACACACGACGAACGCGCCGACCGCCTCCGGATACGCGACATGCGGCAGCGACGACACGAGCAGGGCCGCGCCTGGCGTGGACCAGGCGACCACGATGGGCGCGCGAAAGCGCAGCGACAGGCCGATCGTGCAAAGCGCCATGCCCATCGACAGCGCCCAGATCCATGATGAAATCTGTGCATCGGTGAGATGGGCGGCGCGGCCCGCCTGGAACATCAGCACGAGCGAGCTGGTGTAGCCCGTCATCATCGCGACGAAGCCGGCGACGACGGCGGACAGCGAGGTGTCGGCGAACGGCCGCAGCGGCGCGCGCGCGGCGCTCGAAAAATCGGGGGAAGAAGAGGTCATGCTGCGTGTCTCTGTGTTTCTGTGTTGCGGGACAGGTGTGCCGGCTGCGCGGGCAACGCAGCGCCGGGCCGCTGCGCGGGGAGCGCCGCGGCTCGATGCACTGGGCGGAAAACCGGAGAGTTTACTTGCTTAGCATGCGCATCGCCGTTTCGAGGCCGGCGAGCGTGAGCGGATACATCCGGTGCCCCAGCACCTCACGTATAACCGACACTGACTGCCGATATTCCCACAGGCCTTCCGGCTCGGGGTTCAGCCACACGTGATGCGGGAAATGATCGGCGATACGGCGCAGCCACACGGCGCCCGCCTCGGCGTTGTTGTATTCGACCGAGCCGCCCGGCTGCAGCACTTCGTACGGGCTCATCGTTGCGTCGCCGACGAAGATCAGCTTGTAGTCGGGCGTGAACTTGTGAAGCATGTCCCACGTCGCGAGGCGCTCGACGTGGCGGCGGCGGTTGTTCTTCCACAGGAAGTCGTAGACGCAGTTGTGGAAGTAGTAGAACTCGAGGTGCTTGAATTCCGCCTTCGCCGCCGAGAACAGCTCTTCCGTGCGCCTGATGTGATCGTCCATCGATCCGCCGACGTCGAGCAGCATCAGCACCTTCACGTTGTTGTGCCGCTCCGGGACCATCTTGATGTCGAGCCAGCCGGCGTTCGCGGCCGTGCTGCGGATCGTGTCGGGCAGATCGAGTTCTTCGGCGGCGCCTTCGCGCGCGAAGCGGCGCAGACGGCGCAGCGCGACCTTGATGTTGCGCGTGCCGATCTCGACCTGATCGTCGTAATCGCGATACGCGCGCTGATCCCACACCTTGACGGCCGTGCGGCCGCCCGTCGATTCGCCGCCGATGCGGATGCCTTCCGGGTTGTAGCCGCCATTGCCGAACGGCGACGTGCCGCCCGTACCGATCCACTTGCTGCCGCCTTCGTGGCGGCCTTTCTGTTCGTCGAAGAGTTCTTTCAGGCGCTCCATCAGCTTGTCGAGGCCGCCCATCTTTTCGATCTGTGCCTTTTCTTCCGCGCTCAGGTCGCGCTGCAGCTTTTTCTTGAGCCAGTCGAGCGGCACGTCGAGCGCGAAGTCCGCCTTCTGCGCGACGCCGTTGAAATACGCGCCGAACGCCTGATCGAATTTGTCGAAATACTGCTCGTCCTTCACGAGCGTCATGCGCGCGAGGTAGTAGAAGTCGTCCAGCGACGGCTGGATCACGCTTTCCTTCAGCGCTTCGAGCAGCGTCAGATATTCCTTCACGGAGACGGGCAGCTTCGCGGCGCGCAGCGTGTAGAAAAAGTCGATCAGCATGCCGTTGTCTCCGGAATTCCGTGTGCGTCAGCCACTTTTCAGCGGTTATCAGCGGTTATTGCGGTTCATGAAAACCAGCCGCTCGAACAGGCTGACGTCCTGTTCGTTCTTCAGCAGCGCGCCGTGCAGCGGCGGCACGATCTGCTTCTGGTCCTTCGAGCGCAGCGCTTCGGGCGGAATGTCTTCCGCCAGCAGCAGCTTGAGCCAGTCGAGCAGTTCGGAGGTGGACGGCTTCTTCTTCAGGCCCGACACGTTGCGCAGCTCAAAGAAGCTTTCCATCGCGGCGCGCAGCAAATCCTGCTTGATGCCGGGGTAATGGACCTCGACGATCTGCGTCATCGTCGACGGATCGGGGAACTTGATGTAGTGGAAGAAGCAGCGGCGCAGGAACGCGTCGGGCAATTCCTTCTCGTTGTTCGACGTGATGATGACGAGCGGCCGGTGCTTCGCTTTCACGAGTTCGCGCGTTTCGTACACGTAGAACTCCATGCGGTCGAGCTCGCGAAGCAGGTCGTTCGGAAATTCGATGTCGGCCTTGTCGATTTCGTCGATCAGCAGCACCGACTGCTGCTCCGACTCGAACGCCTGCCACAGCACGCCCTTGACGATGTAGTTGCGAATGTCTTTCACGCGCTCGTCGCCAAGCTGCGAATCGCGCAGCCGCGACACGGCGTCATATTCGTACAGACCCTGCTGCGCCTTGGTGGTGGACTTGATGTGCCACTGCAGAAGCGGCATGTCGAGCGCCGCCGCGACTTCCTCCGCGAGCATCGTCTTGCCCGTGCCCGGCTCGCCCTTGATGAGCAGCGGCCGCTTGAGCGTCATGGCGGCATTGACTGCGAGCTTGAGGTCGTCGGTGGCGACGTATTGCGATGAGCCTTCGAAACGCATGACTGGACGCCCGTTCGGGAAAAATTCCAGTATAAGTCAGAAGCCCTGTTGTGCTCCGGCGGGCTCGCGTAAGGTGTCAGCCGCGTCGGACGGTGCGCGCGGCGCATGCAAGGGACGGATTTCCGCATGCGGCAATCTGCCGCGCCAGGCCGGGCACCGGCCGTGCCAGCCGCAGTCCGGCGCGCGTGCCGCGCCTTGTGGCGCGGCGCTTTGCCGGCAAAGGGCGCGGGCTCCCGTCCGGTGGACGCCCGGCGCGGCGTCGCGGTACAATTGGGCCGTTTTTTTTGGCCTGCGTGGCAACCCCGACAAGTACAACGGAGCAGGCCGTTGCCTTTTTTGGGCGCCCGTTCCCCCTCAAGCCAGGTTAAAAGAGCTATGAACAGATTCGTCGGCAAACATGTCGTGATTGCAGCGATGTCGGTGTTCGCGGGTTTTGCGGCAACTTCGGCGGCAACCGTGCAGGCAGCGGACATCGTGGGCAATGCCAAGGCGGGCCAGGGCAAGGTCGCGATGTGTATCGGCTGTCACGGTATTCCAGACTATCGGACGGCCTATCCCGAGGTGTACCGGGTGCCGATGCTGGGCGGCCAGAATCAGACCTACCTCGAAAACGCGCTGCACGCCTACAAGAAGGGCGACCGCCATTTCGACACGATGCACGCGATCACCTCGTCGCTGTCCGACCAGGACATCGCCGACATCGCCGCGTACTACTCGGTGCAGACATCCACTTCGAAGAACAATCCCGACAAGTGATCGACGCCGCATGACAACCGTCATGTGCCCGTCCACTTCGCGGCCGCAACCAGTTTGCATGGGACGGCGGTAAGCGCCAAGGCGCTGGCTCCCGTCGACAAGGAGAATCCATGAAGAAGCATCCCCACGCACTTCATACGGTGGTCAAGGCCGCATGCGCGGCGCTCGCGCTGGCCGGTTTTGTCGTCGCATCGAACGCGCACGCGGCGGATGCCGGCAACGGCAAGGTGCTCTCCGAGAGCCACAACTGCGCGGCTTGCCACGGCCCGGGTCTGAACAAGCCCGTAAGCCCCGAATATCCGAAGCTCGCCGGACAGCACGCCGACTACGTCTACTGGGCGCTGCGCCAGTACCAGATGGGCACGGGCAACCCGCACCTCGGCCGCAACAACGCGATCATGCAGGCGCAGGTGCAAAGCCTGTCGCAGAGCGACATGAAGGATCTGGCCGCGTATATCGAATCGCTGAACGGCGATCTGGTGCAGAAGAAGTAAGTCACGCCGACTGATGGCTCAAGACAAACACCCCGCAACTGCGGGGTGTTTGTTTTCGTGCGACGGATGATGCGCGTAGCGGACGTTCGGGCCGTTCAGTCGCGCGACGCGCGTCGCTCGATGCGCTGCAGATAGGCGTCCGTGTCGGGCGGCGTGTTCGTGCGCTGCGCTTCCCAGATCGTTTCGCCCAGACATTCCATGATGGCGTGCTGCGCGTCGTGCGTCGAGCCGAGCCGTGCGGCGAGCCGGTCGTGCGCGGCGCGGATGCCGGGCGGCTGATCGATCGACAATTGTTCGCTGATGGCGAGGTGCATCGACAGATGCAGGAACGGATTGGTCTGACCGCGTTCGGGCGAGTAGTCCTGCGCCGATGCGGCATCGGGGTCCGCGAGTTCCGCGTGATACTCGGGATGCTCGACGATCCAGTCGGCGGCGATCGCTTCGAGCGGCGTCAGGATTTCACCTGCGCGTTGCTTGCGCCAGGTGTCGGTGAAGAAACGGCGGACTTCGTCGCGGCTGGGATTGAACATCGATGGGCTTGGGGCAGTAAAGGCGAGTGGGGCGGTGCTCGTGGCGCGGCGGACGTCGATCAGGAAGACACGCACAGGAAGACACGAAAACCATAGCGGTCCATTTTACGCCGCGCCTCCCGAGCCCGCAGACGGATGGCGCTCGGGCCGCGAGTTCAGAGATCGGGCGGCGGCGTCTTCGGCCTGAACTCGCACAGCGGCTCGATCACGCAATGCCAGCATTCCGGCCGGCGCGCCTTGCACACGTAACGCCCGTGCAGGATCAGCCAGTGATGCGCGTCGTGCAGGAACTCCCTGGGCGTGAACTTCTCCAGCGCCACTTCGACGGCGCGCACATCCTTGCCGGGCGCGAGGCCCGTTCGGTTGGCAACCCGAAAGATGTGCGTATCGACGGCGATGGTCGGCTGGCCGAACGCGGTGTTCAATACGACGTTCGCCGTCTTGCGCCCGACGCCTGGCAGGCTTTCGAGCGCCTCGCGGTCGGCGGGCACCTCGCCCGCGTGCTGGTCGAGCAGGATCCGGCACGTCGCGATCACGTTCTTCGCTTTCGTGCGATACAGGCCGATCGTCTTGATGTAACCGGCGACGCCTTCCTCGCCGAGTTCGAACACCTTCTGCGGCGTGTTCGCGACGGGGAACATCCGGCGCATTGCCTTGTTCACGGAGACGTCCGTCGCTTGCGCCGACAACATCACGGCGATCAGCAACTCGAACGGCGTCGAGTATTCCAGTTCCGTCTTCGGATGCGGGTTCAGGCTTTGGAGCGTCTCGTAGATCGCACGTCGTTTGGTCGCGTTCATGCGCTGAAGTCAGAGCTTGTCGGGTTGACCGTTGTTCTGCGTGGGTGTCGATTCGGAATCGTCAGTCGCAATGCCTAGCCGGCGGCGGCGCGCTTCGACTTCGTCGATCTTGGCCTGGGTTTCTGCACTGATGTTTGTCGTGTTCTTCGGACCCAGGCCTTGCGCGGCGTTGTCCTCTTTCTTCTTGCGCGCGCGTTCGAGCGCGGCCTGAATGATCGCGCGCTTTTTCGCTTCGGCGTCGCTGACGGGCGCGGGAGCGGCTGTCGCCCGTTCTGTCGGCGACGAGGCGGCCGTTGACGTCGAAGAACTCGCTGGGCCGCCCGCAGCGGCCGCCGCCGCGCGCCGGGCAGCCGCGCGCGCTTCCGCCGCCTCGCGTTCCGCCGCGAGACGCGCGCGGCGCGCATCGTGGCGAGCACGCGCGGCGTCGGCCTGCTGCTGGTTCCATGCGTCCCAGCCCGTCTTGTCGCCCGTCACGGGGATCATCGCGATGCAGTCGACGGGGCAGGGCGGCACGCACAGGTCGCAGCCCGTGCAGAGCTCGGCGACCATCGTGTGCATCTGTTTCGGCGCGCCGACGATGGCGTCGACGGGACAGGCCTGCATGCACAGCGTGCAGCCGATGCACAGGTTTTCGTCGATGAAAGCGACGGGCCTCGGACGCTCGACGCCGTTGTCGGGATTGAGGGGGATCACGGGCTTGCCGAGCAGCTTCGCGAGGCGCGCGACGCCCTCGGCGCCGCCCGGCGGGCACTGGTTGTAGCTGGCCTCGCCTCGAGCGATGGCTTCGGCGTAAGCGCGGCAGTCGGGATAGCCGCACTTCGTGCATTGCGTCTGGGGCAGCAGATCTTCGATGAGATCCGCGAATGTTTTGGACTCTGTCACGGTCAGGGCGTGGGGGACATGCTGTTGCCGTTCATCGCCGCAGCGAATATCGGCGTTCAATGGATGCGGTTTCAACTGCGCCGGTGGCTTGCGCCAGGACGCGCTCGCAGACGGGGCGCAAACCGCGTCGGGACGCTCGACTGCCAGTCAGTTGGCAAAGCAGTTGCCAAAGCAGTTAACAGGGTGACCATCAAGGGTGGCCATCAGGGCAGCCAACAGGCCAACCATCAGGCCCGTTCGTGGTCGGTCAAAAGCTCGGTCAAATGCGCATTATCGCCGATTTCCCCAGTTGTTATTACCGAAGCATGTGCCATAATCGAAGCGCTTTTTTGTAAGACCGCAGGAAGGTGTTCCCACCAACCAGCCCGCGCAGCGCCGCCGTTGCAAGGCCATGCAATTGGACAGCGAGCGATCCGGATAACGCGGCTCACGAAGCACATGCCACCATGAATCAGCCGAAAATCAAAAGAGATCCTGAAGGCACCCGTCGCCGCATTCTGCTCGCGGCGGCCGAAGAGTTTGCGAATGGTGGGTTGTTCGGCGCACGCGTCGACCAGATTGCCCGCCGCGCGGAGACCAATGAACGCATGCTCTATTACTACTTCGGTAGCAAGGAGCAGCTTTTCACGGCGGTTCTCGAACATGCGTTCAGCGCGCTCACGGAAGCCGAGCGCACGCTCGACCTTGCGGGCGTCGCGCCTGTCGAGGCCGTCACGCGGCTGGCCCATTTCGTGTGGGACTACTATCGCGACCATCCCGAACTGCTGAGACTCGTGAACAACGAGAATCTGCACGAGGCGCGTTATATGCAGAAGTCGACGCGCATCCGGGAAATGATCTCGCCAATCGTTGCCACGCTCGGTTCGATACTGGAGCGCGGCCAGCGCGCAGGGCTGTTTCGCACGAACGTCGATCCGCTGCGCTTTTACGTGACGCTGTCGGGGATGGGCTACTACATCGTGTCGAACCGCTTTACGCTCGAAGCGACGCTCGGCCGCGATTTCAGCGCGGCCGCGGAGCGCAGTGAAGTGATCCAGATGAACACGGAAATCCTGCTCGCGTATCTGATGCGACGTTAAGCGGCGGCGAATCCGATGCAATGAAAAACGGCCTCGCAAGAGGCCGTTTTTTTGTATTCATCCGACTTCACTCGGATGGATACGACGGGTGGATGCAGGCGCAACATTCGCGGCGCCTGCGGCACGCGGCTTGCGCACATGCGCCGCCTTAAGCTTCGACGCGTTCTTCTGTCTTGCGCGTGGCCTTCGGCGTGTGCTCGAGAATGAAGTCGCGCAGCTGCGGGTAGATGATCGTGCGCCAACGTCGGCCCGAGAAAATACCGTAATGCCCGCACTTCTCCGCGGTGAAGTGGCGACGGTCTTTCTCCGGAATGCCCGTGCACAGTTCGTGCGCCGCGCGCGTCTGGCCGCTGCCGGAGATGTCGTCGAGTTCGCCTTCGATCGTGAACAGGGCAGTCTTTCTGATGTCCTGCGGGCGCACGGGTTCGCCCGCCACTTCCCACGTGCCTTCAGCGAGACTGAATTCCTGGAACACGACACGGATGGTTTGCAGATAGTACTCGGCGGCCATATCGAGCACCGCGTTGTATTCGTCGTAGAAACGGCGGTGCGCTTCCGCATCTTCTTCGTCGCCGCGCAGCAGGCTCTGATAGAAGTCCCAGTGCGACGCCGCGTGACGGTCCGGATTCATCGCGACGAAGCCCGTGTGCTGCAGGAAGCCCGGATACACCTTGCGGCCGAAACCCGGATAGTTCGAAGGCACGTTGTAGATCACGTTGTTTTCGAACCATTCGATGGAGTGCTGCGTCGCGAGCGAATTGACGGACGTCGGGCTCTTACGCGCGTCGATCGGGCCGCCCATCATCGTCATCGTGCGCGGCGTGTCTTCGCCGCGGCTCGCCATCAGCGAAATGGCGGCGAGCACGGGCACGGTCGGCTGGCAGACGGAAATCACGTGCAGATTCTTCGCGCCGATGTGGCGGATGAATTCCTGGACGTAAGCGATGTAATCGTCGAGATCGAACGCGCCGTCTTCGATCGGCACCATGCGCGCGTCGATCCAGTCCGTGATGTACACCTTGTGATCCTGCAGCAGCGTGCGCACGGTGTCGCGCAGCAGCGTGGAATGGTGGCCCGACAGCGGCGCGCACACCAGCACGATGGGTTCTTCTTTCAGTTGGGTAACAGCGTCGCTGTCATCCGAATAACGCTTGAAACGCAGCAGGCGGCAGAACGGCTTTTCGACGATCGTCTGCTCGACGATGGGAATGTTGCGCCCATCCTTGACGATCTGATGCAGGTTGAACTCGGGCTTCTCGTAGTCCTTGCCGAGACGGTAGAGCAGTTCGTAGCCGGCAGACAGACGGGTGGCGCCCGGTACATAGGCGAACGGACTGGCCGGATTCGCAAACGATTTCGAGGCAGCCTGGGCCCAGGCGGTGAGCGGGCTCAAAAGCGCCCGCTGGAATTCGTGGAATTGATAGAGCATGGGTGCTCCAGCGTTAGCGGTTCGCGCAGGGCAGCGTTTTTGATGCGCGGCGACGAGCTGGCCGTTTTCTGGTTACGTGTGGATGGTTGGTGACGATTATCGGCCGTCTGGTTCGGTTGATGATATAGAAGGCATACGATTTGTGCAATGCAACAACAGTGCGTTGCCGCACGTGTCAGAAGTCATATTCACGTCATCGTCAATTCGCCCGTTTTCTTTAGACGACGGGCAACGGTTGACTTACAGCATCTGACATGCCAGCTGGCGGCTGGCCCGCTTCGCCGTTGTGAGGCGGCTGGCCTGCCGCGCGCGCCATTTCCTGCTCGTGTTTCATCAGATTCAGCCCCGTGTGAACGAGGGCCACATGGGAAAACCCCTGTGGGAAATTCCCGACAAACCGGCCGTCGGCAGGATCGTATTCCTCGGCGAGCAGGCCGACGTCGTTGGCGAGCGACAGCAACCGCTCGTACATCTCGCGCGCCTCCTCGACGCGGCCCTGCAGCGCGAGGTTGTCGACCATCCAGAAGCTGCACGCGAGAAACGTCCCTTCGCCGGGCGGCAGGCCGTCGTCGAATTCCGACGTGTGATAGCGCAGCACGAAGCCGTCATGCATCAGATGTTTTTCGATTGCATTCACGGTGCCGACCACGCGCGGATCCGACGGCGGCAGAAAGCCGAGCAGCGGCATCAGCAGCACGCTCGCGTCGAGTTCGTCGCCGCCGTACGACTGCGTGAAGGCGTTGAGCCGTTCATTCCAGCTTTTCTGGCAAACGTCTGCGTGAATCTGCGCCCGAACCGCGTGCCAGTGTTCGAGCGGCGCGGGCAGATGGAACGCTTCCGCGGACTTGATCGCGCGATCGAACGCGACCCAGGCCATCACCTTCGAGAACGTGAAGTGCTGACGGCCGCCGCGCGTTTCCCAGATGCCCTCGTCGCGTTCCTGCCAGATCGTTTCGAGGTGCTGGAGCATCGCGCACTGCACATTCCACGCGGTCTCGTCGGCCTGCAAGCCGCCGACGCGCGCGAGATGCAGCGCGTTCATCACTTCGCCGTACACGTCGAGCTGCAACTGTCCGACCGCGTTGTTGCCGACGCGCACGGGCTTCGAGTTCTCGTAGCCCGGCAGCCAGTCGAGCTCGAACTCCGGCAGCCGGCGCTCGCCCGCGAGCCCGTACATGATCTGCAGCTGCTCGGGCGAACCCGCCATCACGCGGCCCAGCCAGGAACGCCACGCACGCGCTTCGTCGTAGTAGCCGCCGCGCATCATCGCGAGCAGCGTGATGGTGGCGTCGCGCAGCCACACGTAGCGGTAATCCCAGTTGCGCGTGCCGCCGAGTTTTTCCGGCAGCGACGTGGTCGGCGCGGCGACGATGCCGCCCGTCGGCTCATAGGCGAGCGCCTTCAGCGTCAGCAGCGAGCGGCGGATCGCGGGCGCGTATTTGCCCTCGACCGTGCCGCGCGCCGCCCATTCGAGCCAGTAGTTCTCGGTGCGGGCGAGCGCCGTGTGCGGATCGCGCACGGGCGGAATGCGCAGATGCGATTCGGAATACGTGAGCGAGAAGGGCACGCGCTCGCCTTCCGACACGGTGAATTCAGCGACCGTCTTCATGTTCTCGCCGTGCAGGTTGACGGGCGTGCGCAACGCGACGGTGTCGGGGCCCGCGATCGCCTTGATGCCGCTTTCGTGCACGAGACGGCTGACCCACGGAATCGAGAAGCCGTAGTCGAAGCGCAGCACCAGTTCCATGCGCATCTTCACGGTGCCGCGCTTGCCGACGACGATGCGGATCATCTCCGACCAGCCGTTGCCGGGCGGCATGAAGTCGATCAGCGTGACGGCGCCGTCGGGCGTTTCGAAGTCGGTCTCGAGGATCAGCGTTTCCCCCCGATAGCGGCGGCGCGCCGCGCGTGCATAACCGGGTTTGATCTTCGGCTCGCCGGCGTCGCGCGCATCGGTCTTTGCGTCGGTCTTTGCGCCGGTTTTCGAACTGGTCTTCGAATCGGCTGACGCCGCAACTTCGCGCCGGGCCGCGCGCGAGACGGGCGACGGCGCATCCGCTTTGCGCGGCAACGGCTTGTCGGCGGATTCCGGACGCCCGTCGTGCTGCCGCCCGTCTTTCTCGTCGCGCATCCGGGTGCGGTCGTGATTCAGTTCGTCGGGCGGAGGTTCGTTGTCGATGCCGTCGCATTCGACGTCGTCGGCGGGCGCGATCAGCCAGCGGCCATTGTCCGCGGTGCCGAGCAGCGCGGCGAAGCATGCGCCGGAATCGAAACGCGGCCAGCACAGCCAGTCGACGGAACCATCGCGCGAAACCAGCGCGGCCGTATGGCCGTCGCCTATGAGTGCATAGTCTTCGATCAATGCGGGCATGGTAGGCGGTTGGTCAACGTGTAATTAGTGCGCCTCCGCGCGGCCCAAAACGGTGCGCGAGCGTCGTTGTTACCGGGCTCGTGCGCTGTGCTGCAAAGTCGCACGCTAACGAGCGTTCAGGGTATTGGCAATCGCGTTTATGGATGCTTACAATCAGTTCGAACGTGACTTCTGACGAATCGCAGCCCACCGGCGCCCGGTGTTGCCATGCGCAGCCACGGTGCCGCTTTCGAGGATAAGCCATGCTGAACCCGTCGAAATCTGACTGCATCACGATTCTCTCCGCCGCGAGTCAATTACCTGACGACTCGCTTCTGCCACTCGACTTCCGCACGCTCGGCATCTCGCGCAACGGGATGGAAACGGCTGCAGCATTTCTGATCGAACGCGCCTGCTTCAAGCGCTATAGCGAAGCCGACGGTCATTATGCCGTCGGTGGCCTGTCCTTGCAGGGGCGCTGGCGCCTCGAGCAACTCTCGAACGGCTGACGCAGCACGCGGCAGTTTGCATCCTGGGCCGCCGGCACATGGCGGCGAACAAAGCGCACGACCTTTGCGGACCGCGAGAAGCGGCCCGCGCGGTTGTGCACGTCTGCGTGCCGATGCAAACCTCGTCGCCGTCGATGCACGGCTAACGCCCCTGCGTTCCGCACCCTGACGGATGATTTGTGTGGGCACGCTTTCGCACGCGCGTCACAAGTGTCCCGTGCCGCCGACGCCGAACAGCCCGATCAGTCCGATGATGATCAGATACAGCGCGACGATGTAGTTGAGCAGGCGCGGCATGATCAGAATGAGGATGCCGGCGATCAGCGCGACGAGCGGGCCTAGCGTGAGATGGATGTTCATGGCGACTCCTTTTGTTCGAATTGTCCGGATGCTTCGATGGTTTCCGACGGGCGGCCATCCGGCACAACCTGTCGGATAGCCTGCGATTCACCCCGACAGCTGGGCGAATCGCGGACAACGCTCTTATACTTGCCCCACTCCACGATATTGACGATCAGCGGCGACAGCCGGCCAGGAGGGCGCATCGCGCACTGGCTGCCGCCGTCATGCATCCATCACGAACACGGCACGCTTCGATCGAGCCGCGCGGCAGACCAGCGACATTCAAGCGACATTCAAGCGACATTCAAGCGACATACAAGAGCGACACACACGATCCGAACAACCCGCGAATTCTCCGCAAATTTCGCGTCTCGCCAGGAGGTCGTCATGCAGCGTCGTACACGAGCCGTAGCGTGTGCCGTGCCACAGTCTTTCAATTCCCGTCCGGGCCATTCCCTACGCTGGATCATAAGAGGTTTGACACTCATGGTATCGATTGCCGCCACGCAGTCCTTCGCGCAAGGTACGGCTGCCGCGCCCGCCGACGGCGTCTACGATCTGATCGTCGGCACGTACACGGGGCCGAAGAGCGAAGGCATCTACGTGTACCGCTTCGACACGAAGTCGGGCGACGCGACGCAGGTGTCGTCCGCGAAAACGGACAACCCGTCGTACGTGATCGCATCGCGCGACGGCCGCTACGTGTATTCCGTCAACGAGCAGCCCGGCGACAACGGTCCCGCCGACCAGCGCGGCGGCATCAGCGCGTTCAGCTTCAATGCGAAGAGCGGGCAATTAACGTTCCTGAACCGGGTGTCGTCGGACGGTAACGATCCGTGCTATCTGAGCATCTCGCCCGACGGCAAATACCTGACGACGGCCAACTATTCGGTCGCCGCAAATCCTGGCGGCAGCTTCGCGGTATTTCCGTTGCAGCCGGATGGCCAGGTCGGCCCGTCCGTGCTGACCGTGCATCACGACGGCGGCGGTCCCGTGAAAGGACGCCAGGACAACGCGCATGTGCATTCGACGGTGTTCTCGCCGGACGGCAAGTATCTGTTCGCGCAGGATCTCGGCACCGACAAGCTCTACGCTTACCGTTACACGCCCGACGGCAGCCGCGGCCTGTTCGGCCCGACTGAGAAACGCTACACCGACGTGAAGGCCGGCTCGGGCCCGCGCCATCTCGTGTTCGGCGCGGACGGCAAGTACGCGTATCTGACGAGCGAGTTGAGCGCGACCGTCACCGTGTTCGCTTACGACGACGGCAAGCTCACGCAACAGCAGGTCGTGCCGATGTCGAAGCCAGGCTTCAAGGGGACGGTGGGCGCGGCGGCGATCCATCTGTCGCCGGACGGGCGCTTCCTGTACGCGAGCAATCGCGGCGACGCGAACGAAATCGTCATCTATGCCGTCGATCCGGCAAATGGCCATATCCGGGAAGTCGGCCGTCAGTCGAGTCTTGGGAAGTCGCCACGAGAATTCTCAATCGATCCGACGGGGCACTGGCTGATCGTCGGCAATCAGTTGAGCGACACGGCATATGTGTTCCGACGTGACCCGCGGAGCGGCTTGCTGGAGGCGAATCCGAAGCGCATCGATATCGGATCGCCCGTCGACTTCAAGTGGGTGTCGCCGTCGTGATGTGACGGTCATGGTGTCAAAGGGCGGGGCGATGCTGCCAGGCCCCGTGGCGTTTCGGTCGGGCCGCTGGTTTTTCTGTCGTTCTCCCAGCAGCCCCCGGCTTACTCTGCCGGTCCGGGCGCGAGCACTTCCCGGCTGCCGTTGATGCCCATCGCCGACACGAGGCCGGCCGTCTCCATCTGTTCGACGAGCCGCGCCGCGCGGTTATAGCCGATGCGCAGCTGCCGCTGCACCGCCGAAATCGACGCGCGGCGCGTGCGCACGACGAAAGCGACGGCTTCGTCGTACAGCGGATCGGCTTCCGCATCGGGCGTTTCGCCGAACAGATCCTGCGTCGCGCCGCCATCCGTCGCGGGACCGTCGAGAATGCCTTCCACATACTCCGGCTCGCCGAACTGCTTCAGGTGCTCGACGATCCGGTGCACTTCCTCGTCGGCGACGAACGCGCCGTGCACGCGTTGCGGATAGCCCGTGCCTGGCGGCAGGAACAGCATGTCGCCCTGGCCGAGCAGCGATTCGGCGCCCATCTGGTCGAGAATCGTGCGCGAGTCGATCTTCGACGACACCTGGAACGCAACGCGCGTCGGAATGTTCGCCTTGATGAGACCCGTGATCACGTCGACGGAAGGGCGCTGCGTCGCGAGAATCAGATGGATGCCCGCTGCGCGCGCCTTCTGTGCGAGACGCGCGATCAGTTCTTCGATCTTCTTGCCCGCAACCATCATCAGATCGGCCAGCTCGTCGATCACGACGACGATCAGCGGCAGCGGCGACAGCGGCTCGGGCGCGTCGGGCGTCAGCGAGAACGGATTACCGATCTTCTTTTCCTTCGCGGCGGCGTCACGGATCTTCTGGTTGAAGCCCTGCAGGTTGCGCACGCCGACAGCCGACATCAGCCGGTAGCGCTTCTCCATTTCGCCGACGCACCAGTTCAGCGCGTTAGCCGCGAGCTTCATGTCCGTCACGACGGGTGCGAGCAGATGCGGAATGCCTTCGTACACGGAAAGCTCCAGCATCTTCGGATCGATCATGATCATGCGCACGTCTTCGGGCGTCGCCTTGTACAGCAGCGAGACGATCATCGCGTTGATCGCCACCGACTTGCCCGCCCCCGTCGTGCCCGCGACGAGCATGTGCGGCGCCTTCGCGAGATCGGTGACGACGGGATGACCGGTGATGTCTTTGCCCATCGCGAGCGTCAGGTTCGACTTCGAGTGCTGATAGACGTCGGCCTGGAGAATCTCGGAAAGGCGGATGGTCTGGCGCTTCGCATTCGGCAGTTCGAGACCCATGCAGGTCTTGCCAGGAATCGTCTCAACCACACGGATCGATGTGAGGCCGAGGCCGCGCGACAGATCCTTCATCAGACCGACGATCTGGCTGCCGCGCACGCCGAGCGCGGGCTCGACTTCGAAGCGCGTGATCACGGGGCCTGCCGAGGCGCCGACGACCGTCACGGGCACCTTGAACTCCTGCAGGCGCTGCTCGATCAGCGCGCCCGTTTCGGCGAGCTTTTCTTCGCTGACGGGCTCGGCATCGGACGAGGCGGGCGCGAGCAGATCGAGCGTCGGCAGTTCGATGTACGAGGCCGAAGGGGCGTAGAACTCGAAAGCGGGTCCGCTGTGGCCGCGCACGGCAGGGCGGGGCGGCGGCGTGTCTTGCTGCGCGTCCGGTTCGGTATCCTGCTGCCCGGTCGCTTCGCCCTCTTGAGCGGCTGGCGCGTGCGTATGCTCTTGTGCAGGCGTCGCAGGGTTGTCCACGGCGGGCGCAGCGGATGCCGCGAACGGGAAACGCACGACATTGGTCGGGGCCACGGCCGCGTCGGCTGCCGACGGCTCGTCGACAGCGACAGGCGCGTCGACAGGCTGGAGCGGAACGACGCTGTACACGGGTGCGTTCGACACGGGCGCGTGATGCGGTTGCGTCAGGGGAACGCCCGGCGACGTGTTGCGCAACTGCATGACGGATTGCGTGATCGCGTCCCATGGCGCGGGTTCGACGTGCTCTGTCGGCGCCTGTTGCTGCTCTGCTGCGGGCGACGTGCCTTCGCTGCTGAGGGGTGTCGACGTTGCGGCCGGCTGTGCCGTGACCACGGGTTCATCGTCGACGGCTGGGGGTTCTGCGGCCGCCTTCTGTGCGAGCGATTCCGTTTGCGCGGGCGTATTTTCGTCGGACTGCCGGGCTGCTGCGCTCCCGTCTGCTGATTCGGGTTCGACGGGAAGTGCAGGTGCCACGGAGGCGGACGCGACGGCATCGGATTGTTCATCCGCGACGACTTGGGCCGCTGGCGCTTCCACTGGTGCAGCGATCGCGATCCCGGCGACAGATGCCGGGACGTCAGCCGTCACCACAGGCTCGATG
Source organism: Paraburkholderia azotifigens (assembly GCF_007995085.1). Lineage (GTDB taxonomy): Bacteria > Pseudomonadota > Gammaproteobacteria > Burkholderiales > Burkholderiaceae > Paraburkholderia > Paraburkholderia azotifigens. The sequence goes on from NZ_VOQS01000001.1 coordinate 53,811, forward strand.
CCCTGCGCAGCAGCGTGTACGTGCGGCTCGGCCTGCGGCACACCGTCTTCGGCTTGCGATTCCGGCACTGTCGCGATGACGGGCGCTTCGATCCCGGCTGCGGGCGCAACGTCGGCCTCGGCCTCGGTTTCTTCATCGTTTCGTTCGGCTTCGATCGTCGCGGCTGCGAGCGCGGCTGCTTCCGCAACGGGTGTCAGGTGCGAGGCGACAGCATTCGGATGCGGGGTGTGGATATCGCCGGCGCTAGCGCTAGCGCTAACGCTAACGGAAGCAACGGGCGCAACAACCTCGGCGACCGTCTCATGGGCCGTCGAGGCCTGAGGCGGCGCATCTGCTTCAGGCGCCGCCGCCGCATGCGCACCGCCGATAGCCGCTTCGAGTGCAGACACGGCCTGATCGACGGCGGCGACGGCCGCTGCACCTGCAACGGCTGGCGTGCCTGGCACAGGCGCGGCGTCCATCGAAGCCGTCATGATCGGCGCGTCGCCCGTCGTGGCCGCATCGGCAGCTGGCTCGTGGCGCGTTTGCGCGACTTGCGCCGGATCGCCGGCCATGCGGCGGGCGAGGCTCGCGCCCGCCAGCGTCGTCCAGCGCGCGGCGTTTTCCTCGATGCTGCGCAAGGTTTCCTGCACGCTCGCCGCCGGTGCGACGGGCTGTGCGGGCTGATTGGCACGCGTGTAAGCGGGCACTTTGAGATTCGGCGTGGTTTGACGCGTCGCCGGCGGTCCGGACGATGCGGCTGCATGGCGCGTCTGCGCGGTGTGCGTTGCCGTTCCAGTCGACTTCGACTGACGGCTTTGCGAGAGTCCAGCCGCGCGCAACGACGCCGACCGCGCCGACGTCACCGCGGGATTCACCGACACGCTGCGCGCCGCCGCCTGGGCCGCCGCCGCTTTCGACGATTGCAGCGCAGCCGTGCTGCCGAACACGGTCGGCGGCGTGGACGCCACACGCGCGGCTTCCATCGTGACGGGCGCGTTCTCGCGCGCATGCGTGCGCGTCGCGTCCGGGCCGAGCCAGCCGGCAGGCGCAACGGGCTCGGAGGGTGCCCAGGCGGTGGGACGGCTCGTGTTGCGGCCGGATGCGTGACTGCCCGTCACAGCCGATGACGCGCCGCTCGCGGCATGGCGCGCAACGCCCGCGCCGCCCGTAGCCGCGCCCGTCTGCATTGCCATCGCTTCGCCTGCCATGCCCGCTGCGCCCACAGCAGCCGCGCCGCGCGTCGCCGTTGTCGAGGGCGGTCGCCAGACGGTGGGCCGCGCGTAGCGCCCGTTGGTCTTCGGCGCCATCGTGTTGATGGGGGCGCTGCTATGCGACGGTGTCGTTTCGACGGCCGCGCGGGCATGACTGCGCGTTTCCTCGTCACGGCTGCGGCGCGCGAAACCGAGGCCGAACGCGTCGTTGGCCCAGGCGACGCACGACGACCACCGGAACCCGATCAGCCAGGGCAGCGAAATCACGAAGAGGCCGAGCATCACGAGCGGCGCCGCGACACGGCCGAGCAGATGCGTGAACCCTGCCGACAGCGCATGACCCAATCCGTCGACGCCCTGCACGTTGACGAGCGACGCCTCCAGTGTGCAACTCGCGATCAGCACGCAGAGGAACCCGAGCCACAGCCGGATGGTGCCGGGGCCGCGCAGGCCCGCACCGCCCGGCAGCGCGGATTTCACGAGACGCCACGACAGGGGAAGAAACCAGACGGCGGAAGCGCCGAACCAGCCGAAAACTACCGTTTGCATGCTAGACATCAACGAATGACGGATGCGCGGACGCGCGAGCCGTCGAGTTTAACCAGGCGAAGCATCCGCTTCGGAGGCGCGCACAGCGCACACAGGCCACCGACGTTCGCCGGACGCGCGCTCATTGGCCGCGCCGCGCGAACACCAGTGTGTCGCCGTTGCCGAGCATCAGTTGAAGCTGCTGCGGCTTGCGCATGTCGACGCCCGAGTGCTCGATATGCGCGAGGGCATCGAGATAGGCGCCCTCGATCTTGCCGCCCGGCGTCGCGCACGCCATGCGCGTGCCTGCGAGCGGGCCGAAGCTCAGCTTGCCGTCGTGCAGCACGTAGGTGCCCGTGTAGCGATTGCAGCCCGAGAAGCCGCTCGCGCGCCGCTGGCCCGTTTCCGTCGACAGCACGAGCGTGATGGGCTCGCCGCCCGTGTTGCCCGGCACGTCGCGCGTGCCGCCCGCGGCGAGCTTCCAGCCGGAGAGCTGCCAGTCGGTGTTGTCGAGCAATTGCGTGGCTGCGGGGTTGAAAGGATCGGGCGGCGGCGCTTCCGAGTCGAGGTGCTTCGGCATCGAACAGGCGGCGAGTGCGGCGATCGACACGACGGCCAGCGCTGCGCCTGCGCGGCGGCGGAACGCTTCCCAGGCCGCAGCCTCGGGTGCATTCGACGATGCATCGGGTGTGGCGTTCGAGCGTGCGTCGCGTTGCGTGGCAGACGTGGGCTGCATATCGTCGTTCCTCTCTAAACTGGCGAAGGCGTAAGGGTATCGCACTACGCTTGCCGCATGCGAGCGCAAACGCGAGTGACGAAACGCATAGGCAACATGTGCAACGGGGTGGCGCGACGGCCGGCTCGAAGCGCAGCCGGCAACGCGCGTCCATCACGGGTTATCGGCACGCGGCAGGCGTTGTCGCAGGGGCCGCGCATGTTAACATCGCCGCAGTCATTCATTCCACCCGCTTTTTGTCACAAATTCTCTGGAGCTTCCATGCAGATCGGCCAACGCATCGGCACACCGCTTTCGACCTCGGCAACGCGCGTCATGCTGCTCGGCGCGGGCGAACTGGGCAAGGAAGTGATCATCGCGCTGCAGCGGCTCGGCGTCGAAGTGATCGCGGTCGACCGTTATCCGAACGCGCCGGGTCACCAGGTGGCGCATCGCGCGCATGTGATCGACATGACGGACCCGAAGGCGCTGCGCGCGCTCGTCGAAGAAGAGCAGCCGCATCTGATCGTCCCCGAAATCGAGGCTATCGCCACCGACGCGCTCGCCGCGATCGAAACGGAAGGCGTCGCCGAAGTGATCCCGACGGCACGCGCCACGCAGCTGACGATGAACCGCGAAGGCATTCGCCGCCTCGCCGCCGAGGAACTCGGCCTGCCGACATCGCCGTACGCATTCGCCGATTCCGTCGAAGAGCTGAAGGCGGGCATCGCGAAGGTCGGGTATCCGTGCGTCGTGAAGCCGGTGATGTCGTCGTCGGGCAAAGGGCAGTCGGTGCTGCGCAGCGACTCGGACATCGAGCCCGCATGGCAGTACGCGATGGCGGGCGGCCGTGTGAATCACGGGCGGGTGATCGTCGAGGGCTTCATCAACTTCGAATACGAGATCACGCAGCTGACCGTGCGCGCGATCGACCCCGCCACACAGCAGACGGCCACGTATTTCTGCGACCCGATTGGCCACGTGCAGGTGGCGGGCGATTACGTCGAGTCGTGGCAGCCTCAGCCCATGAGTCCGCGCGCGCTCGAAAAGTCGCGTGACATCGCCGACAAGGTCACGACGGCGCTCGGCGGCCGGGGCCTGTTCGGCGTGGAACTTTTCGTGCGCGGCGACGACGTATGGTTCTCGGAAGTGAGCCCGCGTCCGCACGACACGGGGCTCGTCACGCTTGCATCGCAGCGTCTGTCTGAATTCGAACTGCATGCGCGCGCCATCCTTGGTCTGCCCGTCGATACGACGTTGCGTGCGCCGGGCGCGTCGGCCGTGATCTACGGCGGGCTCGACGAGACGGGCATCGCGTTCGAAGGCGTCGCGCAGGCGCTCGCCGTGCCGGGTGCGGATCTGCGGCTGTTCGGCAAGCCCGAGAGTTTCGTCAAGCGCCGCATGGGCGTCGCGCTGGCGACGGCTGGCGATATCGGCGAAGCACTGCAGCGCGCGAAACAGGCGGCGGCGGCCATCAAGCCGGTGTCGGCGAAATAAGCAGGGCCGGGCAGCGAAATAAGCGGCAGCGAAGCAAGCGGCAGGGAGCGGCGGGTGTGAAAGCCAGACAGAAGGGCGACGGATTCGTGCGGCGTGTCGCGCTGTTCGCCGCTGCGATCGCGATGATGACGTCGTTGAGCGGCTGCGGGCTGGCCGCCGCGCCGTGCCGCATTGCATCGGCGGGGCTGAAGATCGTTCCCGTAGTCGGCCATGTCGCCGCTGCGCCGACCGACGCCTGCGCCGACGTCATCGATCCCTGACCGGCCGTCGTAGAGCGCCTTCGCAAACTTCAGCCCGATCGCACAGTCATAACAGGATCGCGACAGGAAACGAGGCATTCGATGAGCAGACGGTGGTTTGCATGGTGGGGCGTGCTGGCGTTCGTCGCCGCATCGGGCGTGGCCAGTGCCGCAGACTTGTTGCCGCTGCCCGATATCCGGACCGCGCATCGCGTGACGCAGAAATACACCTGTGCGACGGGCCGCATCCTCCAGGTTACCTATCTGAACGCAACCAACGGTCAGAGTTTCGCGGTGTTGCCGGTGAAGGGCACGCAGATGCTGTTCGTCAATGTGCTGTCCGGCTCGGGCGCGAAGTATCAGGCGGGCAGCTACACGTGGTGGACCAAGGGTCCGCAGGCCACGCTCTACGACGCGATGCTTGGCGAGGACGCGCCGCCGCTGCTGTCCGATTGCGTGACCATCGTCCGCTGACGTTCTGACGCGCCGCCTCTTGCGGCCTGCCCGCAAAACGGCACATTTTCGCCCGCGGTAGTAAGCTGTGTGCCACGCACTGGCCGCGCCCCGTCTCGATGCATCGGCGCGGCTGTCATCGTTTTCGATCATCCTTGTCCGCGTGCCGTTGAATCATCTTGCGACGGCCCGGTCTGCGTTCGTTCGTCAAGCGAGACCTTTCCATGAAAGCATCGGATCTGTTCGTCAAGTCGCTGGAGGCTGAAGGCGTCGAGTACGTGTTCGGCATTCCCGGCGAAGAAAATCTCGATCTCCTCGAATCGCTGCGCCGCTCCAGAATCAAACTCGTGCTCACGCGCCATGAACAGGCGGCCGGTTTCATGGCCGCGACTTATGGCCGTTTGACGGGACGCACGGGCGTATGTCTCGCGACGCTCGGCCCCGGCGCCACCAACTTCGTGACGGCTGCCGCGTATGCGCAGCTCGGCGGCATGCCGATGCTGATGGTCACGGGCCAGAAGCCGATCAAGTCCAGCAAGCAGGGCCATTTCCAGATCGTCGACGTGGTGCGGATGATGGAGCCGCTCACCAAGTACACGCGGCAGATCGTGTCGATCGGCAATATTCCCGCGTCGGTGCGCGAGGCGTTCCGGCAGGCCGAGGAAGAGCGCCCGGGCGCCACGCATCTCGAGCTGCCCGAAGACGTCGCGCACGAGGAGGGCGACGGCAAGCCGATTCCGAAGAGCTACAGCCGCCGCCCCGTCGCCGAGGAGAAGGCCGTCGCGCACGCGGTCAAGGCGATCGTCGAGGCGAAGCATCCGCTGCTGATGATCGGCGCGGGCGGCAACCGCAAGACGACGCGCAAGATGCTGCGCGAATTTGTCGATCAGATCGGCATTCCGTTCTTCACGACGCAGATGGGCAAGGGCGTGATCGACGAATCGCATCCGCTGTGGCTCGGCAACGCGACGCTGTCGGACGGCGACTTCGTGCACCGCGCGATCGATCACGCGGACTGCATCATCAACGTCGGCCACGACGTGATCGAAAAGCCGCCGTTCTTCATGCGCGGCGCGGACGCCAGCGAGAAGACCGTGATCCACGTGAACTTTCTCGGCGCGGAAGTCGACCCTGTGTACTTCCCGCAGATCGAAGTGGTCGGCGATATCGCGAACGCCGTGTGGCAGTTGAAGGAAGCGCTGCACGGCAAGGGCGAGCACTGGGATTTCGCGCGCTTCAAGGAGATCAAGGCGCATTTCGAGGCGCATCTGGCGAAAGGCCAGCACGACGACCGCTTTCCGATGTATCCCGTGCGCGTGGTCAACGACGTGTACGAGACCACGCCTGTGGACGGCATCATCTGTCTGGACAACGGCATGTACAAGATCTGGTTCGCACGCTACTACCGGGCGCACGAGCCGAATTCGCTGCTGCTCGACAACGCGCTTGCGTCGATGGGCGCGGGGCTGCCGTCGGCGATCGCGACGAAGATCGTGCATCCCGAGCGCAAGGTGATGGCCGTGTGCGGCGACGGCGGCTTCATGATGAACTCGCAGGAGCTGGAGACGGCCGTGCGGCTGAAGCTCGACCTCGTCGTGATGATCCTGCGCGACGATGCGTTCGGCATGATCCGCTGGAAGCAGGAGAACATGAATTTCCCGGACTACGGGATGATGCTCAGCAACCCCGATTTCGTCGACTACGCGAAGAGCTATGGCGCGCAGGGACATCGTGTTGCATCGGCGGAGGAACTCGCGCCGCTCGTGCGCGAGTGCTTCGCGACGCCGGGGGTGCACGTGATCGACGTGCCCATCGATTACTCCGACAACGAGCGTGTGCTGAACCGCGAGATCAAGCGGCTGTCCGCGCAGCTTTGAGCGTTTCTGTCCGGCGCGCGGCGGGGCTGTCACGGAGCGGCCCTTGCTGAGCGTCGCTGATCGATCAAGGAGAACGAGTCATGTTGCAGAAGAGTTATCCGTACTACCTCGCGAATGAACCCGTCGCGGCGAACACCGATCTCGAAGTCACCGACAAGTTCAGCGGCGAAGTGGCGACGCGCGTTGCGATGGCCGATGCGAAGGCCATCGATCAAGCCATCGGCGCCGCCGTCGATGCGATGCCCGCGATGCGCGCGTTTCCGCCGTTCAAGCGCCAGGCCGTACTCGAACACTGCGTGAAGCGCTTTCGCGAGCGCTTCGACGAACTGGCCATGGCGCTGTGCATCGAAGCGGGCAAGCCGATCAACGATTCGCGCGGCGAAGCCACACGCCTGATCGATACCTTCAAGGTCGCAGCGGAAGAATCGGTGCGTATCGACGGCGACATCGTGAACCTCGAAATCTCGCAGCGTGCGAAGGGTTATCACGCGTATGTGAAGCGCGTGCCCATCGGGCCGTGCTCGTTCATTTCGCCGTTCAACTTTCCGCTGAATCTGGCCGCGCACAAAGTCGCGCCCGCGCTGGCGGCGGGCGTGCCGTTCGTGCTGAAACCGGCGAGCCGCACGCCCGTCGGCGCGCTGATCATCGGCGAAGTGCTCGCGGAGACCGATCTGCCGAAAGGCGCGTTCTCGATCCTGCCCGCCCACCGCGACGGCGCCGATCTCTTCACCACCGACGAGCGCTTCAAGCTGCTGTCGTTCACAGGGTCGCCCGCCGTCGGCTGGGATCTGAAAGCGAAGGCGGGCAAGAAGAAGGTGATTCTGGAACTGGGCGGCAACGCGGCTGCCATCGTCGACGGCGATCAGCGCGACAAGCTCGATTACGTCGTGGACCGGCTCGCATTTGGCGCGTTCTACCAGTCGGGGCAGAGCTGCATCGGTGTGCAGCGGATTCTGGCGCACGCGTCGCTGTACGACGAACTGCGCGACAAGCTGATCGCGAAGACGAAGTCGCTGAAGATGGGGGATCCGAAGGACGAAAAAACCTTCGTCGGGCCGATGATTTCCGAATCCGAGTCGCGGCGTCTTGCCGGCTGGATGGACGGCGCGGTGAAGGCGGGCGCGAAGATCGTCGCGGGCGGCAAGGTCGACGGCGCGATGTTCGAGGCGACGCTGCTGGAGAACGTCGGGCGCGAGTCGGACCTGTATCGCAAGGAGGCGTTCGGGCCGGTGGCGATCCTCGAAAAATTCGACGACTTCAAAAGCGCGCTCGCGACCGTCAACGACAGCGACTTCGGCCTGCAGGCGGGCGTGTTCACGGATTCGCTGGCGCACGCGCACCAGGCGTGGGATGAACTCGAAGTCGGCGGCGTGGTCATCAACGATGTACCGTCGTTCCGCGTCGACAACATGCCGTATGGCGGCGTGAAGGACTCGGGGCTCGGGCGCGAGGGCATCCGCTATGCAATCGAAGACATGACGGAACTGCGGCTGATGGTGATGCGCGAAACGTGGTGAAGGAAGCGGGGCGGGAAGGGTCTCGGGCACGCGCCGGGCCCTTGTCACCAGATTGCCTTGTGCGACGTCTACGCTGCCCGCGTCGGCCGTGGTCCGTCCCCGCATGAAACGGCTGTCATGCGGCGCTGCAGCGCGGTTCGGGCAGCCTCGCTGCGCGCACGGCAAGGGGTGGAATGCCGAAGTGCTACAATACCGGCCTTTCCGGCGGATGTTTCCGCCGGCGGGAGCCGGCCGCATGCTTGCCGATACTGGCTGTACGCAAGCGGGCCTTTTAACGGGACGCCGTGGCTCCGCCTTCATCCTGATGCCCTCCGCGGCCCCGGCCGCTGCAGAAGAAGCTGCAGAAACTCTTTGAGCGGACGCCCACGCGCCCGCCTTTGGCAACGCGCAAGCGGTCCGAGCGCAGGCGCATTTTTAGCGAAAGCCACCATGTCCGATACAGCAACCACGCCTACCAACGCGACCTTCGACCAGTTCGGCCTACACGCCGACATTCTCAAAGCCATCGCGGAGCAGGGCTACACGACGCCGACGCCGATCCAGGCCGAGGCGATTCCCGTCGTGCTGGGCGGCCGGGACGTGATGGGCGCCGCGCAGACGGGCACGGGCAAGACGGCGAGCTTCTCGCTGCCCATCATCCAGCGTCTGCTGCCGCTCGCGAACACGAGCGCGTCGCCGGCACGCCACCCGGTTCGCGCGCTGATTCTCACGCCGACGCGTGAACTCGCCGACCAGGTCGCCGCCAACGTGCAGTCGTACGCGAAGCACACGGCGTTGCGCAGCGCCGTCGTGTTCGGCGGCGTCGACATGAATCCGCAATCGGCGGAACTGCGGCGCGGCGTCGAAATCCTGATCGCGACGCCGGGACGCCTGCTCGATCACGTGCAGCAGAAGACGGCCAATCTTGGCCAGGTGCAGATTCTCGTGCTCGACGAAGCCGACCGGATGCTCGACATGGGCTTCCTGCCCGACCTGCAGCGCATCCTGAATCTGCTGCCGAGCGAGCGTCAGACGCTGCTGTTCTCGGCCACTTTCTCGCCCGAAATCAAGAAGCTCGCGTCGACGTACCTGCGCAATCCGCAGACGATCGAAGTGGCGCGCAGCAACTCGACGGCCACGAACGTCACGCAGATCGTCTACGAAGTGGCGGAAGGCGATAAAACTGGCGCCGTCGTCCAGCTGATCCGCGAGCGCAGTCTCAAGCAGGTGATCGTGTTCTGCAACAGCAAGATCGGCGCGAGCCGTCTCGCGCGTCAGCTGGAGCGCGACGGCGTGGTCGCCACGGCGATTCACGGCGACCGCACGCAAAGCGAACGGATGCAGGCGCTGGACGCATTCAAGCGCGGCGAGATCGAAGCGCTCGTCGCGACCGATGTGGCCGCGCGCGGCCTCGACATCGCCGAACTTCCCGCCGTGATCAACTTCGATCTGCCGTTCAACGCGGAAGACTACGTGCACCGGATCGGCCGTACGGGCCGCGCGGGCGCGTCGGGCGACGCGCTGTCGCTGTTCAGCCCGAACGAGCGCAAGCAGTTGGCCGATATCGAAAAGCTGATCAAGCGTCCGCTCGATGTTCAGCGTCTGACGGTCGATGTGCCCGTGCGTCATCATCACGACGAGCGCGGTTCGCGCCGCGATCGCGACGACCGCGGCAGCCGCCGCCGCACGACGGGCGCGCATGAGCGTACGTCGCATGGCTCGCATCATCGTCAGCAGCCCGTCGACGATTTCTTCTTCAAGCCGTATGAGCCGTCGCCTTCTGCCGCGACCAGGCGCGAGGAAGCGCCCGCCGCGCCGCAGAAGCCCGCGTCGAAGCAGCCGCTGGCGGCGTTGCTGGGTGGGTTTGGGATGCCGCGCAAGACGACGTCGTCGAATTGACGTCGCGGCGGTTGTCGATTCTGGTTCGTTGAAGATGGCGCCTTTGCAGGCGCCATTTTTTATTGGCGCTTTATACGCCCGGACCACGCTGCCGTTGCTTCGGTGTAGAACGCGTCGAGCGATGTCGCGGCAGCGTCGTTCAGTTTCAGGCCAAGGTGGCGGGCGGCTTCGTTCAGTGCGACGAGCGGCTTGCTGGTGTCGAGCGGTGCTGCACCCGTCTGCTTGCTGAGCTTGTCTCCGTCGGCGTTCGTCACGACGGGCACGTGCAGATAGGAGGGAGTGACCACGCCGAGACAGCGCTGCAGATAAATCTGTCGCGCGGTCGAATCGAGCAGGTCGGCGCCGCGCACGATATGGGTGATGCCCTGTTCTGCATCGTCGACGACGACAGCCAGCTGGTAAGCCCATTGATCGTCCGCGCGACGCAGCACGAAATCGCCGACTTCGGTGGCGAGATTTTGAGTCTGCTGGCCTTGCCACCGATCCTTGAACGTCACGATGGCGGCATCGCCGTCGGGCACGCGCAGCCGCCACGCGCGCGCTGGCTTGCCGTTCAGGCCGTTGCGGCAGGTGCCGGGGTAGGCGAGCGTCGTGTGCCGGGCGTGCGCCTGCACGAGCGAATCGGCGATTTCCTTGCGCGTGCAGCCGCACGGATAGACAAGGCCGGCGGCCTGCAGGCGTTCGAATGCCCGCTGGTAAAGCGACATGCGCCGGCTTTGCCAGACGGGCGGCTCATCGGCCGTCATGCCGAAGCGGGTGAGCGCGTCAAGGATGTCTTCCGCTGCGCCCGGAACCGTGCGCGGACCGTCGATGTCTTCGATGCGCACGAGCCACGTGCCGCGATGCGCGCGCGCGTCCAGCCAGCTCGCGAGCGCGCTGACGAGCGAGCCGATATGCAATGGGCCCGTCGGCGAGGGCGCGAAACGTCCGCGGCAGGTTGTCATGCGAGGGTGTCATGAGCCGCAGCGGCGCGGCTCATGCGAAACGGGTTCATGCGGGACGTGATGGCGCGACGTTCAGGCCGCGTGTGCCGCATCGGCCTGCCGCTGCGCGTCTGGATGACAGGAAGCGCACGTCTTTCCCGGCACATAGAACGGCGACTTCTGGTCTTCCGGCATGACGACGGCGCGGCAACCAAAGCATTGCGCCGTCGCCGTAGGCTGCAGGTTCGGATCGAGCGCGGTGCGGTAGTCGAACACGAAGCACTCGCCGTTGTAGTGCGCGCCGCCGACCTCTTCGAAATACTTCAGGATGCCGCCTTCGAGCTGGTAGACGTTGTCGATGCCGACGTCCTTCATATGGATGGCCGCCTTTTCACAGCGGATTCCGCCGGTGCAGAACGACACCACCGTCTTGCCTTCCAGATCCGCGCGGTTCTGCTCGATCACCGCGGGGAACTCGCTGAATCTGGTGATGCGATAGTCGAGCGCGTTGTCGAACGTGCCCACATCGACTTCGAACGCATTGCGCGTGTCGAGCATCACGACCGGGCGGCCCGCGTCGTCGTGACCGCGGTCGAGCCACGCTTTCAGCGTGCGGGCATCGACGGACGGCGCGCGGCCCAGTTCCGGCTTGATGGCCGGCTTCTTCATCGTGATGATTTCGCGCTTGAGCTTGACGAGCATGCGCCGGAAAGGCTGCTTCTCCGACAGGCTTTCCTTGAACTGAAGCGCGGCGAACTTGCCTTCGAAGAGCGGATCGTGGCGAAGGTAGTCGATGAATTCGCGCACTTGCGCAATTTCACCCGCGATAAACAGGTTGATGCCTTCCGGCGCGAGCAGGATGGTGCCGCGCAGGCCGAGTTCGTTGCAGCGCGCGGTGACGAGCGGCCGCCATTCGACGGTTTTGTCGAGGGTCGAGAACTGATAGGCCGAAAGATTCAGGATATTCATGCTGGTCCAGCAATAAAGCGCCGTGCCCGGCGCGCGCATTCGGGGCGGGCGCAGCACGCGTACGGCAGGAAATGGATTCGAACGCGTATTATCCCTCATCCTGAGAATCGGCCCGCAATCTGCCTGAAGACGTATTGACCTGCGTCGAAATAGCCGATTGGCCGATCCCGATTCGCGCAAAGCACCGTTGACAAATCCTGTAACAAGCGTGCTCGCCCAGGCATGGCTGGCCGGATGGCCAATGGCGCAGTTTGGGCCCGGTTTGGCCAAAATTTTTCGGGAGGGCGGGGTTACAATGTCGCCCATGTCAGATCCCCGCTTCGTCCATCTCCGCGTCCACTCCGAATTCTCGATTGCCGATGGCATCGTGCGCATCGACGACGTCGTCGATGCCGCCGCCAAAGACGGTCAGGGCGCGCTCGCACTCACCGATCTCGGCAACGCATTCGGTCTCGTCCGTTTTTACAAGGAAGCCCGTGGCAAAGGGGTCAAACCCATTGCCGGCTGCGACGTCTGGATCACGAATCCGGACGACCGCGACAAGCCTTCGCGGCTTTTGCTGCTGGTCAAGAACAAGACCGGCTATCTGAATCTTTGCGAGTTGCTGTCGAAGGCGTGGCTCACGAATCAGTATCGCGGGCGCGCGGAAGTGGAAACGGCGTGGCTCGAAAGCGGACTCGCGGAAGGGCTGCTGGCGCTGTCGGGCGCGCAGCACGGCGACGTCGGTCTCGCGCTCGCGGCGGGCAATGAAGAAGCCGCACGGCGCAACGCGCAGCGCTGGGCGCAGATTTTCCCGAACGGTTTTTACATCGAATTGCAGCGCGGCGGGCAGCTCGGCGCGGAAGCGTATGTGCAGCAGGCCGTCGCGCTTGCGGCTGCGCTGAAGCTGCCTGTCGTCGCCACGCATCCGCTGCAGTTCATGACGCCCGACGATTTCACCGCGCACGAAGCGCGCGTGTGTATTTCAGAAGGCGATATTCTCGCGAATCCGCGCCGTCAGAAACGCTTCACGACGGACCAGTATTTCCGCACGCAAGAGGAGATGGCCGCGCTGTATGCGGACATTCCGTCCGCGATCGCGAACACCGTCGAAATCGCCAGGCGCTGCAACCTCACGCTCGAACTCGGCAAGCCCAAGCTGCCGCTGTTCCCGACGCCGGACGGCATGTCGCTCGACGACTACCTGGTGCAGCTGTCGAAGGAGGGCCTGGAAAAGCGTCTGGAGCAGCTTTTCCCTGAGCAGGCCGAACGCGATGCGCAGCGCGAAAGCTACTACGCGCGCCTCGACTTCGAGTGCGGCACGATCATCAAGATGGGCTTTCCCGGCTACTTCCTGATCGTGGCGGACTTCATCAACTGGGCAAAGAACAACGGCGTGCCCGTCGGGCCGGGCCGGGGGTCTGGTGCGGGGTCGCTGGTCGCGTACGCGCTCGGTATTACCGACCTCGATCCGTTGCGCTACAACCTGCTGTTCGAACGGTTTCTGAATCCGGAACGGGTGTCGATGCCCGACTTCGACATCGACTTCTGCCAGCATGGCCGCGACCGCGTGATCCAGTACGTGAAGGAGAAGTACGGCGCGGACGCCGTGTCGCAGATCGCGACGTTCGGCACGATGGCCGCAAAGGCGGCAGTGCGCGACATCGGCCGGGTGCTCGATCTCGGCTACATGTTCACGGACGGCGTCGCAAAGCTGATTCCGTTCAAGCCGGGCAAGCACGTCACTATCGCGGACGCGATGAAGGAAGAGCCGCTGCTGCAGGAGCGCTTCGACAATGAAGACGAAGTGCATCAGCTGCTCGAACTCGCGCAGCGCGTGGAAGGCCTGACGCGTAACGTCGGCATGCACGCGGGCGGCGTGCTGATTGCGCCCGGCAAGCTGACGGACTTCTGCCCGCTCTACACGCAGGGCGACGAAAGCGGCGTCGTGAGTCAGTACGACAAGGACGACGTCGAAGCCGTCGGCCTCGTGAAGTTCGACTTTCTGGGTCTGACCACCCTGACCATTCTCGACTGGGCCGAGCGCTATATCCGCCGTCTCGATCCGTCGAAGGAAAACTGGTCGCTCGCACAGGTGCCGCTCGACGACCCTGCGTCGTTCTCGATCCTCAAGAAGGCGAATACGGTCGCCGTGTTCCAGCTGGAAAGCCGCGGCATGCAAGGCATGCTGAAGGACGCGCAGCCTGACCGCTTCGAGGACATCATCGCGCTCGTGGCGTTGTACCGTCCCGGCCCGATGGATCTGATCCCGAGCTTCTGTGCGCGTAAGCACGGCCGCGAGACGGTCGAGTATCCGGATCCGCGCGTCGAACCTGTTCTGAAAGAGACCTACGGCATCATGGTCTATCAGGAGCAGGTGATGCAGATGGCGCAGATCATCGGCGGCTATTCGCTGGGCGGCGCCGACCTGCTGCGCCGCGCGATGGGCAAGAAGAAGCCCGAGGAAATGGCGAAGCATCGCGAGATCTTCGCGGAAGGCGCCGCCAGGAACGGTTTGACGCGCGAGAAGGCCGACGAAACGTTCGACCTGATGGAGAAGTTCGCGGGCTACGGCTTCAACAAGTCGCACGCGGCCGCCTATGCGCTGCTCGCGTACCACACCGCGTGGCTCAAGGCGCATCATCCCGCCGAATTCATGGCGGCCAACATGTCGCTCGCGATGGACGACACGGACAAGGTCAAGATCCTGTTCGAAGACTGCCTCGCGAACAAGATGGCCGTGCTGCCGCCCGACATCAACCTGTCGGCGTACCGGTTCGAGCCTGTCGCCGAAAGCGACGGCAAGCGTTCGCGCACCATCCGCTACGGCCTCGGCGCGATCAAGGGCAGTGGCCAGAACGCGATCGAAGAAATCCTGCGCGCACGCGAAGAAGGTCCGTTCATCGATCTCTTTGATTTCTGCAACCGGATCGACCGGCGCATCGTCAATCGACGCACGGTCGAAGCGCTGATTCGCGCAGGCGCGTTCGATTCGCTGCACGAGAACCGCGCGCAGCTGATCGCATCTGTCTCGCTCGCGATGGAAGCCGCCGACCAGGCGAGCGCCAACGCGATGCAGGCGGGTCTGTTCGATATGGGCGACGCGCCGTCGCAGGGCCATGAACTCGTCGACGAGCCCGCGTGGCCGGACAAGCGACGTCTGCAGGAAGAGAAGACGGCGCTCGGCTTCTACCTGTCGGGCCATCTGTTCGATGCCTACAAGGACGAAGTGCGCCGCTTCGTGCGTCAGAAGATCGGCGAACTGAAGGAAGGGCGCGACAAGCTGGTGGCAGGCGTGATCGTGTCGTTGCGCACGCAGATGACCCAGCGCGGCAAGATGCTGATTGCGCTGCTCGACGACGGCACGGGCCAGTGCGAAGTGACCGTTTTCAACGAACAGTTCGAGGCACACAAGCAGCTGTTCAAGGAAGACGAGCTGCTCGTCGTGCAAGGCCAGGCGCGCAACGACGCGTTCACGGGCGGCATCCGCTTCACCGTCGATACGCCGATGGATCTCGGCCGTGCCCGCACGCGCTACGCGCAGGCCGTGAAGGTGCAGATGAACGGCAACGCGAACGCGCATGCGCTGCGCTCCGTGCTCGAGGCGTATCGCGCCAGGCCGGAAGATGCTGAAGTTGCTGTGCCCGCAGTACGCAGCGGTGGCCGCGGCGGCTTCAGCAACGGCAATGGAGATGCGGGCGGGCGCTCGCAACGGCCATCGGCACCGATGCCGAACGGACTCGCCGTGCAGATCGTCTATCGCAGCGACAATGCGGAAGGCGAGGTGCGGCTCGGCGACGCGTGGCGCGTGAAGCCGACGGATGAACTGCTCGCTGCGTTGCGCAGCGAGTTTTCAGGCAGCGCGATCGAGATCGTGTATTGACGCTTGCGGCGCCTGCTCAAATCGCTGGCGCCGACGTGTGCAGCCGTCAGCGCTCCGGGCCGTTCTCGCGTCCCAACTGCGCCAGCTTCAAGAACCGGTAGTACACGGTTTCCGCGTTGAACATCGCGATCATGAAGCCCGCGCGGCCATCCAGGAAGCCGCGACGCAGCAGGTAGGTTCGCACGAAAGCCCACGCGCCCCGCGCGACGGCCTTGCCGAAGCTGCCGCGCTGGCCGGCCGCATGGCGCTGCTGCGCGCCTGCCGTCGAATACGCGTCGAGCTTGCGCAGCACCGTCTCGAAGTCTTCGTACGAGTGATGCATCAATTTGCCGTCCAGACGCTTTGCGGGCGAATCGAACATGAGCCGCTCGTGCACGAGGTCGTCGGAGAAACGGGCCGTGCCGCGTTTGAACAGACGCGGAATCCAGTCGGGATACCAGCCGCTGTGGCGCACCCAATGTCCGCAAAATGCCGACAGACGGTCGACGGCATACACATCGGCGGCAGGCGTGGCGAGCGCGCCGGCAATCGAGACGGCCAGTTCCGGCGTGACGATTTCGTCCGCGTCGATCGACAGCACCCAGGTCGTGCCGAGCGCGTCCAGCGCGCGGTTCTTTTGCGGGCCGAAGCCCGGCCAGTCGGCATGCGTGAGCACGCGCGCGCCGTGCGAACGGGCGATGTCGACGGTGGCATCCGTGCTGCCGCTGTCGACGACGACGATTTCGTCGGCGAACGCGACGGCGCGCAGGCATTCGTCGAGCCGCAGCGCGGCGTTCTTCGTGATGATGGCGACGCCGAGTGTGGGTTGTGTCATGCGAATCGATGGCGGGAGAGATGGGCGCCTGCTCCACACAGCCTGCTGCCGTGGCCGCCGCCCAACGAAAGTTGCGCAAGTATACACAGCGGATGTAAGCCGACGTTAAGCGCCGGGCGGGCCATTCGCATGGCCGTGCGCGGGTGGCGAGCCGGTTGAAGCGGGCCTGGGCGCGATCGAGCCGGGCAATGCGGCCGCGCCGTGCCCGGGAAATCCGCAAACGTGTGGATTTCCAATCATTTAGCCGGGTCGGGATGACATGCCGGACGGTTTACAATGTCGCATTTGCAATCCGCCCGAGGGGGCGGTCCACGGGTGCCGTGAAGCGCATCCGCATTCCCAGAGGAACTCTTGAGCGCCAAGCCAACGTTAAGCAAGCCCATCGGCTCCGGTGAAACAACGTCGACCATCGTGGTCCTGCGGCGTCTGTGGCCGTACGTCAAGCCGCTCATCTGGATCGTCCTGGCCGGCATTTTCACGATGGGCGTCGTGGCCGCCACCGAGGCAGGGATTCCCGCGCTGCTCAAGCCGCTGCTCGACCACGGCTTCGGCGAGCACGGCAGCGACGCCGCGAAGTGGTTCGTGCCGCTTGCCGTGATCGGCCTCGCGCTCGTGCGCGGTGTCGCACAGTACGCGTCGGGCTACCTGCTGTCCTACGTGTCGAACCGCATCCTGCTGGAACTGCGGCTGACCATGTTCAACCGGATGATCCACAGCAGCGTCGCCTTTTTTCAGCGCGAAACGGCCAGCACGGTCATCAACGCGATCGTTTTCGAGGTGAATCAGATCCTCAACGTGCTGACGGGCGTAATGGTCACGCTCGTGCGCGATTCACTGACGGTCGTGTTTCTGCTCGGCTACCTGTTCTATCTGAACTGGCGCCTGACGCTGATCGTCGCCGTGCTGCTGCCGGGCATCGGCTGGCTGGTGGGCAAGATCAACCGCCGGCTGCGCCGCCTGAACCGCGAACATCAGACGCTCACCAACGAGCTGTCCTATGTCGTCGAGGAGACGGTGGGTGGCTACAAGGTCGTCAAGGTGCATAACGGCGAGCAGTACGAGATCGACCGTTTCACGGAGATGAGCAAGCGTCTGCGCGGCTACTCGATGCGCATGACGGTGTCGGGCGGGCTTGCGCAGCCGCTCACGCAGTTTCTCGCCTCGATCGCGCTCGCCGTCGTGATCACGATCGCCGTCGTGCAGTCGTCGCACGACCAGACGACGGTCGGCGGCTTCGTCGCCTTCGTCACGTCGATGCTGCTGATCATTTCTCCGCTCAAGCACCTGATGGACGTGAACCAGCCGTTGCAGCGCGGCATGACGGCGGCCGAACTGATCTTCGGTCTGATCGACGAGCCGTCGGAGCCGGTGGGCGGCGGCCGCAAACTGGAGCGCTCGACGGGCGAAGTCGAGTTCCGCGATGTGTCGTTCATGTACGGCGCAAGCGGTCCGATGCAGCGGCAGACGCTCGATACCGTGTCATTCAAGGTCGCCCCCGGCGAGATGGTCGCGCTGGCGGGTCCGTCGGGCAGCGGCAAAACGACGCTCGTGAACCTGCTGCCGCGTTTCTTCGATCCGAGCGGCGGCCAGATTCTCGTCGACGGCGTGGCGCTGCCCGAATACGGCATTCACGAGCTGCGCAGCCAGATTGCGATGGTGAGCCAGGACGTCGTGCTGTTCAACGACACGATCGCGAACAACGTCGCCTACGGACAGACGGCGGACCCGGAACGCGTGACGGCAGCACTGCATGCCGCCAATCTGTGGGACACCGTGGCCGCGATGCCGAACGGCATCGAAACGCTGATCGGCGACAACGGCATGATGCTGTCAGGCGGCCAGCGCCAGCGTCTCGCGATTGCGCGCGCGGTGTACAAGGACGCGCCCATCCTGATTCTCGACGAAGCCACCTCGGCGCTCGATTCCGAATCCGAGCGTCATGTGCAGGCCGCGCTCGAAACGCTGATGAAGGGCCGCACGACGCTCGTGATCGCGCATCGTCTGTCGACCATCGAGCGTGCTGACCGCATTCTCGTGCTCGACGCGGGGCGTATCGTCGAGCGTGGCAGCCACCGCGAATTGCTGACGCAGAACGGCTTGTATGCGCATCTGCATCGAATCCAGTTCCAGCAGCACGCGGCATGAGAATCTTTGCGTGAGCATCCTATAGAGGGTACGCCCGCGCGGCCCAGCGCCGCATGAGGGTGCGCCCGCCGCTGCGAACTATCCGATGCAGCCGGTGACCATTCAGACAGAAGGCATGATTCACATCTTCAACGGGTTTCACAATCCGAACGGCGGCAGCGAGCGGGAGGCGCTGAGCCTGTACGAACTGCTGCGCGGCAAGAGCGACGTGCAGCTATGGAGCACATCGTCGCGGACGTCGGAGGAACTGGCGGCCGCCTATCCGATTCGCCGCGTTGCGCCATTCAAGGCGAGCGTGCCGCGCGGCGGCACCTACGTGTTCGTGGGCGCGCATTGGCGCAACCGTTTATGGCCGTATTTCGTGGGCCGTCCCCAGCGGCTCGTATACGTGTTCAACACGTTTCATCCGAAGCTGCTCGAGCTCACTTCGACGCCGCCGCCGCTCTTGCGCTGGCCCGCGACCGAGTTCGTGCTGATCTCGTCTTTCCAGGCGCAACTGCTCGGTGTGAAGGGGGAGATCCAGCCTTCGCCGATCGATATTGGCCGCTTTGCACCTCGCGCGCGCGAAGCGCATGCGCAACCAGTGATCGGCCGCTTGAGCCGCGATACGGCCGACAAGCATCATCCCGACGACATCGCCGTGTACAAGGCGCTCGCCGCGCGCGGCTGCAAGCTGCTCCTGCAAGGCGCGACGACGCTGGCGGGCGCTTTGCCGAAAGACGACGCGATCCGTCTTTTGCCCGAAGGCGCGATGGCCGCGCCGGACTTTCTGCACGAACTCGATATTTTCTATTACCGCACGGGCGAGCACGTCGAGACCTTCGGGCGCGTGGTGCTCGAGGCAATGGCGTGCGGTTTGCCCGTGGTGTGTCATCGTCATGGCGGCTACGCGGACGTCGTTCGCCATGGCGAGAACGGCTATCTTTTCGATACATCCGAAGAAGCACTGGCAATACTTGATCAGCTGATCGGGCAACCGGCGTTGCGCGCGCAGATCGGCGCGGCGGCGCGCCGGACCGTCGAGCAGCTGTATTCGCGCGAGGCGCTCGACGCGCGCACGGCGTTCTATCTGCGCGATACCCCACGATGAACGGTGGGGCCTTACCGTTGCTTGCACGTCCGGCTGACGTGCAAGCAAAACGCATGCGGGCCGTGAGATGATGACGACGGCGTGACCTGGCCGCCGTGGCGCGGCCAGCAAGATGTGGCAGGATTAGGCAGGCAAGATCGACAAGATCGACAAAAGGCAGCGGCCGGAAGAGGCCGGGCCACTGACGCAGCGAGCCGACGGTCGACGGCTACGCGAGCGCATTTCGTCATTGAGAGTTGAAGCATACATGCAACACGCCAGAACAGATTCGTATCCGTTGATCCTCGCGCGGACTTTCGCGCTTGTCGCCCTGTTTGCCGTTCCGTTGTCCACTGCCGGCGTCAATATCGCGGCGTCGCTGTTCGCGGTGTGCGCGCTGCTGTCGCCCGAAGTGTGGCGCAACTGGCGTTCGATTTTCACGGATCGCGTGAGCGTGGCCGCGCTGCTGCTCGCCGCCGCGCTGATGTTGAGCCTCGCGTGGACGACGGCGGATCGCGGGCATGCGTTCGACTTCCTGATGAAGTACCGCAAGCTGATCTATCTGCCGCTGCTGATGCTGACGTTCCGCGATTGCCGTACGACGGCCTGGACGACTGTCGCGAAGTGGACGCTGTTCGGAGCGCTGACGTTTGCGCTGGTGCTGTCGTGCTCGAATTACTTCGGCTGGACGTCGATCGGCACGTGGCACTCGAATACCGATCCCATCCGCAAAGCCTGGGTTTTCAAGGATCACATCGCGGCAGGCATCATGACGGCGCTGCTGTTCTATCTGGCACTGAACTTCGCGAAACACGCGCGTTCGCGTGCTGCCAGGGTGACGCTCTATATCGTCGCGCTGCTCGCGATCGTCAATGTGCTGTTGATGATGCAGGGGCGCACGGGGCAGATCATCGCAATTCTCTTTATCGTGATCTATGTCGTGACGTACTTTGTGTCGCTACGCGGCATGAAGCCGTGGATGCGCTGGGGGAGCGGCATTGTGCTGGTCGCCGTCGCGGGCAGCCTCGTCTACGCGGCGCTGCATTCGCATGCCTCGCGCCTCGCGGAAACGCATGAAGAAATCAGCGCGTACGAGACGTCGAACAAGAATACGTCGATGGGGGTACGCATCGTGTTCTATCGGCGCAGCCTCGAACTGATTGCCGAGCGTCCCATCATTGGTCATGGCGTGGGTACCGTGCAGGACGAATTCGATGCCTTCGCGCGCAACGCGACGGGCGCGAAAGCCGCGACGGCGGGTAATCCGCACAACGAATTCCTGCTGATGGGGATTCAGCTGGGTGCACTCGGCATCGCGCTGTTCGTGTTCTTCCTGGTGCAGATCGGACGCTCCGCGCTCGAACTGCGCGAGCCCGCGCGCACGATCGTGCTCGCTTATCTGTTTGCCTTTGCGATCGGCTGCTTTGCGAATTCGCTGCTGCTGAACTTTACCGAGGGCAATCTGTTCATTTTCCTCGTCGGCATTTTCCTCAGTTGCCGCAAAGAGACGCCGTCGAAAGCGGACGAAAGCCCGGTTCGCTAAGCGTTTCCTCGGACGAGCCGACATTCTTTAAACGCCGCTCGTCACCAGCGACAGCACCGACAGATCGGGGTGCGTGCCTTCCACGATTGCCTTGCCGACGTGCACGGCTTCATCGCTCGCATCGTCGAGCGTCTTGAACGATTCCTCGCCGTCCGCGTGAAAGTGAACGGTGTGGCCCGGCAATTTTGGATTGGCGCCGGGATGGCAGACATAGCCGATATACGTGTAGCGCGCGGTGCCTTCTTTCAGCGATGGCGCGAAGTGAATCTCGAAGCCTTCATAGTCGACTTGTTGCCAGCTCAGGGTTGCGGCTTCGTCGGACATGATCGCCTCCGTGCGGCGCGTCGGGCGGCCTGAAGATGACGGGTGAGGCTGACGCTTGCCGCGTGTCGTGCGCCGCATTGAGCGGCGCGGGTGGGTGTGGATAAAGTGTTTGCGGGCTGGCGGCCTGCCGGGCCTGTCCGCGGCAGGGGCTCAGTGACGATGCCGCAGGCGCTCCCACCAGCGATGCCCGTCGAAGCGCCCCGACATCCCTTCGCGATAGTGATGCTCGCGCCGCAATTGATGCGACAGCAGCGTCGCGATCACCGCCAGCACGACAATGCCGACCACGATGCCAACCATTGATTCAGCCATGGCAGCCTCCGTCTATTGCAACTGCATACGGAAAGTCTAGTTGATTTGCCGGAAGAGGGCTGTCTCGCTCGTGACACGCCATCCGGCATTGTCCCCGTTGCACGCCGCGCTCGATCGATCTCTGTAACCTCTACACGGAAGCGATTGAAAATTCGTATCGCGCTCCGATGCAGGGCGCATCGGCCGGTCAGTTTTCGTCGTCGGAAAGCAGCGCTTCGAGGCCGAACAACCAGGCGATGCCGAAGCTCAGCATGGCGGCTGCCGTGTGTTTGCGTCGCGTGCCATTCTCGCGGACGGACTGGCTGCAAAGCCTGTCGTAGCAAGGGTTCGGTAGGGGTGTCTGATCGTCGTTGTAGTCGTATTGTTCGGAGCGCATGTCGCCTCCCGCGTGCGGTGTCGCCTGCCATCAAGCAAGCGATGTGCCCGGGAGTCTCCAGTGGACGATGAGACGATGCGATTACATCAGGACAATGTCGTATTGCTCCTGGCTCAAATTCGACTCGACCTGCAACGATACCGGCTTGCCGATGAAATCGATCAACATCGCCAGATGCTGGGATTCTTCTTCCAGGAAGAGATCGATGACCTGCTGCGACGCGACCACGCGAAACTCGCGCGGATTGAACTGGCGCGACT
Organism: Paraburkholderia azotifigens; assembly: GCF_007995085.1. Lineage (GTDB taxonomy): Bacteria > Pseudomonadota > Gammaproteobacteria > Burkholderiales > Burkholderiaceae > Paraburkholderia > Paraburkholderia azotifigens. The sequence goes on from NZ_VOQS01000001.1 coordinate 76,305, forward strand.
CCCGCAGAATTTCACGCAGCACGTCATAGCAGACGGTACGCGCCGTCTTCACTTGTCCTTTGCCCTGGCAAACCGGGCAAGGTTCGCACAGCACATGCGCAAGCGACTCGCGCGTGCGCTTTCGCGTCATCTCGACCAAACCCAGTTGCGAGAACCCGTTGACCGTCACACGCGTGCGGTCGCGGGCGAGCGCCTTCTTCAGTTCCCCGAGCACCTGATCGCGATGCTCGGCGTTCTCCATGTCGATGAAGTCGATGATGATCACGCCGCCCAGATTGCGCAGCCGCAATTGCCGCGCGATCGTATGCGCGGCTTCGAGATTGGTCTTGAAGATCGTATCGTCGAAATTACGCGCTCCGACGTAGCCGCCCGTGTTGACGTCGATGGTCGTCATGGCTTCCGTCTGGTCGATCACCAGATAACCGCCCGACTTCAGATCGACGCGCCGCGACAGCGCACGCTGGATTTCCGTCTCGATGTTGTACAGATCGAAGAGGGGACGCTCGCCCGTGTAGTGATGCAGCTTCGACGAAACAGCAGGCGTGAACTCGGCCGCGAACTCCGCGAGCATCTGGAACGTCTCGCGCGAATCCACCTGGATGCGCGTGGTCTCGTCGTTGACGAAGTCGCGCAGCACGCGCTGCGCGAGGTTCAGATCCTGATAGAGCAGGCTGGTCGGCGGCATGCGCTGCGCCTGCGAAAGTATCGTCGCCCAGGTCTTGCGCAGATACGCGACGTCGGCGGCCAGTTCTTCGCTCGTCGCGTCTTCGGCGATGGTGCGCACGATGTAGCCGCCTTTCTCGTCGACGGGCAGCACCGACGTGAGCCGCGCGCGCACGGCTTCGCGCTCGGCCTCGCTTTCGATCTTCTGCGAAATGCCGATATGCGGTTCCTGCGGCAGATAGACGAGCGTGCGTCCGGCGATGCTGACTTGCGTGGAGAGCCGCGCGCCTTTGGTGCCGATGGGATCCTTGACGACCTGAACCATCAAGGTTTGTCCTTCGAAGACGATTTTCTCGATGGGCTGATGCGGCACCTGCTGCTGCGGCTCGCCCGCAAGCCGCGGATGCCAGATGTCGGCAACGTGCAGAAACGCCGCACGTTCGAGACCGATATCGATGAACGCGGACTGCATGCCCGGCAGCACGCGGACGACCTTGCCGAGATAGACATTGCCGACCCGCCCGCGCGACAGCGTGCGTTCGACATGAAGCTCCTGCACTGCGCCCTGCTGGACCAACGCTACGCGCGTCTCCTGTGGCGTAACGTTAATCAGGATTTCTTCGTTCATGGTGTTGTTCTAGAAGTCGATGCGCGCCGCACGTAGAAGGGCAGCGGTTTCAAACAATGGCAAACCCATGATACCTGAATAGGACCCGTCGATATGCTCGATGAACTCCGCCGCACGCCCCTGAATGCCATACGCGCCTGCCTTGCCGAGCGGTTCGCCACTTGCCGCGTAGCGGCGCAACGCGTCGCTTTGCACTGCAGCAAAGCGTACGCGCGAAACCGATAGGGCAGGCGCAAGCAATTCACCCTGTGCATCGGCGACGGTCACGGCCGTCAGCACTTCGTGATCGCGCCCGGCGAGACGCGTAAGCATCGCGACGGCATCGTCTGCATCGATCGGCTTGCCGAGAATCGCATCGTCGATCGTGACGGTTGTATCGGCAACGAGAATGGGCGCATTCGCGTGACCGCCTGCCACGAGCCGCGCACGTGCCGCACGGGCCTTCGCGACGCACACGCGCATCACGTAGTCGTGCGCTCGCTCGCCTGGCAGTTCGGCTTCGAGTGCCTCGGCGTCTTCATCGGGGCGCGGCAGCAGCAGTTCGAAGCGCACGCCCAGTTGCGTCAGCAATTCTTGACGGCGCGGGCTTTGAGAAGCCAGGTAGACGAACGGAAAAGCGGCACTCTGAATGGACATGAATGGATCACTAGCGAAGAAGGGCGGCACGGCCTCGGAACACGAAGCCGACGACAGGTGTTGAGCGTAACAGACGGGGAGAGCGGCGCGCACCCTGGCCGTTCGGCCAGGTTGTGCGCAAGGACGCGGGACTTGAAGATGTCCGTATGTTCAGACGGAGTTCAGACCCGATGATACGGATGATTCTGCGTGATGGTCCACGCGCGATACAGTTGTTCGGCAAGCAGCACGCGGACCATCGCGTGCGGCAGCGTGAGGCTCGACACGCGCAGCAGCATGTCGGCGCGCGCCTTCAGTTCGGGGTCGAGTCCATCTGCTCCGCCGATCAGAAATGCGACGTCGCGTCCGTCCTGTTGCCAGGTGGGCAGAGCGTTCGCGAGCTGCATCGTGGTCCAGTCCTTGCCGCGTTCATCGAGCGCGACAATACGCGCGTTCTTCGGCAGCGCCGCTTCGATCTTCTGCCGCTCGGCGGCCATCACGCTTTCGGCGGAACGCCCCGACGAGCGTTGCTCGGGTTTGATTTCACGCAATTCGATACGCAGCTCGGGCGGCATGCGCTTCGCGTATTCGTCGAAGCCCGTGGCAATCCAGTCCGGCATCTTGTGGCCGACCGCGAGGATATGCAGTTTCATCGTCAGCCCCGTGCCGCGTCAGAAATGCTCGCATCAGAGCGACCGGACGTCGGCCCGGACATGAAAGCGATCACGAACGGCGGCGAGCGGGTGCCTTACGTGCCGGACGCGCGACGGGGGCTTCTTCTTCCTCGTCTTCGTCGTCGAGCGGCTCGGACGGACGGGCGCCGCCGAACGGGTTCGGCGTCGACAGTTTCACGCGCACCGGCTTGTCGCCCCAGATTTCTTCGAGGTTGTAGTACTGACGCAGTGCGGGTTGCAGAATGTGCACGACGGCATCGCCGCAATCCACCAGAACCCATTCGCCGATGTCTTCGCCTTCCGTGCTGATGATGTCGCCGCCCACTTCCTTGACCTTCTCGCGCACGCTGGAGGCGAGCGCCTTGGTCTGGCGGTTCGACGTGCCGCTGGCGACGATCACGCGATCGAACAGTTCGGTGAGGTGGCTGGTGTTGAACACCCGGATGTCTTGCGCCTTGACGTCTTCGAGTCCGTCGACGATGGCACGTTGGAGCTTGCGTATATCCATGATTACCGATGGTACAGATGATGTTGAACAATATAGTCCCACACGGCCGTGGGGACATGATTCTGTGCAGATTGACCGTCGCCCGTCGCTGCCGCGTTTTCGAGCGACGCGCGCAGATGCGCGCGAATGTCGGTGGCCGATACATCGAACGCAAGCGACGTATCGATCAGCAGATGCCCGGCCGGAGTTGCCTGCAACGTGCGGGCGTCAGCCCCGCGTTGCGCGATCGCCGCCGCGACGCCGGGCGGTACAGCTGATACGTCGAAGCCCGGGCGCGTTGCCGCTGCGATGTGCGCGTAGTCGAACAGTTGCTGCCAGTCGCGCCAGGTGTCGAGCCGAACCAGCTGGTCCGCGCCGATCAGCAGCGAGATCGACGCGTCCGTGCCTTCGCGTTCGCGCCAGCGCCGCAGCGTTTCGACAGTGTACGTGGGACCGTCGTGCTCGATTTCATCCGTGGCGACGCTGACCGTCACGCCCGGCAGCGCCAGCGACGCGGCGGCTGCGCGCGTCATCGCGAGCCGGTGCACGGCTGCCGACACGTCCGCCTTCTGCCACGGCTGGCCGGCCGGCATCAGCACGAGTTCGGTCAGATCGAGCGCCTCGGCGAAACGCCGCGCGAGCGCGAGATGACCGTCGTGGATGGGGTCGAACGTGCCGCCGAGTATGCCGATGCGGCGGCGCAGTGCCTGTTTCGCGGCGATGGATTGAGCGGTCGGATTCAGTTGCGGTTCCTTTGCCTGTCGGTGGGAGCGGGAGCTGGGCGGCCAGGCGCGTCAGACCCACTCGCGCTGCACGAGAAAGTCGCTGTAGAGGCGCGCCTCCGGCGTGCCCGGCTCGGGCTGCCAGTTGTAGCGCCAGTTCACGACGGGCGGCATCGACATCAGGATCGACTCCGTGCGTCCGCCGCTTTGCAGCCCGAACAGTGTGCCACGGTCGAACACGAGATTGAATTCGACGTAGCGGCCCCGCCGGTAAGCCTGGAAGTCGCGTTGGACCTGGTCGTACGGCGTGTCGCGGCGCTTCTCGATGATGGGCAGATACGCATTCAGGAACGCATCGCCGACGCTCTTGACCATCGCGAAAGACCGGTCGAAGCCGGGCTCAGAGAAGTCGTCGAAGAAAATCCCGCCGATGCCGCGCGGTTCGTTGCGATGCTTCAGGAAGAAGTAGTCGTCGCACCAGCGCTTGAAGCGCGGATAGAGGTCGTCGCCATACGGTTGCAGCGCGTCGCGGCAGACGCGGTGGAAATGCTGCGCATCTTCCTCGAAGCCGTAATAGGGCGTCAGATCCATACCGCCGCCGAACCAGAACACGGGTGTTTCGCCCGCTTTCGTCGCGACGAGGAGGCGCACGTTCATGTGAACGGTCGGGCAGTACGGGTTACGCGGATGCAGCACCAGCGACACGCCCATCGCTTCGAAGCCGCGTCCCGCCAGTTGCGGGCGCAGCGCGCTGGCCGAGCCGGGCAGGGCGTCGCCTTGCACGTCGGAGAAGCCGATGCCCGCGCGCTCGAAGAACTGGCCGTCTTCCAGGATGCGCGTGCAGCCGCCGCCACGCAGCTTTTCTCCGGGCGCGCGCTGCCAGCTGTCGGTGGTGAGCGGCGTGCCGTCGAATGCACCGAGTGCGTCGGCGATCCGCGTCTGCAAGCCTTGCATCCAGGTGCGGACGGTCTGAGTGTCGTGAGCGTGAATCGAATCGGTCATGATATGTGGGGCGCGGCAGGCAAAAAACGCTGGCGCGGTCGGGACTCAATGGGCCAGATCGGGCGCTATGTGCCGTTCGCGGCGCATGTTCTGGCGGTTGTCGGCGTTGCTCAGCCGGGGCTCGCCCATCGCGGCGAAAATCTGCCGACAGACCCAAGTGTAGCGCCGGCGCGGCCATATGGCCCCGAAGGGCCATGTGGCGAGTCCGGGCAGGATGCCCCGGATGCCGCGCCGGGAAGCGCTTGCTCGCAGAAAAAGGCCGGCTTAGCCGTGCTTGCGGTTGGCCGCGCGATAACCGATGTCGCGGCGATACTGCATGCCGTCGAACGAAATATGGTTGATCGCCTCATAAGCGACCGACTGCGCGCTGCGCACCGAATCCGCCAGCCCGACCACGCACAGCACGCGTCCGCCCGAGGTCGTCAGCTTGCCGTCGGCGAGCGTCGTGCCTGCGTGGAACGTCACTGCGTCCGCCGTTTCCGCCGGAATGCCGCCGATGAAATCGCCCTTGCGCGGTGCTTCCGGATAGTTGTGTGCGGCCAGCACCACGCCGAGCGCGGTGCGGCGGTCCCATTCCAGTTCCACCGTATCCAGCGTGCCCGCGATCGCCTGCTCGACGACCTTCGAGAAATCGCCCTTCAAACGCGCCATGATCGGCTGCGTTTCCGGGTCGCCCATCCGGCAGTTGAATTCGAGCGTCTTCGGGTTGCCTTGCGCGTCGATCATCAGGCCGGCGTACAGGAAGCCCGTGAAGCGGATGCCTTCTCTTTCCATCCCGCGCACGGTCGGCAGGATGATTTCGCGCATCACGCGCGCGTGCAGTTGCGGCGTGACGATAGGCGCGGGCGAATAGGCGCCCATGCCGCCCGTGTTCGGGCCCTGATCGCCGTCCAGCAGACGCTTGTGATCCTGGCTCGATGCCAGCGCCAGCACGTTCTTGCCGTCCACCATCACGATGAAGCTGGCTTCTTCGCCCGCCAGGAATTCTTCGATCACGACGCGCGCGCCGGCGTCGCCGAGCTTGTTGTCCGACAGCATCATGTCGACGGCGTGGTGCGCCTCGTCGAGCGTCAGCGCGACGACCACGCCCTTGCCCGCGGCGAGGCCGTCTGCCTTGATGACGATGGGCGCGCCCTTCGCGTCGATGTACGCGTGCGCGGCCGCCACGTCGGCGAAGGTTTCGTATTCGGCCGTGGGAATGGCATGGCGCTTCATGAACGCCTTCGCGAAGTCCTTCGAGCTTTCGAGCTGCGCCGCTTCCTTCGTCGGGCCGAAAATCTTCAGGCCGCGCGCGCGGAAGATGTTGACGATGCCCGCCGCCAGCGGCTGTTCCGGGCCGACCAGTGTGAACGCGACCTGTTCCCTCTCGACGAAGTCGGCGAGTGCGTTCGGATCGGTGATATCGATGTTGCGCAGGCGGTCGTCCTGCGCGGTGCCGCCGTTGCCCGGCGCGACATAGACGAGCTGCACGCGCGGCGACTGCGCGAGCTTCCACGCGAGCGCATGTTCGCGACCGCCGGAACCGACGACGAGTAACTTCATGTGATTCCCCGAATGCTAAAAACCGTGAACGGCCCGCGCAGCGGCGCGAACCGTGGATATCCATCTCTACCTTCGCACAACGCGAAGGCATTGCCTGTGACGCAGGCGACAAAGCAGGGCGTTGTGGCGGAAAAGGCCGCAATATATGCCGCCAGAGAGCGGTCAGCGGCGACGATCAACGGCCCTCTGACCTTCATACGAAAACGCCTGTGCGGCGAGCAGGAGGAGCGCTGCGACGGCCCGGCCCGGAAGAAAACCGACGCGGGCGGCGCGCTCACTCCATGCCTTATTCGTCGGCGATGGCCGCGTTCGTATAGACCTCTTGCACGTCGTCCAGATTTTCCAGCGCGTCGAGCAGCTTTTGCATCTTGACGGCGTCGTCGCCCGTGAATTCGACTTCCGTCTGGGGCTTCATCGTCACTTCCGCGAGTTCCGCCTTGAAGCCCGCGCTTTCGAGCGCGCTCTTCACCTTGGGGAAATCGTTCGGCGGGCAGATCACTTCGATGCTGCCGTCCTCGTTCGTGACGACGTCGTCAGCGCCTGCTTCGAGCGCGGCTTCCATCAGCTTGTCTTCCGGCGTGCCGGGCGCGAACAGGAACTGGCCGACGTGATCGAACATGAACGACACCGAGCCGTCCGTGCCCATGTTGCCGCCGAACTTCGAGAACGCGTGGCGCACTTCCGCGACGGTGCGCGTGCGGTTGTCCGTCATCGTATCGACGATGACGGCCGCGCCGCCGATGCCGTAGCCTTCGTAGCGGATTTCTTCGTAGTTCGCGCCGTCGACGCCGCCGACACCTCGCTGGATCGCGCGGTTGATGTTGTCTTTCGGCATGTTGGCGTCGTAAGCCTTGTCGACGGCGAGCCGCAGGCGCGGGTTCGAGTCGATTTCGCCGCCGCCCATGCGGGCCGCGACCTGGATTTCCTTGATGAGCCGCGTCCAGACCTTGCCCTTCTTGGCATCGGCCGCTGCTTTCTTATGCTTGATGTTGGCCCATTTCGAATGACCCGCCATACCGTTCTCCGTGGCACGCGCCGACAGGGCGCGCGCAGTGTGCAAATGTCGTCAGTCTGGTCGCACCCTGTGCCTTTCTATGTCGCTTCGGCGATGTGCGCCAGGAGATCCTGGCGCTGCGGGATAGTGCCGCGCGAGCGTCGCAGGAGGACCGGCTGAAGCGCCGCCGCCGGACACGGTAAAGGGTGAACTGCCCGTTCAGTGGGCAGACGGCAATTTTATCATGTCGGGGTGGGGCGCCTTGCGGCGCGGGTCTTGTCGTCAGGTTTTTTGGTGTTTTTTTGTCTGCGACGCTAGTCGCTATTCCTGGTTTTTGCTTTTCGCTCGCTGTGGTGGCAATGGCATCCGCGAATTCGTATCTGTGCTTCAGGCGTTGCCCCTGTGCGGGGCGGCACCTACTTTTCTTTGCAGCGGCAAAGAAAAGTAGGCAAAAGAAAGCCGCTCACCCCGCCAATCCTTGTGTTTGCCTGCGGGCCCCCACGGGTCCCGCACTCCACACGGCAACTCACTTTTCCACGCGTGTCGCCAGCGCCTTGAACAGGCGCATCACCCACTTCGATCACCCGTAGCGCAGCCAGCGGCAGCGATCCGTCTGCGCCACCTGGGCGGCCTTGGACTTTCTGGTAACGCGGTCCGTGACGCGGGCATACGAACCGGGTGAGGCGTGAGTTAGCACGCTGGCAACGGGCGTGAGACAGTGCAATGCCGTGTGGAGTGCGGGACCCGACGGGGGCCCGCAGGCAACGACTAGCACTGGCGGTGTTAGCCCGCTTTCTTTGCTTACTTTCTTTGCGGCGGCAAAGAAAGTAAGTGCCGCCCCGCACAGGGGCAACGCGTGAAGTACGGATACGAAATCGCGGATGCCAGCGCAGCAAAAAGCAAAAAGCAAAAAGCAAAAAGCAAAAAGCAAAAAGCAAAAAAAACCAAACGGCAACTCCCGCCCCGCAGGCCGAACCTTAATTCTTGGTCCCAAACAACCGATCCCCGCATCCCCGAGGCCCGGAATAATGTAAGCGTGCTCATTGAGCCGCGTATCCAGCGAAGCCACATAAAGCTTCACATCAGGATGCGCATCCTGAAACACCTGCACGCCTTCAGGCGCAGCCACCAGCGCGAGAAACGAAATATTCTCGCCCGCGACGCCGCGGCGCTTCAGCACGTCGATGGCGTGCACGGCCGAATAGCCCGTCGCGACCATCGGGTCGCACAGAATGAAAATCCGGTCCTCGAGATCCGGCAGGCGCACCAGATACTCGACAGGCCGATGATCGTCGTCGCGATACACGCCGATATGGCCGACGCGCGCCGACGGAATCAGCTCGAGCAAGCCATCCGACATGCCGATGCCCGCCCGCAGCACGGGCACGATCGCGAGCTTCTTGCCGGCGATCACGGGTGCATCGATGTCGACGAGCGGCGTGCTCACGCGTCGCGTCGTCATCGGCAGGTTGCGGGTGATTTCGTAGCCCATCAGCAGCGTGATCTCGCGCAGCAGCTCGCGAAACGTCCGCGTGGACGTGTCGCGGTCGCGCATATGCGACAGCTTGTGCTGGATCAGCGGGTGATCGAGGATGAAAAGATTGGGAAAACGGCTGTCCTGAGTCATGACGGGGCGCCTCGCGGCGAAGTTGGGCTGGCTGATGATGGTCTCGCACGGCGCCCGCCCGGCCCGTAAGGTACCGGGCGGCGGCGAACGGCTGTGCCGTGACCGCAAGTTTACCGGAAGGGGCGGCCGCTGATGAAAGGTATTGCAGTGCGCTCAGGCAGCACCGCGTCGATTCTTCTAGAATCAGGGGACAGTTGACAGGCCAACCCGCCGACCACGACAACAGGACAAAACACATGGATCTGGGCATCGCAGGAAAAACCGCGCTGGTCTGCGCGGCGAGCAAGGGACTAGGGCGCGGCTGCGCCGAAGCGCTGGCGGCCGAAGGCGTGAACGTGACGATCGTCGCGCGCACGGCCGGGACCCTCGAAGCGACGGCGGCCGCGATCCGCACGAAAACGGGCGTCGACGTGAAGGCCGTGGCCTGCGACATCACCACGCCCGAAGGCCGCGCCGCGGCGCTGGCCGTCTGCCCGCAGCCGGATATCCTCGTCAACAACGCGGGCGGCCCGCCGCCCGGCGACTTCCGCAACTTCACGCACGACGACTGGATCCGCGCGCTCGAAGCAAACATGCTGACCCCCATCGAACTCATCCGAGCGACGATCGACGGCATGATCGCGCGCGGCTTCGGACGCGTGGTGAATATCACGAGTTCGTCGGTGAAGGCGCCCATCGATGTGCTCGGCCTGTCGAACGGCGCTCGTTCGGGGTTGACGGGCTTCGTCGCGGGCGTCGCGCGCAAGGTCGCGCCGGACGGCGTGACGATCAACAACCTGCTGCCGGGCATCTTCGATACGGACCGCATCGCCGTGACGTTCGACGCCGCGGCGAAATCGCAGAACATTTCGGTGGACGATGCGCGCAAGCAGCGCATGGCGACAATTCCCGCGCGCCGCTTCGGCACGCCCGACGAGTTCGGCCGCGCCTGCGCGTTCCTGTGCAGCGTGCACGCGGGGTATATCACGGGGCAGAACTGGCTGATCGACGGCGGCGCTTACCCAGGCACGTATTGACACCGGGCGACACGTGGCGTCTTGCGACGGCACATCGCCAGCATCACAAAGACAACGCTAACGACAACGACAACCCAAGAGGAGCAACGACATGACAACACGCGTCGCGCTGATCGCGCACGATCACAAGAAGGACGACATCGTCAAACTGGCGGGCGAGTACGCCGGCACGCTCGCCCGTTGCGAACTGCTCGCGACGGGCACGACGGGTGGCCGTATCAGCGATGCGCACGGACTGAAGGTCGAGCGGATGCTGTCCGGCCCGCACGGCGGCGACCTGCAGATCGGCGCGCAACTGGCGGAAGGCCGGGTCGACATGGTGATCTTCCTGCGCGACCCGATGACGCCGCAGCCGCACGAACCGGATATCAACGCCCTCGTGCGCGCGTGCGACGTTCACAACGTGCCGTGCGCGACGAACATTTCGACGGCGCGGATGATCCTCGACGTGCTGACGCTGCGTTTGTCGCAACACGTCTGACGGCGTCGTCCGCGTTCATTTACGTAATGCGCGCCATGAAGGCGTAAGCGAATCTGGAGACAACATGAGCAAGGCAATTCGATTCGACAGGACAGGCGGCCCGGAAGTGATGAAGTGGGTCGACGTCGAGGTGGGCGAGCCGGGCAATGGCGAGATCCGCATCAGGCAGCATGCTGTCGGCCTGAACTATATCGACGTGTATTTCCGCACAGGCCTGTATCCGCTGCCGTTGCCTGGCGGTCTCGGCATGGAAGCGGCGGGCGAGGTGGTCGCAGTCGGGCCGGACGTGACGGACGTGAAGGTGGGCGAGCGCGTCGCGTATGTGGCGCGGCCGCCGGGCGCGTATGCGCAGGAGCGCGTGTTGACTGCCGCGCAGGTCGTGAAGCTGCCGGATGCGATCGGCTATGAAGAGGCGGCTTCCGTCATGCTGCAAGGGCTGACGGCGCAATATCTGCTGCGCCGCACGTACCCGGTGAAGCGGGGCGACACGATCCTGATCCAGGCGGCCGCGGGCGGCGTCGGCCTGCTCGTGTGCCAGTGGGCGAAGGCGCTCGGTGCAACGGTAATCGGCACGGTCGGCTCCGACGAAAAAGCGGAGATCGCGCAGGCGCACGGCTGCGACTATCCAATCGTGTACACGCGCGAGAATTTCACGAAGCGCGTGCGCGAGATCACGAACGGCGCGGGCGTGCCTGTCGTGTACGACTCGATCGGCAAGGACACGTTTACGGGCTCGCTCGATTGCCTGGCGCCGCTTGGGATGTTCGTGAGCTTCGGCAATGCATCAGGCCCGCTGCCGCCCATCGATTCGTCCGAATTCGCTGGGCGCGGTTCGCTGTTCTTTACGCGCCCGACGCTGTTTACCTATATGGGCAAGCGCAGCGATTACGACGCGATGGCGGCGGAGCTGTTCGACGTGATCGCGTCGGGCAAGGTGAAGACGAGCATCAACCAGCGCTACGCGCTCGCCGACGTCGGCAAGGCACACGCCGATCTGGAGGCGCGCAAGACGACGGGGTCGACGGTTTTGTTGCCGTAGTCGTTGCGGCAAACGGTGCACGCGCGTTTTGACGCAAAGCATGAGGGCCGGGCGAACCAGGCCCTCATGCGTCATTCCTTGATGCGCTGGCTGTCCCACACGCCAACATCGATTGCGCGTTGGAGCACGGCTACCGTTAGCGGTTCCTTCTCAATCGCTGGCCGCTTCCTTCGAAACAGGAAATTGACGAAGGAAAACACGTTATAGCCCTCTTCGTAGAAGTAGCGTCGAAAAGCGAAGTCTCCATTTGCGATGTTGAGCCGATGGAAAAAGGCTTCCATCAACCCGGCAGCATCATCCCCGGTCACATGCAGGTCGTCCTCGAGCCGGTCGGATGCTGTGACCTTGTCCGTAGCATAGAGCCCGATCTGCTCTCGCAGAAATGCCTCGAGTTCAACCGAAACTGCCGGCTGTGGCGTCATTGGCGCGCAGCTTTTGTTGAACTCCGATGTCCCCGGATATCCGTCATCTCTTGAGAAACGCCTGCGCCGCGGTTCAGGGCTGCACCGCGTTTACACCTTTTTTACATCCCTCCACCCATCTTTGACCAGCCCTTTACGCCGATCGGCATAACGTTCCGGACATCCATCGCCCAACAAATGGAGAACATGAAATGGATGTGCTGTACGTCGGGGGCATCGCGCTTTTTGCTGCGCTGACCTTTGGATTGATCGCCGGATGCGAGAAGTTGACGCGATACGGCCGTGGTCAGGGAGCGCGCTCATGAACTGGATCCTCTGGCTATCGGGGGCGGCGACCGCGCTGCTGTTCGCCTATCTCGTCTATGCGCTGCTGCGCGCGGAGGACATTGAATGAACCTCAACAATGTCCTGCAGCCGGCGCTCTTCATCGTCGTGCTGCTCGCGGCGGCCATCCCCGTCTCGCGCTATCTGTCGCGCGTGATGGACGGCAGCTCTCGCGTCGTCAAACTGGGCGGTCCCGTCGAGCGTCTGCTGTACCGTTTCGCGGGCGTCGATCCGTCGCAGGAAATGAGCTGGAAGCACTACGCGATCGCCACGCTCGCGTTCAATCTGCTCGGCGTCGTGTTTCTCTATACGCTGCTGCGCGTGCAGGGCGCGCTGCCCGCCAATCCGCAGCAGTTCGCGGCGATGACGGTCGACGGCGCGTTCAACACGGCCGTCAGCTTCGTTACCAACACGAACTGGCAGGACTATTCCGGCGAACAGACGGTCAGCTACCTGACGCAGATGCTCGGCCTCACGGTGCAGAACTTCCTGTCGGCGGCCACGGGCATCGTCGTCGTGATCGCGCTGGTGCGCGGCTTCGCGCGTCACACTGCGCAGACCATCGGCAACTTCTGGGTCGACATCACGCGCGTGACGCTCTACGTGCTGCTGCCGATGTCGACGATCGTCGCGGCTCTGCTGATGAGCCAGGGCGTGATCCAGAACTTCAAGTCCTATGAAGACGTGCCGACGCTGCAGACCACCACGTATTCCGCACCGAAAACGGATGCGCAGGGCAATGCCGTGAAGGACGCGAAGGGCAACCCGGTGATGGTGGATACGCCCGTGAAGACGCAGACCATCGCAATGGGCCCCGTCGCCTCGCAGGAAGCGATCAAGATGGTCGGCACGAACGGCGGCGGCTTTTTCAACGGCAACTCCGCGCATCCGTTCGAGAACCCGACGCCGTTCTCGAACTTCGTGCAGATCTTCTCGATCCTGATCATTCCTGCCGCGTTGTGTCTCGTGTTCGGCCGGATGATCGGCGATCGCCGGCAGGGTGTCGCCGTGCTCGCGGTGATGACGATCGCGTTCGCCGCGTGCGTCGCGGGTGAAATCGGCGCTGAGCAGAGCGGCAATCCGCTCTTCACATCGCTGCATGTCGATCAATCGGCGAGCGCGTTGCAGGCGGGCGGCAACATGGAGGGCAAGGAAACGCGCTTCGGCATCGCCCAGTCGGGCATCTTCACGGTCGCGACGACGGCGGCTTCGTGCGGCGCCGTGGCCAACACGCATGACTCGCTGACGCCGCTCGGCGGCCTCGTGCCGATGCTGCTGATGCAACTCGGCGAAGTGATCTTCGGCGGCGTGGGCTCGGGTCTGTACGGGATGCTCGTGTTCGCGATGCTGGCCGTGTTCGTCGCGGGGCTGATGATCGGGCGCACGCCTGAGTATGTCGGCAAGAAGATCGAAGCGTACGAAATGAAGATGGTGTCGATCGTCGTGCTGCTCACGCCGCTGCTCGTGCTCGTCGCGACGTCGATCGCCGTGCTCACCGATGCGGGCAAGGCAGGCATCCTGAACCCCGGCGCGCACGGTTTCTCGGAGATTCTCTACGCGTTCAGTTCGGCGGCGAACAACAACGGCAGCGCGTTCGCGGGCCTGACGGTGAGCACGCCGTTCTACAACTGGCTGACGGCCATCGCGATGTGGTTCGGCCGCTTCGGCACGATCGTCCCGGTGCTCGCGATTGCCGGCTCGCTCGCCGCGAAGAAGCGCATCGCGGTGACGGGCGGCACGCTGCCGACGCACGGACCGCTGTTCGTCGTGCTGCTGCTCGGCACGGTGCTGCTGGTCGGCGCGCTCACGTATGTGCCTGCGCTCGCGCTCGGCCCCGGCGTCGAACATCTGATGATGATCGCGGGCCATTGATACGCCTCGCAACATAAAAGCGGCGAAGCAATTAGAGGAAGAAATGACTGACCATTCCGCCACCCGGTCCATGTTCGATCCGGCGCTCGTGCGTCCGGCGATCGTGGACTCGTTCAAGAAACTCAAGCCGCACACGCAGTTCCGCAATCCGGTGATGTTCTGCGTGTACGTCGGCAGCATCCTGACGACGATTCTCTGGATCGCTGCGCTCAACGGCCAGGCCGAGGCGCCCGCGGGCTTCATTCTCGCGGTGTCGCTGTGGCTGTGGTTCACGGTGCTGTTCGCGAACTTCGCCGAAGCGCTCGCGGAGGGGCGCTCGAAAGCGCAGGCGGCATCGCTGCGCAGCGCGAAGAAAGACGTGATGGCGAAGAAGCTCAACGAGCCGCATCCGAAGTCGCCCATCCGCATCATGACGGCCTCGGATCTTCGCAAAGGCGACGTCGTGCTCGTCGAAACGGGCGACGTGATTCCCGCCGACGGCGAAGTGATCGAAGGCGTTGCGTCTGTCGACGAGTCGGCCATCACGGGTGAATCCGCGCCCGTGATCCGCGAGTCGGGCGGCGACTTCTCGTCGGTGACGGGCGGCACGCGTGTGCTGTCCGACTGGATCGTCGTCAAGGTGACGGCGAACCCCGGCGAAGCGTTCCTCGACCGCATGATCGCGATGGTCGAAGGTGCGAAGCGCGCGAAGACGCCGAACGAAATCGCGCTGACCATTCTGCTCGTCGCGCTGACCATCGTGCTGCTGCTTGCGACGGCAACGCTCCTGCCGTTCTCGATGTTTTCCGTCGAAGCGGCGAAGGCGGGTCACGTCGTGACGATCACCGCGCTCGTCGCGCTGCTCGTGTGCCTGATTCCGACGACGATCGGCGGTCTGCTGTCCGCGATCGGCGTCGCGGGCATGAGCCGCATGATGCAGGCGAACGTGATCGCGACCTCGGGCCGCGCCGTCGAAGCAGCGGGCGACGTCGACGTGCTGCTGCTCGACAAGACGGGCACGATCACGCTCGGCAACCGCCAGGCATCGATGTTCATTCCTGCTTCGGGCGTGACGGAAGAAGTGCTTGCCGATGCGGCGCAACTGTCGTCGCTGTCGGACGAAACGCCCGAAGGCCGCAGCATCGTCGTGCTCGCGAAGCAGCGCTTCAATATCCGCCAGCGCGACATGGCTTCGCTGCATCCTGTTTTCCTCGCGTTCAGTGCGCAGACGCGCATGAGCGGTGTGGATCTGCCTGGCCGCGAAATCCGCAAGGGCGCGGCGGACGCCGTGAAGCATTACGTCGAAGCGCACGGCGGCCAGTTTCCTGCTCAGGTGACGAACGCGGTGTCGGACGTCGCGCGGCGCGGCAGCACGCCGCTCGTCGTCGCGGAGAAGACGGAAGGCGCGGCGCGCGTGCTCGGCGTGATCGAACTGAAGGACGTGGTGAAGGGCGGCATCAAGGAGCGTTTTGCCGAACTGCGCAAGATGGGCATCAAGACCGTGATGGTGACGGGCGACAACCGTCTGACGGCGGCGGCGATTGCAGCGGAAGCGGGTGTCGACGATTTCCTCGCCGAAGCCACGCCGGAAACGAAGCTCGCGACGATCCGCGCGCATCAGTCTGAAGGGCGGCTCGTCGCGATGACGGGCGACGGCACCAACGATGCGCCCGCGCTCGCGCAGGCCGATGTCGCCGTTGCAATGAACACGGGCACGCAGGCCGCGAAGGAAGCGGGCAACATGGTCGACCTCGATTCGAATCCGACGAAGCTGATCGAGATCGTCGAGATTGGCAAGCAGATGCTGATGACGCGCGGCTCGCTGACGACGTTCTCGATTGCGAACGACGTCGCCAAGTATTTCGCGATCATTCCGGCTGCGTTCGCGACGACGTATCCGGCGCTGAACGCGCTGAACGTGATGCATCTGGCGACCCCGACGTCAGCGATCATGTCGGCCGTGATTTTCAACGCGCTGATCATCGTGCTGCTGATTCCTTTGGCGCTGAAGGGCGTGAAGTACCGGCCGCTTGGCGCGGCGATCCTGCTGCGGCGCAATCTGCTGGTCTACGGTCTGGGCGGGATTATCGTGCCGTTCATCGGGATGAAGCTGATCGACATGGTGCTGGCCGCGTTCGGCTGGGTTTGAGCGCTGCGTGCGCTTTGATGAGAGAACAAGGAAGCTGAATCATGAAATCGCTTTTTCGCCCGATGGTCGTGATATTTGCCGTGCTGACGGCTGTCACTGGCCTGGCGTATCCCGCCGTCATGACGGCATTTGGCCAGGCTGTTTTTCACGATCAGGCTAATGGCAGTCTGATCGAAAAGGACGGCAAGGTGGTCGGCTCGCGGCTGATCGGCCAGCAGTTCGACGCGCCGCAGTATTTCTGGGGACGTCTGTCGGCGACGACGCCGATGCCGTACAACGCGCAGGGCTCGAGCGGCTCGAATCTCGGGCCGATCAATCCTGCCCTTGCCGATGAAGTGAAGGGTCGCATGTCGGCCTTGCAGGCGGCTGGGCATTTGCCTGCGGGCCAGGCTGTTCCCGTCGATCTTGTGACTTCCTCCGGCAGCGGTCTGGATCCTGAGATTTCGCCTGCGGCGGCGGCTTATCAGATCGAGCGGGTTGCCGCTGCGCGAAAGATGAATGTGAACGATGTTTCCGCGTTGGTGGACCGCTATACGCGCGGTCGGCAGTTTGGGTTGTTCGGCGAAGCTCGGGTGAATGTGCTTGAGCTTAATCTTGCGCTTGATGACGCGCAGCGGGGTTAGGGTTTTTTTACTGTCTGCGACGCTGGTTCGTTGTTGTCGTTGTTGTCGCTGGCGTCCGCGTTTTGCTTTCTGTGCTTCGGGCGTTGCCCCTGTGCGGGGCGGCACTTACTTTCTTTGCCGCCGCAAAGAAAGTAAGCAAAGAAAGCGGGCTCACACCGCCAATGCTGGTCATTGCCTGCGGGCCCCCAGCCGGTCCCGCACTCCAGGCGGCAACGCACTGTCTCACGTGAATTGCCAGCGTGCTAACTGTATGCATCACCCGCTTCGTATGCCCGCGTCACGGACCGCGTTACCAGAAAGTCCACCGCTGCCCAGGTGGCAAACGGTGTGTAGGCAGTCGCGACGTAAGTGCACCACTCCGGACCGAAAAGCGGGATCGGTGTCGTAGAAGCGCCAACGCGCAATGTGCGACAAGCTACACACAGTTTGCCACCTGGGCGGCGCAGACGGATCGCTGCCGCTGGCTGCGCTACGGGTGACTGGAGTGGGTGATGCGCCGGTTAAAGACGTTGGCAACGCACATGAAATAGCGTGTTGCCGTGTGGAGTGCGGGACCCGTAGGGTGTCCGCAGGCAAACACAAGGATTGGCGGTGTGAGCGGCTTTCTTTTGCCTACTTTTCTTTGCCGCTGCAAAGAAAAGTAGGTGCTGCCCCGCACAGGGGCGACGCCTGAAGTACAGATACGAAATCGCGGATGCGACCCACGAAATCGCGGTTGCCAGCGCAGCAAAAAGCAAAAAAGCAAAAAAGCAAAAAAGCAAACAGCGACTGCGTCGCAGACAAGAACAAAAAGCCAGAATGGCGACTGCGTCGCAGACAAAAAAATGTCACCATACCCGCACGCAAGTGCATAACCAACGACTATGCCCCGCCCCGACCCCGACGAGCTCCTCGACAAACTCCAACGCGAAGAAGAAAAGCGCCAGCGCGGCAAGCTCAAGATCTTCTTTGGCGCATCGGCCGGCGTCGGCAAGACCTATGCAATGCTGCAAGCAGCAAAGCGCCGCAACGAAGAGGGCATCGATGTAGTAGTCGGGATAGCCGAAACGCACGGCCGCACCGAAACAGCAGCCTTGCTCGAAGGCCTCGACGTCCTGCCGCTCGCGCGCATTGAGTATCGAAACAGGCTGCTGGCCGAATTCGACCTCGACGCCGCGCTCGAGCGCAAACCGCAACTGATCCTCGTCGACGAACTCGCGCACTCGAACGTGCAGGGCGCCCGTCATGCCAAACGCTGGCAGGACGTCTATGAACTGCTCGACGCCGGCATCGACGTCTACACGACCGTCAACGTTCAGCACCTCGAAAGCCTCAACGACGTGGTCGGCCAGATCACAGGCATCCGCGTGTGGGAGACCGTCCCCGACCGCGTGTTCGACCGCGCGGACGAAGTGACGCTCGTCGATCTGCCCGCCGAAGAACTGCTCGATCGCATGCGCGACGGCAAGGTCTATATGCCGCAGCAGGCCGAGCGCGCCGTGCGCAATTTCTTTCGCAAGGGCAACCTGATCGCGCTGCGCGAACTGGCGCTGCGCCGTACCGCGGATCGCGTCGATGCGCAGATGCGCGAGTACCGCGCCGATCGTTCGATCCAGCGCATCTGGCAGGCGCGCGAGCGGCTGCTCGTGTGCGTCGGTCCCGGCCCCGAGGCGCCGCTGCTGGTGCGCGCGGCGGCGCGCCTCGCCGCCAGCCTCAAGGCCGACTGGATCGCCGTCTATGTCGAAACGCCCAGGCTGCAGCGCCTGTCCGATGCCCGCCGCGAACGCACGCTCGATGCGCTCAAGCTCGCCACCGAACTCGGCGCGGAAACGGCAACGCTCGCGGGCGCCGATGCCGTCTCGACCTTGATCGGCTATGCGCGCGTGCGCAACGTGTCGAAACTGGTGGCGGGCGGCTCATCGGCGACGGGCTTCGCGCGCTGGTTGCGCCGTCCGTTCGGCGAGCGTCTCGCGGAACGCGCGAACGATCTCGACCTCACACTGATCCGCGCGAGCAGCGACGAAACGGCAACGACGGCGCGCGAGCGCCACGCCGATGAAGAAGGGCGCGCGTGGCGCGACGCGCTGATCGCCGCGCGCGACCGGCGCTCGCCGCCGCGCAGCTACGCGTGGGCCGTCGCGATCTGCGCGGGCGTGACGCTGATCGCGAGCCAGCTGATCGACCGGATCGATCTCGCGAACCTCGTGATGCTCTATCTGCTCGGCGTGATCTTTACGGCGATGAAGCTGGGCCGTGGGCCGGGCGTGATGTTGTCGTTCCTCTCCGTGGCCGCGTTCGACTTTTTCTTCGTGCCGCCGCGCATGTCACTTTCGGTGAGCGACACGCAATATCTGCTGACGTTCCTGGGCATGCTGCTGACCTCGCTCGTGATCGGCCACCTGACGTCGAGCTTGCGGCGCGAGGCGAGCGTCGCGCGGCGGCGCGAGCAGCGCACGGGCGCGATGTACGCGATGGCGCGCGAACTCGCAGCGGCGCTGACCACGGAGCAGATCGTCGGCATCGGCAGCCGTCACGTGAGCGAAGTGTTTCGCGCGCGCGTCGCGATGCTGCTGCCCGATAGTGCCGATCAGGTGAAGCAGAAGATCGACGATCCCGATACGAACATCATGCTGGATGGCGCGTCGCTCGATGTCGATGTCGGCCAGTGGGTCTATGACCAGCAGAAGCCTGCAGGTCACGGCACGGACACGCTGCCCGCCGCGAAGGCGCTGTATCTGCCGCTGCGCGCGCCGATGCGCACGCGCGGCGTGCTGGCTGTTGAAATGCAGGACGCGCGCGAACTCGACGTGCCCGAACAGCAGCGCATGCTCGACGCGTTCGCCGCTCAGATCGCGCTCGCGCTGGAGCGCGTGCATTACGTCGATATCGCGCGCGATGCGCTCGTCAGCATGGAATCGGAGAGGCTGCGCAACTCGCTGCTGTCCGCGATTTCGCACGATCTGCGCACGCCGCTCACGGCAATCGTCGGTTTTTCGTCGATGCTGGCCGCACAGCGTGATGCACGAAGCGAGGCTCAAGGCGAACTGGTCGACGCGATTCACGAAGAGGCGCTGCGCATGACGGGCATCGTCACGAATCTGCTCGACATGGCGCGGCTCCAGGCAGGCAGCCTGAAGCTGAACCGGCAGTGGTCGCTGCTCGAGGAGACGGTCGGCTCGGCGCTGCGCGACTGCCGGCGCACGCTCGCACGGCATCCGGTGAAGGTGGCGCTGCCCGCCGATCTGCCGCTGTTGCAACTCGATGCCGTGCTGATGGAGCGGCTCTTCGCGAACCTCTTCGAGAATGCCGCGAAGTACGTGCCGCCCGACACGCCGTTGACGATCGGCGCGCAATGCATCGACGAGAACGGCACGCCGTTCGTGCGCGTGACCGTCGACGATACAGGGCCGGGCTTGCCCGCGGGCATGGAAGCACGCATCTTCGAGAAGTTCACGCGCGGCGAGAAGGAATCGGCGAAGCCGGGCATCGGGCTCGGGCTCGCGATCTGCCGTGCGATCGCCGAAGCGCATGGCGGTAAAATCGGCGCGGCCAACCGCATCGCGGGCGATGGTCGCGTCGAGGGGGCGCGTTTCTGGTTCACGTTACCTATCGAGCCGCCGCCGCCCTTGCCCGATGTATCCGACGTGTCCGATGTCCCCGACGATGCAGCGGGCGAGCCCGATTCCGAATTGCGTCGTCGACCGCAAGCCGATGCGCATCCGCCTACCGACCATACCCACTCATGAGCGACCTGAGCACGACCGTCGTACTGATCGAAGACGAACAACAGATTCGCCGCTTTGTGCGCGCGTCGCTGGAAGGCGAGGGCATGGTCGTGTACGACGCGCCGACGGGCAAGCAGGGGCTGATCGAAGCAGCGACGCGCAAGCCCGATCTGGTGATCGTCGATCTCGGCCTGCCCGACACGGACGGCCTCGACGTGATCCGCGAATTGCGCGGCTGGAGCGAGTTGCCCGTGATCGTGCTGTCGGCGCGCACGCAGGAGAGCGAGAAAGTCGCTGCGCTCGACGCGGGCGCCGACGATTACCTGACCAAACCGTTCGGCGTGTCGGAACTGCTCGCGCGGATTCGCGCGCATTTGCGGCGGCGTAACCAGGGCGGTCCGGCCGAGACGCCGCAGGTGCAATTCGGCGGCGTGACCGTCGATCTGGCGTTGCGTCAGGTATCGCGTGAAGGCCAGGCCGTGCATCTGACACCGCTCGAATACCGGCTGCTCGCGACGCTCGTGCGGCACGCGGGGCGCGTGCTCACGCATCGCCAGCTGTTGCGCGACGTGTGGGGGCCGTCGCATGTCGAAAGCCATCACTATTTGCGGATTTATATGGCGCATTTGCGCCAGAAGCTGGAGCGCGATCCGGCGCAGCCGGAGCACATCGTGACGGAGACGGGTGTCGGCTACAGGCTGGTCGGGGTCGTTTGACACGTGGCGTTATATATCGAATTGGGTATGAATTGAAGGTTGTGTCCGCGTCATTTTGATATGATTGCCGGTGGCAAGGACGGCCTTGCTGCATCCGCTTTCAACGGGGACGGCCCCATTCATCTATGGGAGTTCGTCTCATGTCCTGGATTCTTCTGTTCATCGCCGGTCTGCTGGAAGTTGCGTGGGCGGCTGGCCTCAAGACCTCCGAAGGCTTTACGCGGTTCTGGCCGTCGGTGTTCACCGTCGTGACGGCGCTCGGCAGTTTTGTTTTGCTTGCCATGGCGATGCGGCAGTTGCCGCTGGGAACCGCTTACGCCGTGTGGACGGGAATCGGCGCCGTCGGTGCCTTTATTTTTGGCATCGTCGTGATGGGGGAAGCGCTTACCGTTGCGCGCGTTGGCAGCGCTGTGCTTATCGTTGTTGGGTTGGTCGGGCTTAAGTTGTCGTCCGGGCATTAAGGTTTTTTGTCTGCGACGCTAGTCGCCATTCTGGTTTTTGTTTTTGCTTTGCTTTGGTTTTTTTTGGTTTTTGCTTTTGGCTGGCATCCGCGTTGTCGTATCTGTGCTTCACGCGTTGCCCCTGTGCGGGCGGCACCTACTTTTCTTTGCAGCGGCAAAGAAAAGTAGGCAAAAGAAAGCCGCTCACACCGCCAGTTCCGGTTGTTGCCTGCGGGCCCCCCACGGGTCCCGCACTCCAGACGCCATCACACTTTTCTACGCATGTTGCCAGCGCCTTGAACAGGCTCATCACCCACTCCAGTCACCCGTAGCGCAGCCAGCGGCAGCGACTCGTCTGCGCCGCCCAGGTGGCAAACTGTGTGTAGGTTGTTGCACCTTACGCGTTGGCGCCCCTACGACACCGATCCCGCTTTTCAGTCCGGAGTGGTGCACTTCCGTCGCGACGGCCTACACACCGTTTGCCACCTGGGCGGCCGTGGACGTCCTGCTAACGCGTTCCGTGACGCGGGCATGCGAAGCGGGTGAGGCGTGAGTTAGCACGCTGGCAACGGGCGTGAGACGGTGCGATGCCGTGTGGAGTGCGGGACCCGTGGGGGGCCCGCAGGCAATGACTAGCATTGGCGGGGTGAGCCCGCTTTCTTTGCTTACTTTCTTTGCGGCGGCAAAGAAAGTGAGTGCCGCCCCGCACAGGGGCAACGCCTGAAGTACAGAAAGCAAAACGCGGATGCCAGCGCAGAGCCAAAAACAAAAACAAAAACAAAAACCAAAGCAAAGCAAAAACAAAAACCAGAATGGCGACTGCGTCGCAGACAAAAGGCGCAAAAACCTTCGACGACGCCCACCCCGTGAAGGTGGCTATAATGAGACCAACTTCATCCTGAAATTGCTCCGCGCGGCCTTGATGCGCGGATCCGGCGGCTTCGGCACGGCGGAGCCTCTGGCACTTCCCCGTCCCTGGCACGAGCCGCTGGAACTGACGGCACGCTTCGCGCGCCTCGGAGGCGGCCATGCTTGAACCTCTTTCGCTTGCGGCAGGCCTGTCGTGGGGCAGCGGCTTGCGTCTTTATCTGACCGTCCTCATCGCGGGCGTCTTCGGACGCGCCGGCTTCATCCATCTTCCCGATACGCTGTCCGTGCTTCAGTCGCCGTGGGTCATCGGCGCGGCTGCGCTGCTGACACTCGCCGAATTTCTCGCCGACAAAATCCCCGCGTTCGATTCGCTGTGGGACGCCGTCCATACGTTCATCCGCATACCGGCGGGCGCCGTGCTGGCCGTCGGCGCGCTCGGTCATGCCGATCCCGCCATGATGACGATCGCCGCGCTGGCAGGCGGCACGCTCGCAGGCGCGTCGCATCTGACGAAGGCGGGCACCCGCGCGCTGATCAACCTGTCGCCGGAGCCCGTGTCGAATGTCGTCACGTCGTCGGCTGAAGACGGGCTCGTGTTCGGCGGCCTGTTGCTCGCGCTGTTCGTCCCCGTGCTGTTCCTCGTGCTGCTGGTCGGCTTCCTCGTGCTCGCGAGCTGGGCGCTGCCGCGTCTGTGGCGCGGCGTGCAGGGCGGCTTCCGCGGCATGGCGACGCATATGGTGTCGCGATTCGCGCGGAGCCGTCACGATTGAGCGAAGCCGAACGCGTCACCACCGAGGCTCCCCCGAGCTTCCTCCCGAACATCGCAGGCCGCGCGCGTCCGCGCACAGGCTGTCGCTCGGCCATCTGCTGCATCAGTCGCTGCGCATGACGGCGCGCGACTGGCGCGCGGGCGAACTGACGATGCTGCTGCTCGCGCTGGTGCTGGCCGTCGCGGCACTGTCCAGTGTCGGCTTTCTCGCCGACCGGCTGCATCAGGGGCTCGAACGCGATGCGCGGCGCATGATCGCCGCCGATTTCATCGTCCGCGCCGATCATCCCGTCGATAAGCAATTCCTCGATAAGGCCAAAGCGCTCGGTCTCGACACCGCGACGACGGCGATTTTCCCGAGCATGGTCAACTCGACGGCAGCGAAACCCGTATCGCGGCTCGCGGCCGTGAAGGCGGTGTCGGCGGGCTATCCGCTGCGCGGCGAACTGAAGATCGCGCTCACGCCCGGCGCACCCGATCGCGAGGTGCGCGGTATTCCGCCGCCCGGCGACGTGTGGGTCGACCAGCAGATGCTCGACGCGCTGAAGGCGCACATCGGCGACAAGGTGAAAGTGGGCGGGCGCGATTTCACGATCGGCGCGCTGATTACGCGCGAACTCGACCGTGGCTTCGCGTTCGTCAATTTCTCGCCGCGTCTGATGATGCGCGCGGACGATCTCGCGTCGACGGGACTCGCTGGCTACGGCAGCCGGGTCACGTACCGGCTGCTGGTGGCGGGCGGCGACGAGAGCGTCGCGTCGTTTGCGAAATGGGCGCACGAGCGCGTCGACAACGGCAGGATGCGCGGCTACGCGCTCGAGTCGCTGCAGGACGGCCAGCCGCAGGTGCGCCAGACGCTCGACCGCGCGAGCCACTTTCTGACGCTCGTGTCGCTCCTGACGGCGCTGCTGGCCGCCGTCGCGATCGCGATGGCCGCGCATCGCTACATGCGCCGCCACCTCGACAGCTGCGCGGCGATGCGCTGTCTCGGCGCGAGCCAGCGGACGTTGCGCGCGCTGTTCCTGTTCGAGTTCGCGGGGCTGGGACTGCTCGGCGGCGTGGCGGGCGTCGTGCTCGGCTTCGGCGGGCATCTCGCGCTGTTCTGGTGGCTCGGCAGCCTGATTGACGTGTCGCTGCCTTATCCGGGCGTGTGGCCTGCGCTCGAAGGTATTGCCGCGGGTCTCGTGCTGCTGATCGGTTTCGCGCTGCCGCCGCTGCTGCCGTTGACGCACGTGCCGCCCGTGCGCGTGCTGCGCCGGGAGTGGGGCGACGAGGGGCGCACGGCGTGGGCGGCCTACGCGCTCGGCATCGCGTTGTTCGCGGGACTGCTGATTCTCGCTGCGGGCGAACTGAAGCTCGGCGGCATCGTCGCGGGCGGTTTCGCGGGCGGGCTGCTGCTGTTCGCGCTGATCGCGCGCGGTGCGCTGTGGGGCGCGGCGCGGATCGTGCGCAGCGAGCGCTTTCATATCGGCATCGGCTGGCGCTATGCGCTCGCGTCGCTGGAGCGCCGCGCGAACTCGAGCGCACTTCAGATCACCGCGCTCGCGATCGGCCTGATGTGCCTGCTGCTGATCGGCATGACGCGCAACGATCTGATCGAAGGCTGGCACCGTTCGACACCGCCCGATGCGCCCAACGAATTCATCATCGATATTCAGCCCGACCAGCGCGATCTCGTGACGCACTATCTGTCGGCGCACGGCTTTCCCGGCGTCGAACTCGCGCCGATGGTGCGAGGCCGGCTGATTGCCATCAACGACAAGCCCGTCAATCCTGACGACTACAAGAGCGAAGACGCGCGGCGCCTCGTCGATCGCGAGTTCAACCTGTCATACACGACGCAGTTGCCGGACGACAACCGCATCGTATCGGGCGACTGGTACGGCGACACGACGAAGCCGCAGATTTCGATCGAACAGGGGCTCGCGAAAATCCTGAACGTGAAGGTCGGCGACACGATGCGCTTCGACGTGACGGGCCTGCAGGTCGACGCGCCCGTGACGAGCGTGCGCAAGCTCGACTGGGGTTCGTTCAAGGTCAACTTCTTCGTCGTGATGCCGCCTGCCGCGCTGAAGGATTACCCGGCGACGTTCATCACGAGCTTCCATGTGCCGCCCGAGCAGCGCACGGTGATCGACGGGCTGGCCGGACAGTATCCGAACCTCACCGCGATCGATACCGCGCCGATTCTCGCGCAGGTGCAGCGCGTGATCGGTCAGGTGATCGGCGCGGTTCAGTTTTTGTTCGCGTTCACGCTGATCGCGGGCGTGCTGGTGCTGTACGCCGCACTGGCGGGCACGCGCGACGAGCGTATGCGAGAATCCGCGCTGCTGCGCGCGCTCGGCGCGTCGCATGCGCAGGTGCGCGCGGTGCAGGTTGCGGAATTCGTCGTGGTCGGTGCGCTGTCGGGCCTGATGGCGGCCGTCGGCTCGCAATTGATCGGCTTCGTGCTCGCCTCGCGCGTGTTCGATTTTTCGATCGACTTCAACCCGTGGCTCATACCGGCGGGCGTTGCGGCGGGCGTCGTGTGCGCGGCCGTCGGCGGTTGGCTGAGCCTGCGCCACGTACTGATGCGGCCCGCGCTGCAGTCGCTGCGCGATGCGTGACGTGGCGCCGCTTTTGAACTCTCTTTGACTGTGTTTGCCCGTATGACTGATCCGATTGACGAAGCGCCGTCGCAGCCGACGGCGTTCGAACTGGTAGGCGGCGAGGCGCGCGTGCGCGAACTCGTCGACCGCTTTTACGATTTGATGGACCTCGAAGCCGACTTCGCCGGCATCCGCAAGCTCCATCCGCCGACGCTCGAAGGCTCGCGCGACAAGCTCTTCTGGTTCCTGTGCGGCTGGCTTGGCGGCCCTGATCACTACATCAGCCGCTTCGGCCATCCGCGTCTGCGCGCGCGGCATCTGCCGTTCCAGATCGCGTCGGTGGAACGCGACCAGTGGCTGCGCTGCATGGCGTGGGCGATGGAAGACGTCGGCCTGCCCGAGCCTCTGCGCGAGCGTCTGCTGCATTCGTTCTTCGATACGGCCGACTGGATGCGCAATCATCCGGGCTGACGGGCGATGCGTCAGGCTGCAAGCGATGGGCGGGTGAGCGCCGCGAACGAGAAAAGAACGCGTTCCGTTGAATGAACGCGTTCTTCACACCGGCCGGATCATCGGCGGCGAGCAGCCGTCAGCCCATCATCCCGCCGAGACCGCCCGAGAACAGACTCATCACTGCCTTGAGCAACTGCATCAGGTCTTTCAGCATATCGCCGCCGCCTCCTCCGCCACCGGAACAGCCTGACTGGCCGCCGCCGCAATCGGGCGAGAACGTCTGCGCCTGTTGATCCTGAGATCCGCGGGCATCGCCTGCCCCGGAAGAACGATGGCCGCCAAAGGCGGTCGTCTGCATGGCAGTGGTTTGCGAAACATCCATCGACATCGTGCTACTCCTGTGCGTAACGCATTCTTTTTCGCTTGCGGATTGAAACGATACGAAGAAGCGTTGATTGATCGGAAGGCCGCCGCGGGCGGGTTCGTCCTCGCCGCGGCGGCCGTTGACATGGCGCGCTTGTGTTAGCCGCCCGCTCCGCCGCCACCGCCCATCATGCCGCCGAGCATGCCCATGATGTCCTTGAGCAGTTGCATCAGGTCTTTGAGGATATCGCCGCCGCCACCCGCACCGCCCGCGCCGCCCCCCTGGTCACCGCCGCCCTGCGAGAGCGTTTGCGTTTGAGCGTCCTGTGCGCCGTGTGAGCCTTGTGCGCCGCCCGTGCTGTGCGATTGATGGCCTCCCATCGTCGCCGTTTGTGAGGCCGTTGTTTGGGTAACATCCATTGACATTTTGGATTCCTTGATATTAAAGCCCTTCGTGCAGGGCGAAAAGGGCGAAGCCTGGGACAGGCTCGCCGGACTGAACTCGTCGACATTTCTTTACATGGCAGCCTCCGAAGTGTGAATCTGCGCGTCGAGCACGCGTGCGTTCATCGAACTCCGCGCGCCTTCGACGCTGGCGAGCGGGCGAACTCCATCGAAAGCGCTGGACTTGCGCGATTGATTAACTGCATGACGCAAACCACGCGGATATAGCCGGTGAAATTCCAGACGGATCCTTGTGCGAGATCCATTTCCATCGCCCACCGCGAAATCAATTTCCCCACTGTCAGCGACTCGCTTCGTGCGAGCTCTTCGATAATCGACCAGTAGATTTCTTCGAGCCTCATGCACGTCGCGAGACCGTTGACACGAATCGACCTCTGACGCGGCTTCAGGAGATCGGCACTGAGATTGCAATTTGTCGTGCGTGTCATTTCTGCTCTCACAAATTCCTCGACTTCTGTGTTTCCCAGTTCTGAAAATGGGATGTTTCTTTGTCGTTCGTTAATTCCAGCAGAATAATTAGGATTACAGGCTAAATACATGGTGGCCATCTGCGAACTGACGACTGCAATGCTCCTCGTCTGAGAACAATCGCGGTGATACATCCGTATGACCTTCACGAATTCGGCAAGGGATAAATTTCGGCTCGTCGTAAGCGATATGTTCGAGAGGGGTGTTCAGATGTTCATGACGCGGCGAAAGGCACGCGCTAAGCGGGAAGGAAGCTATGCAGGAAGATGTCGAGGCGCGGCGGGCATACGTTGTGCCGTCGTGGCGGGAATGGTGCTGCACGCGTCGGCAGGGAACGCCGCATCGCCCATGTGGCGCACGGAGGCGATGCACTATTTCGCACGCAACACGCCATTGCCCGACGTGCTGAAAGAGGTGGTCAGCGCGGGCGGGCTGCAGATGGAAATCGCGCGCGGCGTGAAAGGCCCCGTCAACGGCGAGTTCGACGATCTGCCGGCACGCGTGTTCGCGCGGCTGATCGAGGCGTACGGTTTGGTGTGGTACTTCGACGGGCACGTCATCCACGTTTCGTCAGCCTCGGATAGCCGCAGCCGGACGATCCCGTTCGCGCCGATGACCCGTGACGAGGTCATGAACCTGCTATCGAGCCTCGGCCTCAACGACAGCCATCTCCCCGTGCGGTATTCGGATACGACGGCTGTCGTATCGGGTCCGTCGGAATACGTCGATGCGATCGCCGACGCCGTCGAACAGGCCCAGCGGCAGACCACGGTGACGCCTGCCGTCGATGACGCGATGATCCGCGTCTTTCCGCTTCACTATGCGCAGGCGCAGGACATTACGTATACATCCGGCAACCGGCAGCAGACCTTGCCTGGCGTCGCGTCGCTGCTGCGCAAGCTGATGGCGGACGTTCCCATTGTCGTGCCGGACCGGGAGAGCCCCGCGAAAGCGCGCAGCCAGCCGCGTGCCGCGCGCGGCGGGCCGCCTCCGCTTCCCAGTCTGCGCGGACTGGGCCTCGCGGACATCTCGCCCGTGCCCGATATCGACGTGCCGTTGCCGGACTCAGGCGCGATGCGTCCCGCAACGGCATCGATGCGTCGCAACATCGTGGCCGACGCCCGCACGAATGCCGTCGTCATCTACGACGTGCCGTCGATGATGCCCAGCTACGAGCGCACGATCGCGATGCTCGACAAGCCGCAGGATCTGGTCGAGATCACGGCGGCCGTGATCGATCTGTCGACGGATGCCGCGAGCGACCTCGGCGTGCGCTGGGGCGGCGGCGCGAGAGGCGACGGCGGCGCTTATGTAGCGCTGAATTCAGGGCCGGCGGCAGCGATGGCGTCGATCGCACCCGCACTGTCGGGCCTCAATCTCGCCACGATGATCGGCAGTTCCGCCGACTATCTCTTCGCGAGGATCCATGCGCTCGAACAGAGCGGCAAGGCGCGCATTCTGTCGCGACCGCAGGTGCTGACCTTGAACAACTCGGAGGCGATCCTGTCTTCGCGCAATTCGGTGTACGTACGCGTGGCGGGCAATCAGGACGTCGATCTGTACAACGTCGATACCGGGCTGACACTGAAAGTGACGCCGACGGTCGAGTCGCTTTCGGACGGCGAGAAGAACATTCTGCTGAGCGTGCAGATCGACGACGGCGCGTTCGACGCTTCGTTGACGGTCGATGGAATTCCGAAGGTGAACAGTCATTCGATCGTGACGCAGGCGGTGGTGGCGAACGGCGACAGCCTGCTGCTCGGCGGATACCAGTACGAACGCAGCCAGACGTCGACGTCGCAGGTGCCCTTGCTCGGAAACCTGCCGTATGTGGGCGCGCTGTTTCGCGACAGGCAGACGCAGGTCGAACGCCAGGAGCGCCTGATTCTGATCACGCCGCGTATCAGGAAACTGACGAATCTCGTCGCCGCGCAACAGCAGTCGACGGGCGTCGAATCATCGTCGTCGTTCGCGCCGCGATTGCCTGCGCTTGTGAGCAACGATCGGGCCGGGCGCGCACCGGAACCGCAACCCGCAGCGAGTCTGCCCGTATGGGGCAGTGCCGTTCCGCCGCTTCCTCCCGGCTTGCCGTCGGGTTCGTCGACGACCGGGAGACAACTCCGATGAGCGCGGGCGGAATCATTGCTGTCACGGGCGGCGTGCACGCGGGCGCGAGCGTGTTGATGTCGGAGGGCCACGAACTGACGATCGGCAGCGGGGGGGCGACAGCCTGCTGCTCGTCGACGACGGTATCCAGCCACAACACCTGACCCTATGTCTCGTCGGCAACAGGCTGAAGCTTACCGCGCATCATGAGGGCGTATCGCTGTTCGGCTATCCGCTGGCGCGAGGCAAGACGACGATCGTCCGATACGGCGCGTCGTTCACGGTCGGCGATGCGCAATTCCAGTTCAGCGGGCGCGATCCGCTGACGCCCGAGGCCGTGCGCAACGCCGAGTACGCGTGGCTGTTGACCCATGCGCCGCTCGCCTATATCGCGCGTCGATGGGCGCAGGTGCCGCGGGGCGCCAGGTTGTTGGCGCTGGCGTTGCTGGCCTCGGCGGGACTCGGCTCGCTATGGCGCACGTATGGGCCGCACGATCTCGCTCGTGCATTGCCGCAACTCGGAGGCCCGTTCCGTTTCGTGACCGTGCGCGAAGATCCGAAAACGCACGCCTATGTCTACGAGGGCTACGTGACGACGTCGTCGGATCTCGCATTGCTCGCGACGGGTGCTCGCCGCGACACCCATGTGCCCGTCATCCGCGTCAAGGTCGTCGAGCAGATGAAAGATCAATTGGCGGACTTCCTGCAGAGCTATTACCGCGACGCCCGGATCAAGCCGGGCGAGCCGGGCTCGTTCATCGTCGTGCCGCCTGCGCAGGACGCCTACGCGGTGCCGGAGTCGTGGGACTACGAACGCGTTGCGCGGCTGGCGCGTGAATCCGTCAACGGATTGCGCGACCTGCGGTTCGAAGGTCACGTCGCCGGCAAAGGTCCCGTGCGAATACCGCTGGAGGCGATCGGCATGAACCTCGCGCGCTCGGCGCATGGAGCCTGGCTCGTCGACGGCCAGGGCGCGCGTTACTTCTCCGGTGCGCGCTTGCCGATCGGCAGGATCGCGCGCATTTCCGGATGCACGGTGGAGATCGTGCGCAACGACGACGGAACGACATACGAGTTTTCGGCCGGGAGCACGCTCCACGCCGGGCGTTGCAACTGATCGAAACTCGGTATCAGATCTGCGTGCCGGGTATTCGTGCGCGTCCCGGCGTGCGGTTAATTGAAGTGATCAGAAACGCGTGCAATTTAATAAGGAACCCGAATCATGGCAGTTGGCAACGTAGGTGGTGCGAGCCCCGCAGCAAGTGCAGGCAACGGACAGACCCTGCAGGATCTGCAGGATCAGAAGGCCCAGAACGCTTTCCAGGAACAGGTCACGAAGGAAAGCAACATGGAATCCAAACGCAACCAGACCCGCATGGGCGTCATCGGCAATCTGAA
The DNA here is from genome assembly GCF_007995085.1 of Paraburkholderia azotifigens. Classification (GTDB taxonomy): domain Bacteria; phylum Pseudomonadota; class Gammaproteobacteria; order Burkholderiales; family Burkholderiaceae; genus Paraburkholderia; species Paraburkholderia azotifigens. Next base: position 107,504 of record NZ_VOQS01000001.1, read on the forward strand.
GTAACGATCTGAACGGGGCGCCGCGACAGCGGCGCCTCTACCGACACACCGTTGAAGAGAGGCAACGACATGCTTTTGCAACCCGTGGTGATGAACGTATTTCCGCCGCAGCCCCTTCCTGAGCCGCGCCATGATCAGCTGCAGGCCAACCCGCCGGACGGCGCGGACGATTCCCTGGCCGTGGCGTTGATCGAGCGCGCCGAGCAGATCGCGAGGGCTCAGGACAAGCGTATCGCCAACGACCTGGCTTCCTACGCGAAAAACCGCTCGTCGAATGCGAAAACGCTTGATCTTCTTCGACTGCAATTCGACCTCGACGACATGCAAACCAGCGCGACGCTGGCAAAAAACATCGCCGAAAAAATCGGCCAGGCCATCACATCGCTGACACAGAGGAACTAATGCGCCGCGCACTTATATTGCTGCCGCTGCTGTTCCTCGTCGGCTGCAAGGCATCGCTATTCGAAGGCCTGGAAGAAGATCAGGCGAATCAGATCATTGCCGTGCTGAGCCAGCATGGCATCGAGGGAGCCAAGGAGCGCAACGCCGACAAGACGTGGAATGTGTCCGTCGGCGGCGACGACGTGGTCACAGCGACGGAAATCACCCGCGAATACGCATTGCCGCACGGCAATCATGCGAATCTCGGCGAACTGTTCGCGCGGCAGGGCCTGATCTCGAATCCCGACGAAGACCGCGTGCGGTACGTCTATGGCTTGACGCAGGAGCTCTCGGAGACGCTCGAGAAGATCGACGGCGTGCTGGTGGCGCGCGTGCACATCGTGCAGCCGGAGCGCGATCCGCTGATGCGGCAGGTGACGCCGCCGTCGGCTTCCGTGATGCTGCGCTATCGCAGCGACTACAACCTCGAATACATGCGGGACAAGATTCGCGGACTGGTCGCGGGCAGCGTCGAGGGCCTGACGCCCGATCACGTGTATCTGACGTTCATTCCTGTCACGCCCGTGGCGGCCCCGGCGAATGCGAAGAGCGACGTGGATATGCGCTTTATCACGGCCGCCGGCGAATCGCATCACAACGCAACGCTCGCGCTGATCGCCGCGACGGTGATGGCGTTGTTGCTGATCATCTCGGCGTGGGTGTGGGACAGCGGCATTCGTTCGTTTGCGCCGACCTTCTTCCGGCGCAGACAACTCAAGAATGCGCAAAAGGCGCGTTCCGACGAAACGCCTGCTGCTTCGGACCAGGGAGACGCATCATGAGGCGCGTGCCGCTCCTTGCACTGGCCCGATGGGCGCACCATAGCTGGCTGCCGCGCGGCGAACGCGCGCATTCGGAGCGTGCCCAGGCGGACGCGAACGCCAGTTTGCTCGTACTGATGCCGCAGTTGATGGTCGAACGCACGATGCCGCACGTGCCTGCATTTGCGACATTGCCGCGTCCTGCATGCGCAAAGGTGATGCGTATCACGGCCGCGATCGCGCAAGCGCATACCTTGCGCAAGGTCGTGAGCGCCAGCGCTCGCGAGATGTTCGCGAGCCAGGTTGCGCCCCATGTCCTGCGGGCCATCCAGTCGAGCGCACTGGCGGATGCTGCGGATGTCGACGTCGGCGCCATGTTGAATGTCTTCGACCGCGCCGACATGACCGCCGTCGGGCTGCGCCTCGCCTTGCATGCGCACGACGACCCGGCGCTACGCGCGCTCCTGCAGTTGCGTCTGCCGCGCGCCGTCGCACAACGCGCATGGCGCTACGGGACGGGCGACCTCGGCGCGCACACGGCAAGCCGTCTTCTCGAAGCCGCGTATGCGCTTGCGGGAGGTCGATCATGCTGATCTGCCGGAAGGGCGGCTGGCGCGTCGAGTCGGATGGTTATGTGTCGGCGGTCGACCTGCGGGAACTGGAAGGCTTGCGCGAAGTCGAGGCGTGCCGTGCGCGCGAGGCCGAGCGCGAGCATGCCCGTCTTGCCGACCGCGTGCGCGAACTCAAGCGCCGTGCGTGGCGACGTGGATATGACTCGGGGCGACGCACTGCGTTGCACGAGTATGTCGTGCCGCGCGCGGCCGCATCGTTTGCGGCACGTTGCCTCGAAGAGCGTCTCGTCGGTCTGGCATTGGATGCCGTCGCCGGGTTACTCGGAGAACTGCCTGCCGACGTGACCTTGCGCAGCCGTCTGCGGCGCTGCATCCGCGCGTCGCGCGCGCAGCAGGTGATCTCGGTGCGGGTGTCGGCCAACCATTGCGAGCAGACGCAGCGCATAGCCAGCGCGCTCGAGAAGGAGTTGAACGTTCCACTGTTCATGGTGATGGCGGATGCGGGTCTTCCGCCGCACTCGATGATCGTCGAAACGGAGAACGGCGTGATTGACGGCAGCCTGATGCCGCAATTGCGTGTTCTCGAACGCGGCATGCGGGACGCGATCGGCGTGGTGCTCGACGAGTACCGCTATATCGACGACGAAGCGGCCAGGATGGTCGACGTGATCGAACGCGGGCTGCGCGATGTCATCGACCTGCTTGCATGGCGCGGCGAGCCGCGCGATGGAGGCGTCCAATGAGTCCCTGGCAAGACATGGAGCGTGTGACGCTCGCGCATGCGAAGCGGCACAACGTCGCCGCATTGCATTTCGGCACACCTTATTCCGTGAGCGTCGGCAAGCGGGCGTTTTCGCTGCAATTCGAGCCGTGCCGCGCGCGCTATCCGCTGCGGATGCACGCGCGAGCGATGGGCGAGCCGATGTCGCTCGATTGTGACGTGCAGGCGCTGTTTCCCGAACTGAACGGGCAGGCGCTGACGCAGGCGCAGGAGAAGGCGCCGCAACTGATCGCGGAAGCGCTCGACGAGTGGCTGAGCGCGCTTGAAGGCGCGTTCGGATTCGCGATCGACATAACGGGCGTGTCCTTCGACGCCGCGCCGCCGCCTGGCGCATACGGCCTCGTACTCACGCATGCCCGCAGCCATCGCACGGCGCACTTTGCGCTGGATAGCCCGGCTGTCGATCAATGGCTCGCACATCGCGCCGTTCCCGCCGCGCAGATGGCGGGACTCGGGAGCCGGCTGAGCGTGCGCGTTCCCGTCTGCATGGCGGGCCCTGCGCTGTCGATGCAGCGACTGCGAAAAATCAGGCCGGGCGATGCGCTGCTGGTCGACCCGTCCCATCAGTATTTGCGTGTGCCGCTTCGTCATGGCGCACGACGAATTTTGCTTACCCAATCTGGAGCACACATGGCAGTAGACCATCCGTTGATCGATGACGCCGGCGAATCCACTGAGATGACGAGCGAGCTGATTCCCGCGAACGCACTCACTTTTTCGTTCGATGCCGTGATCGGAACCTTGTCGTTCGCGCTCGACGATCTGATGCGGCTGCGGCCAGGCTCGATCGTTTCGTTGCAGCTGCCCGTTCGCCGGCACGCGGTGACGCTGCTGTGTCAGGGCATTCCATTCGCGCGCGGCGAACTGATCGACATCGACGATGCGTTGGGCGTCCGCATCGTCGATCTCACTCATCTGTCGGACACGCGCACGGCATCATGAAAGACCAGGCCGTCAATTTTCAGCTCATCGTCTTTTTCTTCGTCCTCGGGCTGTTGCCGTTGATCGTGACGATGACGACTTCCTTCACGAAGTTCAGCATCGTGTTGACGCTGCTGCGCTCCGCGCTCGGCGTGCAGCAGGCGCCGGGCAACATGGCGCTCGCGGCGCTGGCGCTCTCGGCGACCTTCGTCGTGATGGCCCCGACCGTCGAAAAGATGGGCGCCGAGCTGTCGATCGGCGAGCGCATCGAGCGGGGCGACATGCCCGATCTCATGCAGATGTACCAGGCGGTGCGCGGGCCGCTCGGTGAATTCATGCTCGATCATTCGCGGCCCGCCGAGCGCGCCTTCCTCGTGACGGCGGCGAAGCGCATCGACCCATCGCGCGACGTGCAGGAAACTGACTTCTCGCTGCTGATCCCCGCCTTCATGATCAGCGAGATATCGAGCGGCTTCGAAGCGGGCTTCCTGCTCTACATGGCGTTTCTCATCATCGATCTCGTCGTCGCCAATGTGTTGACCGCGATGGGCATGGTGATGCTGTCGCCCACCACGGTCTCGACGCCTCTGAAGCTCTTCGTGCTCGTCTCGGTCTCGGGCGTATCGAAGTTGATGCACGGACTGATCGTCAGCTACGCGAAATGAACTCGACTCCTTCTCTGGCATCGCTGTCCAGCGATGCGTTGCTGCTCGTCTTCTGGCTGTCCCTGCCTGCCCTCGCGGTCGCCACGGGGATCGGTGTGCTGATCGGGCTCGTGCAGTCGATCACCCAGATTCAGGACCAGGCGCTGCCGTACGGCGCGAAGATCATCGGCGTCGGGCTCGTGATGATGATCGCGATGCCGTGGGGCAACAGCGAGGTCACGCGTTTCGTCGAGCACGCGCTGTCCTACATCGCTGCGGGGCGGATGCAATGACGGCAGGCTACATCGGCTACATCGAGGGCTTTGCGTTTTGCACCATCCGGCCCGCCGTTGCGCTTGCGCTCGTTCCGTTCGGCAGCAACGAGTCGCTCGGCGTCGCGTTGCGCGTGCCGCTGATGCTGCTGTTCGCGACCATCCCGCAAGTGACGCAATGGCCGGACAACCCCGTCGTCGCGATTGCGGTTGAAGTGCTGATCGGACTGACGCTCGGCATGCTGCTGAGCGTCGTGTTTCATGCGGCGGCCGCGGCGGGTGCGCTGATCGACCAGCAAGGCGGGTATTCGATCGCGGCTTCCTACGATCCGAACTTTCGCGACGAAGCAGCACTCTTCGAGCATCTGTTCGGATGGTTCGCCACGCTGACGTTTTTCACCGGCAAAGGCCTTGTGTCCGTGTACGGTTTCTTCGCCGATGCCTGGGCGCTGTGGCCGCCCGGTGCGCCGCGCCCGGACCTGATGCGTGTCATGCGGGAGCTTGCCGAACAGCGGCTTGCGCTGTCGATCGTGGAGGGCGTGAGGCTCGCGATGCCGCTCGTCGGACTCATGTTGCTGGTCGATATCGCGCTCGGGTGGATGTCGCGTTACGCGAAGCGGCTCAACCCGTTCACGACGGCGCGGACCGTCAAGGCCATCGTGTTGTCTCTCACGATCGTTTCCTGCGTGCCCGTGCTGTTCGAACGGTTCAACGCGATCTTTTTGCGCAGCGCGATATTGCAATGAGCGACAAGACAGAAGCCCCGACTCCGCACAGGTTGAAACGCGCCCGCAAAGACGGCGACATTGCGAAGAGCACGCACGTGACGGTCGCCGTCAGCGGGCTGTTCTGGTGGCTGTTTCTGGTGATCGAATCGCCGCACGTCTATCAGGTGTGCGTGCACGTCGTGGAAGCGGCGACCCGCATCGATCAGGCGCGGCCGTTTGCCGAGCGCTACACGCAGGCAATGAGCGACCTGAACGGCATGCTGCCCGTCGCGCTCACGACGCTGGGCGTGGGCGCGCTGTCCGTGATCGTGCCCGAGGCGGCGCAAGCGGGCGGCGTACTCGCGTTCAAGCGCCTCGTGCCCGATCTCAAGCGGCTGAATCCGGTGACCGGCATCAAGAACCTGTTCGGTTTGAAGATGCTGTTCGAGACGGCCGTCACGCTCTCCCAATTCACCATTTTGCTGTTCATTGTCTGGCATGCGTTCGCCGGGTGGTGCGAGCAATTGCTTCCGTCTTTTGCGCTTTCATTCGGCGGACAACTGAGTGCGACGGGGGAATCGACCATTCGTCTGATGGGGCTCGCGGCCGTCTCGCAGCTCGCGCCCGCTGCCGTGGATTTCTGGCTGCAGCGTATCCAGTGGCGGCGGCGGTTGAGGATGGACAAAAACGAAATCAAGCGGGAACACAAGGACGAAGAAGGCGATCCGCACGTCAAGGGACGGCGCAAAGCCTTGCACAGGGAACTCATTCGATAACATGGCAAACAACAAGACGTCGCGCCGAATCGATCTGCTGGGCATGGTGGCGCGCCATGCCGATCTCTCGTTGGGAGCCGGCATGCTCGGCGTGCTGCTCCTGCTGATCCTGCCCGTTCCGCCATTCGTACTCGATCTCTGCATCGGCGTGAGCTTCACGGCGAGCTTCGTGATGCTGACGGCGACGCTGTACGCCGCGAAAGCAGTGGAGCTATCGAGCTTCCCGTCTTTGCTGCTCGTCACGACGCTGCTGAGACTCGCGCTCGCCATCGCATCGACGAAGATGATCCTGCTTCACGCGCACGCCGGACAGATCATCGGTGCATTCGGCGAAATGGTGGTGGGCGGCAACGTCGCCGTCGGCATCGTGGTGTTCGTCGTGTTGTCGGCGATTCAGTTCATCGTCGTCGCGAAGGGCGCGGACCGCGTGGCCGAAGTGTCGGCGCGCTTTACGCTCGACGGCATTCCGGGCCGCCAGATGAGCATCGACGCCGACCTGCGCGGCGGGCTCATCAGCGGCGTGGAGGCGGGGCAACTGCGCCGCGAGCTGGAGCGCGAAACGTATTTCTACGGCTCGCTCGACGGGGCGATGAAATTCGTCAAAGGCGATGCGATTGCGGGGCTCGTCGTCGCGCTCGTGAACATTGTCGGCGGACTGGCTGTCGGCATCGGGCAGCGCGGCATGTCGTTCGGCGACGCGCTTCACACCTACGCGATCCTGACCGTCGGCGACGGGCTCGTGTCGCAGATGCCTTCGCTGATCGTATCGATCTCGGCCGGCCTGCTGGTCACGCGCGTGTCGTCGGGGAGCGGCAGCGCGAACCTGGGGGGCGACATTCTCACGCAACTGTCGCTGCACCCGCCCGCGCTCGCGATGGCGGGCGCGGCATGCGTCGCGCTGGCCGCGATTCCTGGTTTTCCGCATGTTCAGTTCACGCTCGTGGCGTTGCTGCTGATCGGCGCCGCTGTCGTGATGATTCGCCAGCGCGCGGCCGCGCAGCGTTCGATGCGTCCCAGAATGCCCGCGATGACGCGCGACGGCGGCAACTACGTGCAGCGCATTCTGGACGACGTCGAGCTGGGCACGAGCACGCTGCTGCGCGTGCGGCTAGGACGCGCCGCTTCGGACGCGCTGGTTGGCGTCGAGTTGAACGAGCAACTGGCGACGCTGCGACGCGATCTGATCGTGCGGCTCGGCGTGCCTTTTCCGGGCCTCGTTCTGCTCAAGGACGAGCGTCTTGATGAAGACCGCTATATCGTCGATATCGAAGACGTGCCGTATTCCGGCGGCACGCTGGTAGCGGGGCACGTGCTGGTGAGCGGCGCCGCTGCCAGCGTCGCGATGGAGGGCACGCCGGGCTATCACCCGCGTGCGGAAAAGTCGGTCTGGGTGAGTGCGGCCGCTGCGGCTGCCATCGACAACCCGCAACTCGTCAAGTCGACACCGAACCAGTTGCTTTGTGCGCATCTGACGAGCGTCTGCGAGGAGCGTGCATCGGCTTTCCTTGGCACGCAGGAAACGAAGTTCCTGTTGAACCTGATCAACGTGGAGTTCCGCGAACTGGTGGCGCTCGTGCAGAAAGCGGTGAGCACGGTGCAGCTGGCGTGCGTGCTGCGCAGTCTTCTCGAACAGCGTGTGTCCGTGCGCAATCTGCGCGCGATTCTCGAAGCGATCCTGCAGATTCCCGACGGCGAACGCTCGCTCGACCGGATGGTGCGCGAGGCACGCATCGCGCTGGCGCCTCAACTGGTTCGCTCGTATGCGGATCTCGGCAACTGGCAGGTCGATGCCGCCGTGCTCGATCCCGCATGGGAGGCCGATCTCGAAGCGCAGATCGAACATGGCGTGGACGGCGAGCCGCAATGCGTGCTGGACGCAGACAGTCTCGACAGCATGAAGCGCGGTTTTGCCGCAAAACAGGACGTGGCGCACGTCGTGGTGACGACTGCTGTGCTGCGCCCGCACCTCGCGCGCATTCTGCGTACGCTCGGTATCCCGTCCGATGTGCTCGCGATGGAAGAGATTCCGTCCGACACTTATCGCGTGCGCGTGGTCGCGACGCTCGTGCCGGGTTGATCCATCGCCATGACGGACATCAAGATGAAAACAGTCGTTCCGGCGCTGCTGTCGAATCCGCCCGTGCTTAATGCAAGAATCGTCGAGGCGCGTGGCGTCATCGTGCGGGTCGTGGGTGCGTCGTTGCGTATCGGTGAAATGGTTCGGCTCACGCGGCCGGATGCGCTTGAGACACAGATCGGCGAAGTGGTCGGCTTTACGCAGGATGGTGCGCTCGTCGTGCCGCTCGATGGACTCGCGGGGCTGTCGAACATCACTCAGGTGGAAGGCTGCGGGCTTGGCTGGGGACGTTTCGATGCGCCCGCGCTGCTCGGACGCGTGATCGACGGGCTCGGCCGGCCGCTCGATGGCGGCGATGCCCCGGAGGCCGCAAGCGGGCCGTCATCGACGCCGATGCTGCCGCAGATCAATCCGCTCGAACGGCCTGTGATATCGGCGCCGTTCGCGACGGGCGTGCGAGCGATCGATGGGCTGCTGTCTTGCGGCGTCGGCCAGCGGGTCGGCATTTTCGCACCTGCGGGCGGGGGCAAAAGTACGCTGATGGGCATGATCGCGAACGGCGCGGCCGTCGATGCGATCGTCGTCGCGCTGATCGGCGAGCGTGGCCGCGAAGTGGGCGAGTTCATCCACGATCATCTCGGTGCGCGGCGCTCGTCGTCGGTCGTGATCGTGTCGACGTCGGAGCGTCCCGCGGCGGAACGCATCAAGGCTGCCGAGCTGGCCTGCAGCGTCGCGAGCGATCTGCGCGCGCAAGGCAGGCAGGTTCTGCTGTTATTCGATTCGCTGACGCGCTATGCGCGCGCGCTGCGCGAGGTGGGTCTCGCCGTGGGCGAGCCGCCCGTGCGCCGGGGCTATCCGCCGCGCGTGTTCGCGGAGCTGCCGAAGCTGATCGAAACAGCGGGACTGACGCAGCAGGGCGCCGTCACCGCCTTCTTTACGGTTCTGGCCGAGGACGAGGAGATGTCGGATCCGATCGCGGAAGAGTCGCGTTCGCTGCTCGACGGGCATATTGCATTGTCGGGGCGTCTTGGCGCGGCGGGTCATTATCCCGCCATCGATGTGCTCAAAAGCAAGAGCCGCGTGATGACGCGCGTGACGACCTCCACGCATCGCGAGGAGGCGAATCGCGTGCGCGGCTGGATGAGCCGGTATCAGGAAATCGAGCTGCTATTGCAGATAGGCGAATATCGGCGCGGCAACGATGCCGCGAGCGATGTTGCGATCGACCGTCATCCGATGGTCGAGCGTTTTCTGCGTCAGCGTCATGACGAGTACTGCAGCTGGCAGCAGACGCTGGCGTCGCTGCGTACGCTCGCGCGTGGATAACGGCGATGAAGGACGCGATGCAAATCCGCTTGTGGACACTGCTCGTCCACGTGCGACGGTTGAGGGTCGAGCGCAGGCGGCGTCTGTTGAAGGAGGCGCGTCTGCGCGTCGAGCGTGCACCCGCCGATACGGCGGGGCAGAAGCAGGCGATCGAACATCACGACGCGAAGCGCGGCGGCATTCTCGCTGCGTGCAAGAACGGCAACGCGGCGGCGATGTTGTGGCGCATGGCGTTGCGTCGGCATGACGACGACCGGTTCCCGCTCGAAGATGCGCTATCGAGGGCGCTGCATGTGGAACGGCAGGCGCAGGCGGAGGCGGAGCGGGCGTCGCGCGCATTGCAGCGCGAGATGTTGGGAGAGGACGATGCGCGAACGCGGGTGCGGGGTCTGAAAGCCGCGCAGCACTGCGATGACGATCCCGATGCTTGATGACGCGGCGGCGGGGTAGGGCGCGTGATTGCAGGCGGCGCGTTTGTGTGAATCGTGTGTACGGGTGCAAAGCGCAAGGGCCGCCGCGCGGCGGCGACCCTTGTTCGTGCTTAGTGGGCCTTGAAGTCGGCTGCCGTCGGCGCGTGGCCCGTGGCGGGATCGATCCAGCCCTTGCCGCTGCGGTTGGCTACGAGTTCATAGCCGTCCGGCGTCTGGGCGTCGAGCAGGCGGCCATTGCCCTCGCGCTGGACAGTCAGCGGCGCGCCGTTTTTCTCGCTCAGACCGTTGACCACATAAGCGTCGTTGCCTTTGGTGATGGTGAGCTTGTCGGCGTAGGTGACGTTGCCGTCCCCTTGGTTCCCACCGTGATCTTCGTACCGTCTCGCAGATTGAACGACATCGGGCCTTTGAACATATTCGAGCTGCCGTTGTTGTCGATGTGCGGATCGCCCCAGACCTTCGTGGTCTCACCCGTCTTCTTGTTGGTAAGCAGCATCGAAGAGTCGCTCTTGTTCAGATCGAGCTTGTAGTCGCCGAGATCGATCGTCGATTTGCCGTTCTGGACGCACGTGTTGCTCCAGTTGTTATTGTTCTGGCAACGCCTGGAGGAATCGTCGATGTGAATGGACGTCTTCTGATAGCTTTGCTCCATTTTGAAATTCGCGTTGGGGTGTCGATTGAAATCGCCGCAACTGTTTCGGAGCTGGCTTTGCATGTTGCTCCGCGATTGCTGAAGTTCGCACTGGGTGTCGTTTGCTTTTCTGTAGAGGTTGCGCCCGTTATCGCCACGGCTCCACGTGCTGCTGAACGATGACTGATACATGCTGCGGCTCATCGTGTTGCCATGGTCGTTGCCCGTCAGCGATTGCGTGGCTTGCATGATTTGCGTGCTCAGCGCCGCCTTCTGCATCTTTTGCTGAGCAGGCGCGCCATAGTGGCTGAACGATTCGCGTGTCGAAGCGAAAGAGGAGAAGCTATTCATTGTGGACTGCATATCATTCCTTGGATGGTTAGTGATTCAATTAGCGTGTCGTTGCGACAGCGTGATCGGACATGATTTCGCGTTGCCCGATCACGCATGGAGAGTCTAGAGAACAATGGCATCTCGGATGCACTACATACGTAACGCAGCATCGAAACGGCACCCGGATCGCCTCCGTATGGCATCGTCACGGATGTCATGCGGCTCAACGAAGCGCGCCGCGAGCCGGAAGATCAGATGCCTAGCCATGCCTCGACATCGCTCATTTGCTGGGTGGTAAGTGTTTTGCCGTTGAGATAGTCGCGCAGGATAGCGGGCGTCAGGTTGGGGAAGCCCTGCTCGATCATCTCCTGCTGCAGCCCATCGGGCGCGGGCCCGGCGCCTTCGAGCCACCCGGTGATGGCGTCGCGGATACGCGGGTCCATGTTCTGTGCGACGGCAGGGTCCTCATGCAGGTACTGGCGCATCTCCGCACGTCCCCAGACTGCAACGCCTGAGTTGCCTGCTGCCTGGCCTGCTCCCGAGGGACCAGCCGCAGGGGATGACGGACCCGCCGAGGATGACGAAGGGTTATCGGTCGGAGCGGGATCAGTACGTAGCCGCTTGGCCGGCGGTTCCACGTTCTCCGGGTCGTAGGTCGGTTCGACATATGCGTGTTGGGACGATGAATAATAGCCGTAGCCATGTTCGACGTTTTTTACCCACGCCTCTGGCACGCCGGTCTTTCGCGAAATCTCTTGCGATGACTCACCTGCGCCGTAGTCTTCAAGAATCTGATCATATTGGTCTTGTGTCATCGGTTCGAATTCGGGCTGGGCCACGGGTCCGAGTGGGGCATCCGTGCGTCTTGCGGCACCTGCCGGGCGATTCGTTTCTTCCAGATACTTTGCCCATGCTTGCTCGACCGGCTGTTTTGGGAGTCTGTTTTCGATCGCGTAGCGCAATGCCGCCTGGAAGGCCAGGTTGGGGTTTCCTTCCGTGAATTTGTGCGCGGATGCTGTTATAGACGATCCGTTCGCTATTTCGCTGTAGATAGCGGGTCCGACGCGCGTAAATTCAGCCTCGCTCATGCGGGTCTGCGGGGGCGGCAGGCGGTGTTCGTTTGCATACCGTTGAATCCATGCTCTGACGTTTTTAGGAGGCATGTTTCGCCTTTCCGCGATCTGCTTGGTAGACAGGCCAGATTGGGAATCCTCGTAGATTTCTCCACCCCGTGCATCCGTGTATCGTGGCTGGTAATGCTGACCAACGGGCAAGAGATTGGGATGTGCGGAAAGGTATTTGTTTAAATAGTTCCTGATCGTACTGTCGGAAACCCCATTCCGCTCGGCGATCTCGAGGAACGTGTCGCCCACACTGCGAGCGTCGTATATTTCCTTGCCGAAGTCATCGGTGTATTGCCTGCCGCCTCCCGGCAGCCCAACCTCCGGATTGAGTTCCCAGCTTCCGTCGTTTTTTTGCCGGACGGGGTATGAAGGCTTCGCCCCGCCTTCAGGCGAGACCACGCGCCACGTCGCATTGTCCTTGTCATACGCCACAGCGTAGGTCTTGTCGCCCTGCCTGATATAGCCGCGGCCCATGCTATCGCGATGGATGCCGGGAAACCATCGATCTGCGCTCAGATCGCCGTTGACCTGCGTCTGGTAGGTGTCGGGTACCCAGTTCGAACTTGACGGCCCGGGCTGGGGTGTCGGGCTGCTTTCACCGCCTGTCGATTTGCCACCGCCTAACTTGCTCTTGAACCAATCCCAGATGCCCGTACTTTGCTGCGGGCGCGAATACATTTCCAGCGGCGTACCTGATTCTTCGTCGACGTAGGGCCTGGCGTTCCGCGTTAGCGAGTCGAGATCGTAGTCGACACCACCGAAGTCGCCGTCCGCGGGACTTTGCGCGGCGCCGCTGCGGCCTATCGTGTCGTCGAGATCGATGCCAAGTACATGCTCTTTGCCGTCTTCCCCCTTGAATACCTTTAGCAGCACGATCGTATGCATGCCGGAATAGTTGGAGTCGGGACGCGCGATGCCGCGTGCACTCAACACCAACGGGCCTTTTTCCAGCTGTTTGCGCAACTCGGCTGCGTTGAGCGGTCCGTTCGCAATGGGCGTGAGCCTGCCGTCAGGCACGTCGGCTGCGTTCTTCGCCACTTTGCCGTGATCGAGGAAGCAGGTAGAGGGGTTTTGCGGCTTGAGCGTTTTCGACTGCAGGAGTTTCGCGACGGGTGGATCCTGCGCGAATTTCCTTAGCGAAACCAGTCTCGACATTGGCCCGCCACCCTTGAGTCCGACGTCGGTGTTGATCGCCCACGCTTCGCCCGTTGGATCGAATCTGACGGGGTAGGTGTAGCGGCCGGGCGAAGACGGGTGAATGACGCGCCAGGTGTTGTTGCCCGAATCGTAGTTGACCTTGTAATACTTGTCGTCGTTCTTGATGAAGTGCTCGGCACTGTCGTTCGTATAGACGCCCGGTGCATTCTCGTCAGGCATCAGTGTGTTCGGATCGACGGCGACTGCGTAGTCCTCCGGTATCTGCATCGGCTTGCCGCCCATGCGGGCCTTCGCGGCGAGAACGGACGGATCGTCGGAAGGACCCGCGGGCGGCTCCGGTGCGTAGCTTGTTTCGTACTGATCGGGATTATCTGGCTGAACTTTCTTGACGGGCAAAAGATTCGACGACGCAGCGGGCGGCGCGTCCTCGCCTTTCGGGCCCGTGCCCTTGCTGCCATCTTCTTCCAGCGAGAGATGCCCGTCCTTCTCAACCAGCCTGAATCCCTTTCCCGTGAGCCTGGTGGCGGTCTCCGCGGCTTCCTCGCCGAGTTCCCTGGCGAATTGAGCGCCTTCTCCTCCCGCCTTGATCACGTCGCCGAGTGCGCCAAGGATGGGGTCGAGCAAACTCAGGAGAATGTTGACCGCGCTTTCGGTGACTGCCGCCTTGCCGCTTGCCATCGCGGAGTCGGGACTCCATGGGTATTTGAGCGCGGCGAGGGGAGTGAGACCCAGGAGCAGGTGAGCAATCGACTTGAACACGGCTTCGAGTGCCGCCAGCGTTGCCTTCGACGGTTGCGCAGGACCGTATGGGCGACCTCCCGCCGCCGCTGTTTCAGTCCGCGTGACTTGCTGGCCCACGTGAGTGAACCGGTCCGCAAGGTCGCGAATATAGTCCGGCCCGGCAGGCGGCGGGTTGTCGATAATGTGCGAGTAAGAGGGGACAGGGGCGGGCCCGTTCTTGTCGTCGGGATTGTTGGGATCTCGTTGCGCCGACTGTTTGCTGGGGTCGTCGGCTGCCTTTAACTGGTCGTGCGCGGCGGCTTGCCAGATATCCAGTTTGTGACGCAGGTCCGGATCATTCTGGAGGCGCTGGGTGAACGCGAGCACGCGCTTGTCGGCGACGGGATCCTCACCCATGCCTGTGTTAAGCGAGAACAGCGCGTCGGTGATGGCCTTGTAGCGTTTGACGGGATCCTGGATCTTCTCCGCATCCTGCAGCGTCTGATCGACGAATCTGTTGGCGTCGTCCCATTCAGCGCGGTCCTTCTTGAGATACGCATCCGTTGCATCCGCTACTGCATGTTGCAGCCTGTTTTTCAGATCGGCTGCCTGACGAAGGATGGCTTCGCGAGCGGCCGCATTGGGCGCGCCGAGGAACGCCTTGCGCAGATTGTCGAGTTGCGCGAGCTGCTTCGCGTACGACGGGTCCAGATAACCTTCGCCCAATGGATGATTGAAGATGGAGAGAACACGATCGAGCGGATCGTTGATCGACCGGTTGTACTCCTGCAGGATCGCGGACTCCAGCTCCGTGAGCTTCTGTTCGATCACGGATCGCGCTTCGGGCGATGTGATGTTGCAATAGGCGGCCTCGTAGACGGCGAGTTGCGTTGCGTAGCGTCGGGCAACTTCAGGCGGTAGCGCGGCGAGCTGCGCCTGCGTGTCGCCGAGGCCTTTCTGGACACGCGCGACGTCGGGCGGATAGCCCGTATAGTCCAGTTCGGTTGCGGCATCCAGCTTGCCTTTTTCGGCCTCGTCGTTGTTCAGGCTGCGCGATTGCGGCGTGCCGTTCGATGAATCGGTGTCGTACCGGTCGGATAATCCTTTGAGTTCTTCGATCGTCACGTCGGGAAGCGTCGGTGCCCCGGAATCGTCTGTCTGATTCGCGACGGCTGTGCCCGGTTGTACGTTGGCGCCACCGGCAGAACTGGGAACCGCGCCGCGCGTCGATTGTGTCGTGCTGGCGGGAGGTGACGCGGGAGGGTTGTCCTGGGATGATGGCTTCTGTTGTCCTTCACCCGTATCGGGCGAGGAATCTCCGCCGAAGCGGGAGGAGTTGTCCGCCGTTGGCTCCTGATTGTCGTCCTGCGCCTTATAAGTCCAATAAGCCGGGTGATTACCGTTAGTCGTACTAGATATGCTCATGATTGCGCTCCAGATCAAGGTGCATCACATGCCGTGTTAACAGGTCGCACGGTCAGATCATTGGAGCGCTGCAGCATGTGCGTCATGTAGTGAGCCGATAACCTGCGCCAATTTGACGCACCCCTTGTTTCAATGACATATCCCGGTACTACCCGCCATCCGGGCCCTCCGGCATCCTGTCGATATCAGCAGGCGCTTTGGCATGGCAGGCGTATCGCAGATTGCAGCCGCCTATGCCCGTCTTCATCGACAATCCCTTTTCTCGAGGTCAGGATGGCGTATTTGATCGGTCTGGTTGCAGGTGCATGCATTGGCGTGATGGCGGCGGGACTTTGCGTGATGGCGGGCGAAAGGCCGCGCGCACGCGACTCGCGCAACACATGAATGTTGCGCGGCAAACCGTCGTGCCAAAACGCCCGGTACAGTTCGGTCGGCAGCGCTTCGATCTGAACGCGGCGGGGAGCGGCTGCGTCGGACATAATGTCCGCATGGCGCCATGCAGGTGCCCCGCAGACACAAGGAGACTTTCCATGACGACGCGCGCGCTCTTTCGCGACGACGCTTATCTGACCCGCTGCGACGCGACGGTCACTGCCATCGATGAGCAGGGCATCCATCTCGACCAGACCGTGTTCTACCCGCTCGGCGGCGGCCAGGCGGGTGACGCGGGTGTGCTGACGCTCGCCGACGGCACGCGCATCGAGATCGCCGACACGCGTAAAGCAAAGTTCGAAGGCGCGACACCCGACGATGCCGTCCACGTTCCCGCACCCGGCCAGGAAGCGTTGCTGGCGCAGCTCGCTGCCGGTCAAACGTTGACGGCTGAGATCGACTGGGCGCGCCGCTACCGGCACATGCGCCTGCATACGGCGAGTCATCTGATGTGCGCGGTGCTGCCGTATCCCGTCGACGGCTGCAGCATCACGGCCGACTACGCGCGCCTCGACTTCGCGACAGTCGAGCCGATCGGGCGCGACGATGTCGAAGCACGGCTCGCGGAACTCGTCGGCGGAGCGCACGGCGTCGCCACGCAGTGGATCACCGACGACGAAATGGCGGCCCGCCCCGAACTCGTGCGCACGATGAGCGTGAAGCCGCCGATGGGCCTCGGCCGCGTGCGCCTGCTGCGCATCGAAGGCGTCGACCTGCAGCCGTGCGGCGGCACGCATGTGCGCAACACGCAGGAGATCGGCGCACTGCGCGTCGCGAAGCTGGAAAAGAAAAGCGCACGCACGCGGCGGCTCGTGCTGGAGCTTGCATGAGCGTGCGCTTCGACGCGGCCGCGTATTCGTCGGAAGCGGACTACGCGGCGCTCGATCCCCGTGCGCGCGACGTGCTCGACTGCTGGTTCGGAAAACCCGGTTCGGACGAATACGGCAGGGATCAGAAGCGCTGGTTCAAACGCAGCGACGCGTTCGATGCGATGCTGCGCGAGCGCTTCGGCGTGCTGATCGAAGCAGCGCTCGCGCATGAGCTCGACGCTTGGCTTGCGACGCCGCTCGGCGCACTCGCGCTCGTGATCGTGCTCGATCAGTTCATGCGCAACTGTCACCGGAAAACGGCGCGCATGTACGACGGCGACGCGCAGGCACTGGACATCGCGCGGCGCATGATCGAAGAGGGCGGCGACGTGCTGCTGCCGACCGTCTATCACCGCGCGTTCGCGTATATCCCGTTCGAGCACGACGAAACCGTCGAAGGCCAGCGCGAAGGCGTGCGCCTTTACACGCTGCTCGAAGCGCTCGGGCTCGATCGCTCATATGCGCGCTCGGCCGTACGGCATGAGCAGGTGGTCGAGCGCTTCGGGCGCTTTCCGCATCGAAACGCACTGCTTGGCCGTGAGTCGAGCGACGAAGAGATCGCGTTCCTGCGCGAGCCGGGGTCGTCGTTCTAGCGCGTCGTTGGGCCGTGCGGGCTCATTCTCCCGCGCCCGACGGCGTGCGCACGAACACACGCAGCAGTTCGTCGTTATCGCCGGGACGCGCGCCCGACCAGAACAGCTTCCAGCCTTCGCCGGGCTGCGCCGGATTCTGCCTGCGCATTTGCACGATCAGCCACGTGCAGGCTTGCGCATCGGCGCTCGAGCTTGCCGTCGTGTTCGCGGCCTGCAAAGGCATGTGCTCGATGCCCGCGAAGTAGTCCAGCATCGGCGCTTCCGATTCACCGAGCGCGACGCTCGCCATGCAATCGCCTGCGTTCCACTGCGCATCGAGGTGCGTGCGCAGATCTTCGAAGACCGAGCGGTAGCTTTTCGCCAGATCGAGCCACGGCAGCAGCAGTGTGCCGACGAGTCCCCATGCGACGATTGCGCCCGCGCACCAGCTGAGCGCACCGCGCCACTTGCCCGTGCGCCGCACGAGCGGCAGCAGCCACAGCCAGCCGACCGTCAGCGCGAGCGCCGCGGTCACTTCGACGGGGCGGATCGGCAGCGTCCAGTCGAGCGGCAGCCAGCGGCCGAGAAGGTGAAGCCACGCGCGGCTGGCGGCGGGATTCGTCATCGTCGACCAGATCGTCCAGGCGAGTACGGCGAGCACGGCGAACAGAACGCGGCTCGCGATGTCCCACACGGTATGCAGGCGCTGCGGCAGCCGTTCGATTGCGCGCGCCGCGAGCGGCGCAAGCGGCGCGATGAACGGCAGGATGTACAGCTCGCGGATCGTCGCCGAAGTTTGCAGCACCGCGAAGCCCGTGCCCGCGAAGATCAGCGGCAGCGCGATTCGCGGCTCGCGCCATTGACGCCATCCGTCGCGTGTCGTTGCTGCGAGCGCGACGAGCGCGACGAGCGCAACGAGCGCGAGCGGCACGACGGGAAAACCGACCGTCAGGAGCGTCTTCAGTACGAAGAGCCCGTCGTCGTTTTTCGAACCCAGTTCGGGCACGGAGAAACCGAAGAAACGCCCGACGTTGTTGTCCCACAGCCAGACCTTGAAGAGCGCCTCGGAGCGCAGGTAGAAGCAGACGGGCCAGATCAGCGCGAACGGCGCGAACACGCATGCCGCCAGCGCGAGCGCGCGTGCGAAGCGCAGGCTGCGGCACGCCGGATAGAGCGCGAGCGCAGCGCAGAGCGTCGCGCCGAACACGAGCGGAACGAACAGCCCCTTTGACATCAGCGCGATGCCGACGCCCGCGCCGAACATCGCGGCGGCCTTGTAGTTCTGTTTTGCGTCGTGTCGATGCGAAGCGTCGGTGCCGATGGGGGCGTCGCTTCGAACCGGCAGCACCAGTTCGAACAGTCCGCAGAAGCCGAGCGCGGCGCCCGCCATCAGCGCGACATCCGTCATCATGTCGTGGGCGTGCTTGACGACGACGAGCGTCCCCGCGAACAGCGCGAGCGAGCCGATCACGCGCAGGTCGAGCCAACGCGGCGCGTCCGTCGAGCGCCGCGCGATACGCGCAAGGCACAGCAGCGTCAGCACGCCAAAGACGGCGCTGGCGAGGCGTGCGCCGTCGTGCAGCGGCAAATAGCGGCTGAACAGCCATGCAGTGCCCGCCGCCACCCAGTCGTAGATGGGCGGCTTCTCGACGAACGGCTGACCCGCGTTGGTCGGCACCACGAGATCGCCCGTATCGAGCATGTGCTGGACGATGCCGAACGTGTAGGTTTCGTCCTGCTTCCAAGGATCGTGGCCGAGCATGCCGGGCAACAGCCACGCACAGACCAGCGCGATGCCGATCGTCCATCGCGCCGCGCGCGAAGCGGCGAGCCTCCCGATCAGGCGCTGTATGGCCGGAGCGGGTGGGAGCGGTGTTGTGGCATCGGTGCCGATTCCCTCGTCAGGGCGTAACGGCGCCGCCACTGCGGCGGCGACGCGCGCGAGCGCTCCACGTAGTGTGAACAGTGCCGACAAGGCGCTCGCTCCCCAGCGCCATTTCTTTGATGGATTCTGCTGCTGCATGACGAAAGATCTCTGGCCTTGGAGCGCGACAACATGGGCCACGATCCTGTTGTTCGTACGACATCGCGTCGCTTGTGCGAGCGAATATTTGCATTCTATCGACCGATTATTACGAATGGTTACAAAAATGCTTGAGGGTGTCGAAATGGGTCAGCGAAGTGTGGGGAAAAGGGCGAAATGCTCGAAACGCGACGATGCACGGCGCATCGTGCCGAAGCGCCGCGCAATCTGCATGAAGGGAAGGGGAAGGGTCAGCGGCCGGCGCTGACGTCGAGCAGTGCGCCGTTCACGTACGACGACGCGTCGCTCAGCAGCCAGACGATGGCTTCGGCGACTTCGTCGGCGGTGCCGGGGCGGCCGAGGGGTGTCTGCGCGCCGAGTACGGCGGCGCGATCCGGACGGCCGCCGCTTGCGTGGATGTCGGTGTCGATCAGGCCGGGGCGCACGGCGTTCACGCGGATGCCCTGCGGGCCGAGTTCTTTCGCGAGGCCGATCGTCATCGTGTCGACGGCGCCTTTCGAGCCGGCGTAGTCGACATATTCGTTCGGCGAGCCGAGCCGCGACGCCGCCGACGACACGTTCACGATCGCGCCGCCATGTCCGCCGCGATCCTTCGACATGCGCCGCGCCGCCTCGCGCGCACAGAGATACGCGCCGTACACGTTGACGTCGAACATGCGCTTCAGGCGCGCCGCGTCCATGTCGGCGAGGGGCATAGACGGCGCAACGATGCCCGCGTTGTTGACGAGCGCGTCGATGCGGCCGTAGGCCTGTTCCAGCGCGTCAAACATCGCGACAACCTGCGCTTCGTCGGCGACGTCGCCCGCGATCAGGCGCGCATGGCCGCCTGCGCGCCCGACTTCGGCCGCCGTCTCTTTCGCGGCCGCTTCGTTGCTCGCGTAGTTCACGCCGACCGACCAGCCGCGCGCGCCGAGCATGCGCGCCGTCGCGCGGCCGATACCGCGGCTCGCGCCCGTGATCAGAACCACTTTCGTCATGTGTACTCCCGGCTCATGATGCGCAAGAGGCTGACGGCGTCAGACGCGTTCGCGCCGGTCCGCCCATTTGTCCTGTGCGGGCGGCTGATAGCGTTGCAGCTTGCCGATCAGCGCGGCGGGATCGCTCTCGACCTGCAGGATGTCGAAGTACGTCTGGCGCATGAAACCTTCCTGCACCGTGTGCTGGAGCATCGAGATCAGCGGGTCGTAGAAGCCGTCGATGTTGAGCACGGCCACTGCCTTCTGGTGATAGCCGAGCTGGGCCCACGTGAAGACTTCGAACAGCTCTTCGAGCGTGCCCGCGCCGCCGGGCATTGCAACGAACGCGTCGGAGAGATCGGCCATCATCTTCTTGCGATGATGCATGTCGGGCACGACGTGCAGTTCCGACAGGCCGTTATGGCCGACTTCCTTGTTGACGAGCAGTTCGGGGATCACGCCGATCGCGCGGCCGCCTGCCGCCATCACTTCATCGGCGATCACGCCCATCAGGCCGACCTTGCCGCCGCCATAGACGAGCGACAGGTTCGCTGCGACGAGCGCGCGGCCGAATGCCTTCGCGGCGTCGCGGTACAGCGGTTTGGCTCCGTCCGAGGAGCCGCAATAGACGCAGACTGCCTTCATCTTCAACTGTCCTTCGATTCGTTACGAGGTTCGCGCGGCGGCAGGTAGTCGTAGAACTCGCGCTGCGGATGCTTGCCCGACACGAGGTCGTCGAACAGTTCGCGCGAGCGGCCGCGCAGGTACGGCGCCATCAGCGACACGATCTGCACGCTGACCTGATGCAGTTCCGCCTGAATCGCTTCCTGCTCGTTGTACTTGCGCGGGTTCATCACGAACTGGTACGACAGCCAGTACGTCGCGATCACGCCGATGTTCGTTGCGATCACCTTGATTTCGTCGGGCGTGGCGACCATTTCGCCGTCCGCGACGAGTTGCTCGCAGAACTGGCTCGCGAAGCGCACCTTGTGGCTGATGATCTGCTTGAAGTGTGTTTCGAGCGTGCGATTGCGCGCGAGCAGGTCGTTCAGATCGCGGTACAGGAAGCGGTAGCGCCAGGTGAAGTCGACCATGTACTGCAGATACGACCACATCTCGTCGATGGTCGCGCGGTGATCTTCCGGGAAACGCAGACGCTTTTCGATCTCCTGCTCGAACTGGCTGAAGATGCTGTTGATGATGTCGTCTTTGTTGCGGAAGTGGTAGTACAGGTTGCCTGGACTGATCTCCATTTCCTCGGCGATCGTCGTCGTCGTGACGTTCGGCTCGCCGATTTCGTTGAAGAGCTTCAACGAGAGTTCGAGAATCCGTTCGCGCGTGCGGCGGGGAGGTTTGGCTTCCATGTCGTCCGGCCCTGGTGGTTGGCGGGCGGTTTGATGCGCGTGTGTTGCGGCGCGTGTCTCCACCCGGTCTGGTTGGCTATCTCTTGAGGCTCCAACGATTATAAACCGACCGTTCTGTGGGCAGACTGTGGGCGTCTGCGTGTTTGTAGGGGGTGTTTGGGTTTTTTGCTGGCATCCGCTTTGTGTTATCGGTTTGCTAGCGTTGCCCCTGTGCGGGGCGGCACCTGTTTTTTTGCAGCGGCAAAGAAAAGCAGGCAAAAGAAAGCCGCTCACACCGCCAGTGCTTGTAGTTGCCCAAGGGCTCTCAACGTCCCCGTCCTGCTCACAGCAATGCGCTAGCTCTGGTTTCTTGTTTGGCTGGCATCCGCGGTTTCGTATCGGTGCTTCAGGCGTTGCCCCTGTGCGGGGCGGCACTTACTTTCTTTGCCGCCGCAAAGAAAGTAAGCAAAGAAAGCGGGCTAACCCCGCGAATGCTAGTTGTTGCCTGCGGGCCCCCCACGGGTCCCGCACTTCACACGGCAACCCACTGTCTCACGCGAGTTGCCAGCGTACTAACTCACGCCTCACCCACTTCACCTTCCCGCGTCACGTTTCGCTTTACCAGAAAGTCCCCGGCCGCCCAGGTGGCAAACTGTGTGTAGGCCGTCGTGATGGAAGTGCACCACTCCGGACTGAAAAGCGGATCGGTGTCGTAGGAGCGCCGACGCATACGGTGCGACAGGCTACACACCGTTTGCCACCTGGGCTGCACAAACCGTTCGCTGCCGCTGGCTGCGCTACGGGTGATCGAAGTGGGTGATGCGCCTGTTCAAGGCGCTGGTGACATGCGTGGAAAAGTGCGTTGCCGTCTGGAGTGCGGGACCCGACGGGGGCCCGCAGGCAAAAAACGAGTACTGGCGGTGTGAGCGGCTTTCTTTTGCCTACTTTTCTTTGCCGCGGCAAAGAAAAGTAGGTGCCGCCCCGCACAGGGGCAACGCATGCAGCACCGATACGAAACCGCGGATGCCAGCAAAAAAAACGTCACAGACAAGCGGATATGAATTCGCGGATGCCAGCGAAAAAAACGTCACAGACAAGCCGATATGAATTCGCGGATGCCAGCAAAAAATAAATGACAGGCAAGAACAACAAGCTATCGGATAGCAGCAACCCATCCTCCAGCCCACCGCACAACGAGCGGACCAACGAGCAGAACCCAGGTCATAACACAAATAAAAAGCGCGACCATCACGGCAGCACTGCCGAGATCCTTGGCGCGCCGCGACAACTCATGCCGCTCCAGAGAAATCCGGTCAATAGCGGCCTCGACGCTCGAATTCAGCAACTCGACGATTAAAACCAGAAACACCGACCCCAGCAGCAAAACACGAGAAACCGCATCGACGGGCACAAAAACACCACACGGCACAAGAATCGCCGCCAGCGTCAACTCCTGCCGAAACGCGCTCTCCTCACGAATCGCAACACGAAACCCGGCAAAGGAATTCTTCATCGCGTGCCACGCACGCGCAACACCGCGATTGCCCTTGTATGGATTGAACGGCAGCGGCGCGAGCGGATCGTCCGGGCCGAGCGGCTCGTGCGGTTCCTGCGCTTCGGCTAGAGGGGCCGCACCTTCGTCGGACGAAGATTCGCCCGAGGCGCGCACACGCGTCGCGGATGACATGGCGGATGGCTTCGCTGGAAGAGCTCTGGACTGTCCAGCATAACGCGAGCGCGGCGCGCCGTCTTCGTGCATGTCGTGCACGTCGTCGAACGGCTCGCCGACGTGCTCCGTTTGCGGTGCTGCTGTCTTGGCGTCGCGCAGCGATTCCTGCGGAGCGCGCAATGCGTTCGATTGTCTCGTTTGCATGGGCGTGGCGAGAAGTGAGGGCGCTAGCGCGTCGGGCGGATCAGGCGGCGGCGCTTTCCTCGCTATACGTGGAGCGCGACAGCGGCTTCAGATGCGCAGCGAACTGTTCGGATGCCGCCGTCCACGAAAAACGCTCGGCCCACGCACGCGCATGGTTGCGATCGATCTTCAGCGCCTGCAGGCACGCTTCGCGCAGATCTTCGTGCATCGCGCCCGCACCGCCGTCGCCAAGCACGTCGATCGGTCCTGTCACTGGATACGCGGCAACAGGCGTGCCGCACGCAAGCGCTTCGAGCAGCACGAGTCCGAACGTGTCGGTCTTGCTCGGGAACACGAAGACGTCGGCGGCCGCGTACACCTTCGCAAGCTCGGCCTGCGTCAGCACGCCGAGATAGTTCGCCGTCGGATAGCGCGACTTCAGTTCGGCGAGCGCCGGGCCTTCGCCGCACACCCATTTCGAGCCGGGCAGATCGAGCTTAAGGAACGCCTCGACATTCTTCTCGACGGCCACGCGTCCCACGTACAGGAAGATCGGCCGCGCGGTGTTGAGCACCTTCGACTCCATCTGCCTGAAGATGTCGAGATCGACGCCACGCGTCCACAATACGACGTTCGTAAAGCCGAACTTCTCGAGATCGGACTTGACGACGGGCGTCGGCGCCATCACGGCCAGCGAGGCCTTATGGAACCAGTGCAGGAAGCGGTACGTCCATGCGACGGGAATGCCGAAGCGCGCCTGCACGTATTCGGGGAAGCGCGTGTGATACGCAGTCGTGAACGGCAGCTTGTGCCTGATCGCATACGCGCGTGCGGCAAGTCCGAGCGGACCTTCCGTCGCGATGTGCAGCGCGTCGGGCCGGAATTCCTCGATACGCTTGTGCAAATGGCGCTTCGGTAGCAGCGACAGGCGAATCTCGGGATACGTTGGGCACGGTATTGTCCTGAACTCGAGCGGCGTCAGCAGATCGACCTCGTGGCCGATTTCCGTCAGTTCGCGCGTCGTGTTCTTTAGCGTGCGCACGACGCCATTGACCTGCGGTTCCCACGCATCGGTGACGATCATGATCTTCATGCGATTGGCCCTCTCGTAGTAGTGGTGGCGCGTATTACGCCGTCGCCGCGCGGACCTTCGTCGCGTTCGCCTCGGGCGAGCGCATCACGGTCCAGTAGATCACCTTGAGCTCGCCTTCATACGTCTCGACGAGCGCCGACAGGCTTTCGACCCAGTCGCCGTCGTTGCAGTAGAGCACGCCGTCGATCTCGCGGATCTCGGCCTTGTGGATGTGCCCGCACACGACGCCGTCGCAGCCGCGCCGACGCGCTTCGTCCGTCATCACGGTCTCGAATGCGGAGATGAAGTTGACGGCGTTCTTCACCTGATGCTTCAGGTATTGCGACAGCGACCAGTACTGGAAGCCGAGCTTGATGCGGATGCGGTTGAACCAGCGATTGAGCACGAGAATCATCGTGTACAGCGTATCGCCGAGATACGCGAGCCACTTCGCATGCTGGATCACGCCGTCGAACAGATCGCCGTGCACGATCCACAGACGCTTGCCCTGCAGCGTCGTGTGAAATGCTTCGCCGCGCACGTGGATGTCGCCGAATGCGAGATCGCAGAACTGGCGCGCGCCCTCGTCGTGATTGCCGGGGATGTACACGACCTGCGTCCCCTTGCGCGCCTTGCGCAAGATCTTCTGCACGACGTCGTTGTGCCCCTGCGGCCAGTACCAGCCTTTCTTCAGCTGCCATCCGTCGATGATGTCGCCGACCAGATACAGGTACTCCGATTCGTTGTGCCGCAAAAAGTCGAGCAGATACTTCGCCTGACAGCCGCTGGAGCCGAGGTGAATGTCGGACAGCCAGATCGTGCGATAACGATGCGAGTTCTCGTGATCGTCGTCGTGATGGCTTTCGGAAGGCGTCGGTATCGTCGGCAGATGTGGGACGGGCGGCAGGCCGACTGAGGAGGAGCGGGGCCCGAAGGCGCCGGGATCGACGCTCGTGCCAGTCTGGCGGAAGAGGGAAGTCGCGGACGTGTTGTTGTCCATGGCTCACGCGTCGAGTTGCAGTACCCGCATTGCGCCATTGCTGTATGACGGAGTCGTGACATTCACGGGAAGTTCTTATTACGCAGGGCGAACTGTCGGTTCGATGCCGTGCGGGTGCGTGGCCGACGCGTGTTGCCGTAGTGTTTTTTGTCTGCGACGCTAGTCGCCGGTCTTTGCTTTTTGTTGCTTTGCGCTGGCGTCCGCGTTATGTCTCTGGTTTGCTAGCGTTGCCCCTGTGCGGGGCGGCACTTACTTTCTTTGCCGCCGCAAAGAAAGTAAGGGAAGGTCTGAACAACCCGTTTTCTCCCTAGGATCTCTAACTGGCACGCGCGGAGTGGAATTCGCGTCCTCATTCACGCTGTGTTGAACCGATGCCGGTCGCATCTTGCGCATGGACGCTGCGCCTTTGGGGGGGCGTCTTCGCCCTTCATTTCGCTTTACCGAGCACCCCGCGAGCCAGCCAGAGATTGATCAGCGCGAACTGCGTTTCGATCTGCGCCGTGTTTTTCGCCAGTCCCCGATACCGCGCCTTCAGATAGCCGAACTGACATTTGAGCACCCGAAACGGGTGCTCAACCTTCGCCCGCACGCCCGCCTTGAGCCGCTCGACTTTCTCGTAGATTCTGTCGAGCCGCTTGCTTTTGTCCAGCTTTCTTCGCTTGCTCGGCCTCATCGCCACGTGCCACTGGACGGCACCCGTTTCGCCTCGCTTCTCGATGCCCACGTAGCCCGCATCGGCAAACGCAACCTGCTCGTCGCCGTGCAACAGTTCATGCGCCACCGTGATGTCGTGAACATTTGCCGGCGTGCACTTGACGGTATGCACCAGCCCCGACTCCACATCGACTCCGATGTGCGCCTTCATACCGAAGTACCAGCTGCCGCCCTTTTGCGTCTGGCTCATCTCGGGGTCTCGCGTGCCAGCCTTCTTCGTCGAACTGGGTGCCGAAATCAGCGTTGCGTCGACCGCCGAGCCCACCTTGAGCATCAGGCCCTTCGCCTGCAGGATCTCGTTGACCGTCGCCAGCATTCTGGCCGACAGCTCATGGGCCTCAAGCAGGTGCCGGAATCGCAGGATCGTGCTCTCGTCAGGCAGCCGCGTCATACCCGTGCCCAGCAGCGCGAACTCCCGGTACAGCGGTATGTCGTGCAGCGCCTCCTCCATCGCCGGGTCCGAGAGGCTGAACCATTGTTGCATGAAGTGAATGCGCAACATCGTTGCGACCGGAAACGGCGGACGGCCGGTCTTGCCTTTCGGATAGTGTGGCTCGATCAGCGCAATCAGTTTCTGCCACGGCACCACGCGCGTCATCTCATCGAGAAACTCGCGCTTGCGGGTGCGCTTCGTCGACAGATCCAGACCAAGACCAAGTTGTGTCATCACGCCACTCCATGAATTCTCCTGATCCCAGGATAGTCCAACCTCACATCAACGCCAGGACTTTTGCAGAGATTCCTAAGCAAAGAAAGCGGGCTAACACCGCCAGTGCTAGTCGTTGCCTGCGGGCCCCCGTCGGGTCCCGCACTCCACACGGCATTGCACTGTCTCACGCCGTTGCCAGCGTGCTAACTCAAGCCTCACCCACTTCGCATGCCCGCGTCACTTACCGCGTTACCAGGAAGTCCACCGCCGCCCAGGTGGCAAACTGTGTGTAGGCCGTCGCGATGGAAGTGCACCACTCCGGACTGAAAAGCGGGATCGGTGTCGTAGAAGCGCCAACGCGTAAGGTGCGACAACCTACACACCGTTTGCCACCTGGGCGGCGCAGACGGTTCGCTGCCGTTGGCTGCGCTACGGGTGACTGGAGAGGGTGATGAGCCTGTTAAAGGCGCTGGCAACATGCGTGGAAAACTGCGTTGCCGAGAATTGGCGGTGTGAGCGGCTTTCTTTTGCCTACTTTTCTTTGCCGCTGCAAAGAAAAGTAGGTGCCGCCCCGCACAGGGGCAACGCATGCAGCACCGATATGAAATCGCGGATGCCACCACAGCAAAAAGCAAAGAATAGCGACTGCGTCGCAGACAAAAACAGCAACTCAACGATGGGCGGTGACGACTTTAGTCCCCGCAAGCCGATCATGCAAAAACTGCCGCCCGGCGCCAAGCCGACCAACACCTGCATACAAAGCAAACCAGACACCGGCAAGCCCGAGCGTCTGCGGCACAGATAAGCCAAGCAAGGGATGCAAAGCCAGCGGCGGCAAGAACCACAACCAGGCCAACACATACCGCAAAACAGCGCGCCAAACCGACACTTTCGCGCCACCCCTGGCGCCCACAATCTGAAGACGCCAGGTCTTCATCGGCAGCGTCTGGCCGCCGTGCGTCCAGAACCACACGAAGTACACGCCGACCACCAGTCCCACCCACGCCGCGAGCCAGTTGTGATGCACGAGCCCGTTGCGCTGCTGCGTGAGCGTGCTGAACAGATAGCCCGCGAAGAACACGACGCCGAACAGCAGCACGCCTTCGTACATCAGCGTGGCGAGACGCCGGCGCACAGTCGGCACGGACGGTTCGGAAGATTCGGGTTGGGGCGGAACGGCTGCGGAGTCGACGGATGTGGACACGGGCTGGGCCTCCGTTGCCGTTGATGAGCCCGCGCGGCGCGAGCTCGGAAAGGAAGATTATGAGCCGTTGAAGATGGACGGCGCTTCGGAAGGCGAAACGGGCGTCGGCGTCGCCGGCACGAAACTGCCGGCAGCGGGGATGGCGGGCGCGCCCTGCGCAGGCGCCGCAACGCCTGCGGAAGCGCCTGCCGTCGCCGGCGGCATCGGCACGCTTGCGAGCTTGTCCTTGCCGTTCACGAGCCGGTTGATGTCCTTGATCTCGGACTTGCCCGATGGCGGCGCGCTGACGACGGTCGGCCGGCGCTTGTGCTCGCTGGCCGCCAGCTTCTGTTTCTGCTCTTCAGGCAACTGCTGATACGCCTTCCAGGCATTCTGGCGCGCCTCGCGCGGCAGTTCCTTCGACACCTGATAGTTTTCGCGTGCAACCCGACGCTGCTCCGGCGTCATGCGAACCCATTCCGCCATGCGCTCATGCAGCCGCTTTTGCGCTTCCGGCGTCATCTTCGGATACCGTGAGGCGATTTTCAGCCACTTGCGCTTGCGCTCTTCGCTGAAGCCGTCCCATTGCGTTTCGAACGGCGCGAGCGCGACATGGTCGGCATTGGTCAGTTTCGACCACGCGAGCGGGCTGGCAGAGATGGGCAGGCCCGGCAGCTCGACTGTCAGCGCCGGGGCGGGCGCTTTCGCGGGCGTGCCGCCCGCAGGCGCCGCGACGGGCGTGGGCTCCGGGTAAAAGCGCGGATAGGTGGCGGCGAATGACACCAAGGCTGCAATCACGCATCCGGACACAACGGCTAGGCCGCGCTTGTAACTCACCCGTCAACTCTCCCCGGTCAGTGGTTGTTGCGCGTCAGGTACGCGTTGAACCCGTGATCGAGATAGGCATTGAGCGGCAAGTCGTCGCTCAGCATGGCGGCGTCGATATCGGCGAGTTCGGCCGTGCGTTGGTGGTCTTCCCACCACGCAATACCCGCGAGGCCAATCACCAGCGCAAGCACGGGCCATGCGAGCGCGAGCTTGCGCAGGCGTGGCAGACGGCGCGAGCCTTCCGGCTGCGGCAGGTGGGCGAGCGTGCCGGCGCCGACGAAGACAGGCGCGAACGCAGGCGCCTGCACGGTTTCAGGCTTCTTGCGTGCGAGGGCGGCACGGCGCGCGGCGGCGAGCCGGTC
Source organism: Paraburkholderia azotifigens (assembly GCF_007995085.1). Lineage (GTDB taxonomy): Bacteria > Pseudomonadota > Gammaproteobacteria > Burkholderiales > Burkholderiaceae > Paraburkholderia > Paraburkholderia azotifigens. Next base: position 136,480 of record NZ_VOQS01000001.1, read on the forward strand.
GGTCGTAGCGGATGGAATACGGGCAGCGTTTTCGTCGAGCGCACGGCGAAGCTGCCGCGCAAACTCGATTTCTTTTGTTTCGAGAGCGGAGCTCATAGCGTGATTCCTTTGGCCTTGAGCGCATGCGCCAGGGTGTGCGTGGCTCGCGAACAGTGTGTTTTCACACTGCCTTCCGAGCAGCCCATCGCGGCAGCAGTCTCAGCGACATCCATATCTTCCCAGTAACGCATCAGAAACGCCTCCCGTTGACGTGCCGGCAACTTTTGGATTTCGTCGTCGATCAACTGCAGAACCTGTTCGCGCTCGAGCTGCTGCTCGCTGCTTTCGACTCCCGTCGCGCCGTCCTGGCTTTCGAACGTCTCCAGCGGGTCGAAGTCTTCGTCGTCGGCGTTGCCCAGTGACGAAAACAGGCTCACCCAGGTGTTGCGCACCTTCTGCCGACGGAAATAGTCGTGCATCGCATTCTGGAGAATACGCTGAAACAAAAGCGGCAGCTCAGCGGCAGGACGGTCGCCGTATTTTTCGGCGAGCTTGATCATCGCGTCCTGCACGATATCGAGAGACGCGTCGTCGTCCCGCACGGCGTAGACCGTCTGCTTGAACGCGCGCCTTTCGACGCCCGCCAGAAAATCGGCGAGTTCCTTTTCTGATGCCATCCGTTGGGGGTCGGCGCAGCGAATGTGCGCGGAATCGGTCGAAAAATGTCGTAAAACTCGCGGATGCTAACAAACTTTCATCCGATCCAGGGGAAAAACGCGCCACCCAGACGCCTTGCAATCAGCCTTCAGCCGCGCTCCGTTGCGTTTCCGGCCATCTGGCCGAGGTCGCGTAAGCCACCCGAAAAACGGTCAGAAGTTGACGACGGAAGGGCGATAGCCGTCAATCATGGAAATATTTGCTTGACCATCGGACATATCGTAGATATCGTCTACGGTTCGCAACATAAGTGACTTGTCTCATTTGAGGTTGGCCCAAGAAGCCTTCCTGTCAAACTGGACGCGCCGCTTGAACCCGAGCCACAAGCCCGGCAGAGAGCACCCGATCAATTTTTTGCCGAAAATTCGAAAGGTGAACGATGAATATGCCCAGCGCGGAATTCTCCACGTCGGATACCACTCCACATCACGAAGCTGACTCTATCGGCGCTACCGTGCTCATGAAGGCACTGGCGGACGAAGAGGTCGAATTCGTCTGGGGCTATCCCGGCGGCTCGGTACTCTACATCTACGACGAGCTTTACAAGCAGGACAAATTCCAGCACGTCCTCGTGCGTCACGAGCAGGCCGCGGTTCACGCCGCCGACGCCTACGCACGCTCGACCGGCAAGGTCGGCGTCTGCCTCGTGACCTCCGGTCCCGGCGTCACCAATGCGGTGACGGGCATCGCGACGGCCTACATGGACTCGATCCCGATGGTCATCATCAGCGGCCAGGTGCCGACTGCCGCGATCGGCCAGGATGCGTTCCAGGAGTGCGACACGGTCGGCATCACGCGTCCTTGCGTGAAGCACAACTTCCTCGTGAAGGACGTGCGCGATCTCGCCGCTACCGTCAAGAAAGCTTTCTACATTGCACGCACCGGTCGTCCCGGCCCTGTGCTGATCGACATTCCGAAAGATGTGTCGAAGGCGCCGTGCCAGTACGAGCCGATCAAAAGCGTGTCGCTGCGCTCGTACAACCCGGTCACGAAGGGCCACTCGGGCCAGATCCGCAAGGCTGTTGCGCTGCTGCTGTCGGCGAAGCGTCCGTATATCTACACGGGCGGCGGCATCATCCTCGCGGATGCGTCGCGCGAACTGAACCAGTTCGCCGATCTGCTCGGCTATCCCGTCACGAACACGCTGATGGGCCTGGGCGGCTATCGCGCAGCGGACAAGAAATTCCTCGGCATGCTCGGCATGCACGGCACGTACGAAGCCAACATGGCGATGCAGCACTGCGACGTGCTGATCGCGATCGGCGCGCGTTTCGACGACCGTGTGATCGGTGACCCCGCTCACTTCTCGTCGCGTCCGCGCAAGATCATTCACATCGACATTGACCCGTCGTCGATCTCGAAGCGCGTGAAGGTCGATATTCCGATCGTCGGCGACGTGAAGGAAGTGCTGAAGGAACTGATCGAACAGTTGCAGACGGCCGAGCATGGTCCCGACACCGCGGCGCTCGCCGACTGGTGGAAGGACATCGAAGCCTGGCGCGCAAAAGACTGCCTGAAGTTCGACCGCAATAGCGACATCATCAAGCCGCAATACGTGGTGGAAAAGGCGTGGGAATTGACGGACGGCAATGCCTTCGTGTGTTCCGACGTCGGCCAGCACCAGATGTGGGCGGCGCAGTTCTATCGCTTCAACAAACCGCGTCGCTGGATCAATTCCGGCGGTCTCGGCACGATGGGCTTCGGCCTGCCGGCTGCGATGGGCGTCAAGATGGCGCATCCGGATGACGACGTGCTGTGTATCACGGGCGAAGGCTCGATCCAGATGTGCATCCAGGAGCTGTCCACCTGCAAGCAGTACGAGACGCCCGTCAAGATCATTTCGCTTAACAACCGCTATCTGGGCATGGTGCGCCAGTGGCAGCAGATCGAATACAGCAAGCGCTATTCGCATTCGTACATGGATGCGCTGCCCGATTTCGTGAAGCTCGCCGAAGCGTACGGCCACGTCGGCATGCGGATCGAAAAGACCGCTGACGTGGAACCGGCGCTGAAGGAAGCACTGCGCCTGAAAGATCGCACGGTGTTTCTCGACTTCCAGACCGATCCGACCGAAAACGTCTGGCCGATGGTTCAGGCCGGCAAGGGCATCACGGAGATGCTCCTCGGGTCGGAAGATCTATAACGAGCGCCTTCCAGCGCCGGCTTCGTCATGCACGTCTCCACAAAGGGCGAGAGCGGACGAAGCGGCATGGAACGCACGCATCGCATATATCGACATCTGGAAGAAGCGAACATCATGAGACACATCATTTCCGTTTTGCTGGAAAACGAACCGGGCGCGCTGTCGCGCGTGGTCGGCCTGTTCTCCGCACGCGGCTACAACATTGAAACCTTGACGGTAGCGCCGACCGAAGACCGTTCGCTGTCGCGCATGACCATCGTTTCCATTGGCTCGGACGACGTGATCGAACAGATCACGAAGCATCTGAACCGCCTGATCGAGGTGGTGAAAGTGGTCGACCTGACCGAGGGCGCCCACATCGAACGCGAGCTGATGCTGATCAAGGTAAGGGCGGTCGGCAAGGAACGTGAGGAGATGAAGCGGATGTCGGATATTTTCCGCGGCCGCATCATCGACGTCACCGAAAAGACCTACACGATCGAACTGACGGGCGCGAGCGAGAAGCTCGACGCGTTCATCGAAGGGCTCGACGCCACCGCGATTCTCGAAACGGTCCGCACGGGCGGTTCGGGTATCGGGCGCGGCGAGCGTATCCTGAAGGTTTGACCGCAGTTCGATCGGAGCCGGGCGTTGCGTCAGACGTCCGGTTCCACGCAACATACACACGCAGCTTTGAATTTTTCTGAATATCGCCAAGGAACAGACATGAAAGTTTTCTACGACAAGGACGCCGACCTCTCCCTCATCAAAGGCAAGCAGGTCACCATCATCGGCTATGGCTCGCAAGGCCATGCGCACGCGCTGAACCTGAAGGAAAGCGGCGTGAACGTCACGGTCGGTCTGCGCAAGGGCGGCGCATCGTGGAGCAAGGCTGAGAACGCAGGTCTGACGGTCAAGGAAGTGGCGGAAGCCGTGAAGGGCGCAGACGTCGTCATGATGCTGCTGCCGGACGAGCAGATCGCCGAAGTCTACGCGAAGGAAGTGCACGCCAACGCCAAGCAGGGCGCAGCCCTCGCATTCGCGCACGGCTTCAACGTGCATTACGGCCAGGTGATCCCGCGCGCGGATCTGGACGTCATCATGATCGCGCCGAAAGCGCCGGGCCACACGGTGCGCGGCACGTACTCGCAAGGCGGCGGCGTGCCTCACCTGATCGCGGTCGCACAGGACAAGTCGGGCGCAGCACGCGACATCGCGCTGTCGTACGCAGCGGCGAACGGCGGCGGCCGTGCCGGCATCATCGAAACGAACTTCCGTGAAGAAACGGAAACCGACCTGTTCGGCGAGCAGGCGGTTCTGTGCGGCGGTACGGTCGACCTGATCAAGGCCGGTTTCGAAACGCTGGTCGAAGCGGGCTACGCGCCGGAAATGGCGTACTTCGAGTGCCTGCACGAACTGAAGCTGATCGTCGACCTGATCTACGAAGGCGGTATCGCGAACATGAACTACTCGATCTCGAACAACGCCGAGTACGGCGAGTACGTGACGGGCCCGCGCATCATCACGGAAGACACGAAGAAGGTGATGAAGGAAGTCCTGAAGGACATCCAGACGGGCGAGTACGCGAAGAGCTTCATCCTCGAAAACCGCGCTGGCGCGCCGACGCTGCAATCGCGTCGCCGCATCACGGCCGAGCACCAGATCGAGCAGGTCGGCTCGAAGCTGCGCGCGATGATGCCGTGGATCGCGAAGAACAAGCTGGTCGATCAGTCGAAGAACTAATCTGCCCGTTTTTCGCACTCCGGCGCACGAAATGCGCCGGAAGCGTCAAAAAGCCGTCCAGGTGTGCTGAACCCTGGACGGCTTTTGCTATCCTACGGTTTTCAGTGCGACGTGAGTCGCATCGACTGGACGGCGAAAGCCGTCCCATTGGTGGCACCTTGTGGCCACCCCTTGTGTAGCAAACGAGACTGGGCGCTGTCTGGCTTGGAATCGTAGCCTTAGACGCGTTGGAGTCTTATGACTCTTGTGCGTAATTGCATTGACCTGATTACCGTCAGGTTCCGCCCAGTTAGCGGCTTCAACTCCGCTAACAAAGCGGATTGGGGTATGTGATTTCAGGGTAGGTCGAGCGCAAGCTCGGTTTGTCATTGTTCAACTTCTAGGGAGAACACCCCTGTGAAGTAGAGAACCTGCTGTGCGACCAGCAGTAGCCTAGGAGGACATGCGTCACTGGTAACGGTGGGGTGTGAAGCTTCTCTGACAATGTAGCCCCCGAAATTTGGGTGAATGCCTGTTGTGAAACAGTCATTCGGAGACTCCTAGCAGCGATGGGGTCGAGGCGCTAGGCTGGCTGAAACGGTTAACGGAAGTGAACTGCTGATAAACCTCGTAAGTAGGACGATGCCAAAGCTGCTGATAGGCATTAACCAAAAGGGTGTGTGGTCGGATAACTCGCTTGAAATTCGGGTTACGTCGTCTGAAGACCACCGGGGGATAGGCAGAACCTACTTCAGTCGTGTGACAGGCCGGGAACACGGTAAGCCCGTATCGTTGCCAGCTCTTTTGGGCTGGCAGGTAGACCGCAAGGAATGCTGTTGACGGTGCGGGTAGAGGATGACGGAGAAAGCGAATGCCGGGCTGTAATGGTCCGGATAGGGGTTGAGACATTACCCCACGTGAAAGCGGGCAGACTTCCGTCTGGTCTACCGTCGCAAGATGGCTGGCAGACCTTAAGACTTGGTGAGACACGGGCGTTTCCGTCCGTGCGTAGTACATGGATGACTTATGGGCGCATGCGCCCATATTTGTTCAACTGTTGTTCCCCAGCGGGGTGTATCTACCCCGCTGGGGAAGATGCGCCTTCTGCTATGGGAATGATCAACCCAAGGTAGGAGAGCAGCATGAAAGTATCTGTCCGAAAGGATGGATCTGCGCTTTCCCACGTGCCTGACAACTGGTACGCCGTAGATTGGCGTCGAGTCGAACGGAACGTGAGAGGGATGCAGATTCGAATTGCGAAGGCGACGCGGGAAGGTGACTGGCGCAGGGTGAAAGCTTTGCAACGGATGCTGACCCGCACGTTGTCCGCAAAGTTGTATGCGGTACGACGTGTTACGCAGAACCAGGGTGCGCGAACGGCGGGAGTCGATCGCGAACTGTGGGATTCGCCTGAGAGCCGATGGGAAGCCGTCGGCAGGTTAAAGCGGCGTGGATACAAGCCTCTGCCATTACGGAGAGTCTTTATCCCCAAGGCCAATGGGAAGGAGCGCCCTTTGGGCATTCCGACCATGCGGGACAGGGCGATGCAAGCCCTGTATCTGCTGGCACTGGAGCCGGTGTCGGAATCGACGAGCGACCCGAACTCCTATGGGTTCAGGATTAACCGCTCGACTGCCGATGCCATGTCGCAAATATTCGTCGCCATGTCCCAGAAGGGCTCTGCCCAATGGGTGCTGGAAGCGGATATCAAAGGCTGTTTTGACTGGATCAACCACGACTGGTTAATCGCCAATGTCCCGATGGACAAGGAGATCCTCCGGAAATGGTTGAAGGCTGGCCTGATTTACAAGGGGCAGCTACAGGCGACTGAGGCCGGTACGCCGCAGGGAGGGATCATCTCCCCGACGCTGGCTAACGTGACGCTGAACGGGCTGGAACGAGAATTGGTTTCGTACCTCGGTGCGAAGTTGGGAATCGCAAAAGCCAAGAAGCTGAAAGTGAATGTGGTGCGGTACGCGGATGATTTCGTGATTACAGGCGACTCGAAAGAGGTACTGGAGAGCGAGATTAAGCCTTGGGTGGAAGCATTCCTCGCTGTTCGGGGACTGCAACTGTCGGAGGAGAAAACGCGGATCACCCACATTGACGAAGGTTTCGACTTCCTTGGGTGGAATTTCCGGAAGTATTCGGGGAAGCTGCTCATCAAACCGAGCAAGAAGAACGTGCAGACGTTCTATCGCAAGGTGTCGGAAGCGATCAGTGGTAACAAGACGGTGAAGCACGAGGATCTGATCCGACTGCTGAATCCTATGCTACGTGGATGGGCGCGGTATCACAGCCCCGTAGTAGCCAAGCAGGCGTACAGCCGCATGGAGTCTCTGATTTTCAGGAGACTCTGGTGGTGGTCAAAGCGGCGACATCCCAACAAGGGTGCCGAGTGGGTGAGAGAGAAATACTTTCGCTCCGACGGCAACCGACATTGGATCTTTGCTGTCCCTGTGGTTCGAGACGATGGCAGCGCAGGCCTGAGCGAGTTGTACCAGCTTCGCGGTACATCAATTAGGCGGCATCGGAAGATCAAAGGCGACTTCAATCCCTTTGATCCTGATTGGGAACAGTATGGCGAGCAGTTGCGGCAGGCACGCATGGAAGGCTCAATGCGGCATCGCAAGCAATGGATCTCGTTATATATGTCGCAAAGCGGGTTGTGTGCGCATTGCGGCTGCGCTCTGACGCGAGAGACAGGCTGGCACAACCATCATCTGGAATATCGGGTGCATGGCGGTTCAGACGCCCTCTTCAATCGAGTGCTATTGCATCCCGACTGTCACCGGCAAGTGCATGTAGGTAGAATCGCGCTAACTAAGCCGGCCCGGTCGTAAGACTGGGCTTTGTTTGTAGATTGGAGCCGTATGCGGGGAAACTCGCACGTACGGTTCTTAGGGGGCTCTCCTTCTGCGAAGAAGGGGGGCTACCCTCCAAAAGACTGAACCCAACCTTATGAATTACCCCCATCCGATCATCGCGCGCGAAGGCTGGCCGTTCATCGCCATCGCGGCCGTCGTTGCGTTGTTGATCCACTTCGTCGCAGGGTTCGGCATTGCCTGGATTTTCTGGCTGTTGCTCCTGTTCGTCGTGCAATTTTTCCGCGATCCGGCGCGTCCCATTCCGACGCAGGCCAACGCGGTGCTGTGCCCGGCTGACGGCCGCATCGTCGCCGTCGAGACGGCGCACGATCCCTACGCGAACCGCGAAGCGCTGAAGATCAGCGTGTTCATGAATGTGTTCAACGTGCACTCGCAGCGTTCGCCCGTGGATGGCGCGATTTCGAAGGTCGAATATTTCCCGGGCGCGTATCTGAACGCCGCGGTCGACAAGGCATCGACGGAAAATGAACGTAACGCAATCGTCATCGAAACGGCGAGCGGCGCGACCGTGACGTCCGTGCAGATTGCCGGCCTGATCGCGCGACGCATCCTCTGCTACGTGCGCGCGGGCGAGCCGCTCACGCGCGGCCAGCGTTATGGCTTCATCCGTTTCGGATCGCGGGTCGACGTGTATCTGCCCATGGGCAGCCGCCCGCGTGTGTCGATCGGCGAGAAGGTGTCGGCGTCGTCCACGATTCTGGCTGAGCTATAAAGCGGCACAGGGAGGGTTCGATGGCCGCATTCAAACCGCGTCGTCCTCGTAGCAGCGGTTCGCCGCAGCCGCGTCCGTTCCGGCGTAACAAACCACCCGTGGTCGCGGAATCCGTGATCGACAGCCGCCGTGCCGCGCGGCAGCAGTTTCTGCGCAAGCGCGGCATTTATCTGCTGCCGAATGCATTTACGACGGCCGCGCTGTTCTGCGGTTTCTTCGCCGTCGTGCAGGCGATGAACGTGCGTTTCGAAGTCGCCGCGATCGCGATCTTCGTCGCGATGGTGCTCGACGGCATGGACGGGCGCGTCGCGCGCATGACGCATACCCAGAGCGCGTTCGGCGAGCAGTTCGACAGTCTGTCGGACATGGTGTCGTTTGGCGTCGCGCCGGCGCTCGTGATGTACGAGTGGATTCTCAAGGATCTGGGCCGTTGGGGCTGGCTGGCGGCGTTCGTCTATTGCTCGGGTGCGGCGCTGCGCCTTGCGCGTTTCAACACGAATATCGGTGTTGTCGACAAGCGGTTTTTTCAGGGTATGCCGAGTCCGGCTGCCGCTGCGCTGATCGCGGGTTTTGTCTGGCTCGCTACTGATAATCGCGTGCCTTTGAAGCTCGTGTGGCTGCCTTGGGTTGCGTTTGCCTTGACCATTTACGCGGGCGTAACGATGGTGTCGAACGCGCCGTTCTATAGCGGCAAGGCGCTGGATGTGCGGCATCGCGTGCCGTTTGCCGCGATTCTGCTGGTGGTGGTCGCGTTTGTGCTCGTGTCTTCAGATCCACCGTTGATGCTGTTTGGCCTCTTCGTGCTGTATGGCTTTTCCGGGTACGTGTTCTGGGGGTACCGCGCGGTGCGGGGCATGGGGAATCCTGCTCGGTCCTCGCAGCGGCCTGGATAAGGATTTGGCTTGATGCCTGCGGCGCTTTTTTTTTGCTGGCATCCGCGGTTTCGTATCGGTGCTGCATGCGTTGCCCCTGTGCGGGGCGGCACCTACTTTTCTTTGCCGCGGCAAAGAAAAGTAGGCAAAAGAAAGCCGCTCACACCGCCAGTACTCGTTTTTTGCCTGCGGGCCCCCGTCGGGTCCCGCACTCCAGACGGCAACGCACTTTTCCACGCATGTCACCAGCGCCTTGAACAGGCGCATCACCCACTTCGATCACCCGTAGCGCAGCCAGCGGCAGCGAACGGTTTGTGCAGCCCAGGTGGCAAACGGTGTGTAGCCTGTCGCACCGTATGCGTCGGCGCTCCTACGACACCGATCCGCTTTTCAGTCCGGAGTGGTGCACTTCCATCACGACGGCCTACACACAGTTTGCCACCTGGGCGGCCGGGGACTTTCTGGTAAAGCGAAACGTGACGCGGGAAGGTGAAGTGGGTGAGGCGTGAGTTAGTACGCTGGCAACTCGCGTGAGACAGTGGGTTGCCGTGTGAAGTGCGGGACCCGTGGGGGGCCCGCAGGCAACAACTAGCATTCGCGGGGTTAGCCCGCTTTCTTTGCTTACTTTCTTTGCGGCGGCAAAGAAAGTAAGTGCCGCCCCGCACAGGGGCAACGCCTGAAGCACCGATATGAAACCGCGGATGCCCGCGCGAAAACCGTCTCGCCCCGCGAGGGCGAACCGTGGATGCCCACGCGAAAACCGTCTCGCCCCGCGAGGGCCAACCGCGGATGCCCGCGCGAAAACCGTCTCGCCCCGCGAGGGCCAACCGCGGATGCCCGCGCGAAAACCGCCTCGCCCCGCGAGGGCCAACCGCGGATGCCCGCGCGAAAACCGTCTCGCCCCGCGAAGGCCAACCGCGCAAACACAAAAAACACAGACGCATCGCGGACACTCACCGAAAGGCAAAAACCCAAAAACTGCCCGCAGGGCAAACAATTGCACGTTTCAAGGATTGCCGCTATAGTCGCTGGCATGGCACTTTCCAAGTTCCCCTTCCTGTCTCTTCAAGCCAGCGCGCCGCTACTAGGCGAGCTAGCGCTAGCGCGCCTGCCGCGCTGATCGTTTTCGCCCTCCGTCTGCCTCGTTCGTCGTCTAGCGTCGCCAGCGGTTGCGGCGCAAACACTCGAATTCCGTTTTCCAATTCAAATTGACCGAATCCCCCTGGAGACCCGAGATGGCAGACAAGCTCATCATTTTCGACACGACCTTGCGCGACGGCGAACAATCGCCCGGTGCGTCGATGACGAAGGAAGAAAAGATCCGTATCGCGAAGCAGCTCGAACGGATGAAAGTCGACGTGATCGAGGCCGGTTTCGCCGCCAGCTCAAACGGCGACTTCGACGCGATCCATACGATCGCCGGCATGATCAAGGACAGCACGATCTGCTCGCTCGCACGCGCGAACGATAAGGACATCCAGCGTGCCGCCGACGCCCTCAAGCCCGCCGACCACTTCCGCATCCACACCTTCATCGCGACGTCGCCGCTGCACATGGAGAAGAAGCTGCGGATGTCGCCGGAACAGGTGTTCGAGCAGGCCAAACTGGCTGTGCGCTTCGCCCGCAAGTTCACGAACGACGTCGAGTTTTCGCCCGAAGACGGCAGCCGCTCGGACATGGACTTCCTGTGCCGCGTGCTCGAAGCCGTGATCGCGGAAGGCGCGACGACGATCAACATCGCCGACACCGTCGGCTACGGCGTGCCGGAACTGTACGGCAACCTCGTGAAGACGCTGCGCGAGCGCATTCCGAACTCGGATAAGGCCGTCTTCTCGGTGCACTGCCATAACGATCTCGGCATGGCCGTCGCGAATTCGCTCGCGGGCGTGCAGATCGGTGGCGCGCGCCAGGTGGAATGCACGATCAACGGTCTGGGCGAGCGTGCGGGTAACACGTCGCTCGAAGAAATCGTGATGGCCGTGCGTACCCGTAAGGATTACTTCGGCCTCGATCTCGGCATCGACACGACACAGATCGTGCCGGCATCGAAGCTCGTGTCGCAGATCACCGGCTTCGTCGTGCAGCCGAACAAGGCCGTGGTCGGCGCGAACGCGTTCGCGCACGCGTCGGGCATCCACCAGGACGGCGTGCTCAAGGCGCGCGACACCTACGAAATCATGCGCGCGGAAGACGTGGGCTGGACCGCGAACAAGATCGTGCTCGGCAAGCTCTCGGGCCGCAACGCGTTCAAGCAGCGCCTGCAGGAACTCGGCATCACGCTCGACAGCGAAAGCGAACTGAATCTCGCGTTCCAGCGTTTCAAGGAACTCGCGGACCGCAAGGCCGAAATCTTCGACGAAGACATCATTGCGATCGTCACGGAAGAGTCGGCCGAAGCGCAGGAGAAGGAGCACTATAAGTTCGTGTCGCTGTCGCAACACTCGGAAACGGGCGAGCGCCCGCACGCGCGCATCGCGTTCTCGGTCGAGGGCAAGGAAGTGATCGGCGAGGCGAACGGCAACGGCCCTGTCGACGCGACCTTCAACGCAATCGAAACGGAAGTCGGCAGCGGTTCGGAACTGCTGCTGTACTCGGTCAACGCGATCACGACGGGCACGCAGGCACAGGGCGAAGTGACCGTGCGCCTGTCGAAGGCAGGCCGCATCGTGAATGGCGTCGGCACGGATCCGGATATCGTCGCGGCTTCGGCGAAGGCCTATATTTCGGCGTTGAACCGCCTGTATGCGGGAGCAGACAAGCTGAACCCGCAACGCGCGGACATCTAGCAGGTTGCTGCGCTCATTGTGCGGCGAGCCGAAATGAGAAAACCCCGCTGCGGCGGGGTTTTTTGTTGCCGTCGATTCATCGACTCATGAAAAAAGCCGCCTCGCGAGGCGGCTTTTCACTCGAGCGGTAACCCAGGCTTAAAACAAGCTGCGCCGGTCGGGATCGTGCAGCGGATCGGGCGTCTTCTGGGTCAGGCGCAGGATGCCCTGATCGTCGAAATAGAAGCTGTACATCATGTACCAGACGTTGTCTTCCTGATAGCGATACGTCCAGACTTCGCGCTTCATCAGCGGGAAATAATTCGTTTCGACGGGGCGCCCGAAGTTCACGAGCACGTCATCGCGCGTCCATTTGCCGATTTCCGCACGATAAAACTCGTTCGGCTGCAACACCTGTCGCACGTTGACGATCTTGCCGGACGCGTCGATGTCGGCGGCCGTCGTCGTTTCGCCCATCGGCTGCGTCGGCCACATCAGGCGCTTGCCGCCGTTCGGCAGGTCGTAGACTTCACGCGGCGGGCCGAGGCGGGCGATGATCGTCGACTGATCCGCGCCCGCCTGGTAGTTCTGCCAGGGCTGCGCACATCCCGCGAGCACGAGGGCGCAGGCGAGTGCGGCAAGCGCGCCGCGCGCCTGGCGCACGGATCGCGCGGATGAGGGGCGGTTGAGCATGACACCTCCGTTGGCGGTCGATGACGGTTGTTATTGTCCTGAGCAGATATTTTGACACGCGTCGCGTGAAAAGATTTTGGGCGCTTCGCGTGTTGCTGCGTGCGTTCGCCTCCGACGCGCTTGCTTGCAGGCCGTGCGCCGTCCTATGATCCGCGCTTCGATCGACAGACGGGGCGCGCGGATGACAGCAAAGTGGGCAAAAGCGGTGATGGCGGCGATGACGCTGGCAGCGGCGGCGAGCGCGCATGCGCAGGGCGCGCCGACAGGCTCGCCGATCCGGATCGCGATGATCGAAGGCATGTCCGGCCCGTTTGCGAACGCGGGCGCGGCCGTCGAACGGAATTTGCGCTTCGGCGTGGAAACGGTCAACGCGCGCGGCGGCGTGAAGCTCGCGGACGGCGCGCATCCGTTGGAGCTCGTCGTGCTCGACAGCAAGGGCAGTGCGGAGGAAGCGCTCGTACAACTGCGCGCCGCCGCTGACGGGCACATCGGGTTCATCACGCAAGGCAACAGTTCGGCCGTGGCAGCCGCGCTGCTTACGGCGATCGACCGGCAAAACACACGCGAACCGGACAACCGCGAACTCTTTCTCAACTATTCTGCCGACGATCCGGCACTCACCAACGCGAACTGCCGCTTCTGGCATTTTCGCTTCGACGCGCACGCCGGGATGCGGATGGACGCGCTCGCCGACGTGATCCAGCGCGACAAGTCGGTGAAGAAGGTCTATCTGCTGAACCAGGATTACAGCTTCGGACATGACGTCAGCATCCTCGCGCGCGCGGCGCTCGCGTCGAAGCGGCCGGATATCGGCGTGGTCGGCGACGAATTTCATCCGATCGGGCGCGTGAAGGACTTCGCGCCGTACATCGCGAAGATTCGCGCAAGCGGCGCCGATGCCGTAATCACGGGCAACTGGGGCAACGATCTGACGCTGCTCGTGAAAGCGGCGCGCGAGCAGGGCGTCGACACGAAGTTCTACACGTTCTACGGCAACAGCCTCGGCGCGCCCGCCGCGCTGGGTGATGCGGGCGTGAAGCGCGTGATCGCCGTGGCCGACTGGCATCCGAATGCGGGCGGCGCCGCGTCGGACGGCTGGTATGCGTCGTTCCGCCAGCGTTTTCCTGCCGCGCAGGACGACTATCCCGTATTGCGCATGCCGCTGATGATCGAAATGCTGGCAACAGCGATGAACCGCGCGGGCAGTGCACAGCCGGAGAAGGTTGCGAAGGCGCTGGAAGGGATGAAGTACGACAACGGCTTCCATGCATCGTGGATGCGCGCCGACGATCATCAATTGATCCAGCCCCTTTACGTGATGGAGATGGACAAGGCGGGCACGCCGGGCGTCCATTTCGACAACGAAGGCTCGCGCTATGGCTTCAGGACGGTGCTGGCGCTGGCGCCCGAGCGCACCGTTGCGCCGACGACCTGCCGGATGAAGCGGCCCTGAAGCGCCGTGGCGCTGTGCGAGCCTTGCCGGACGCGGTGCTCGAATCGGCGGGGTTCGCCGGATGAACGGGCTGTGCTACAATACGCGACTCGTTTTGTTGTAACCCACGGCACGGCCCTTCTTCCGTGACCGCCTGTCTGATTCAAAGGAAATCAACATGTCCGTAGCTGAAATCAAGAAATCCGACGTCGTCGCGCAATTCGCACGTGGCGCAAACGACACCGGCTCCCCCGAAGTTCAGGTCGCTCTGCTGACCACGCGCATCAACGAACTGACGGTTCACTTCAAGGCCCACTCGAAGGATCACCACAGCCGCCGCGGTCTGCTGCGCATGGTGAGCCGTCGCCGCAAGCTGCTCGACTACCTGAAGGGCAAGGACGCGGACCGTTACCGCGCTCTGATCGAGAAGCTGGGTCTGCGTAAGTAATCCGGCGCATCGGACTTTCTGTCAGCAAGATGCCTGTGTCAGTTCCGCTGATACAGGCATTTTGTTTTTCAACGGTGCGCTTCATGTGAAGTTTGTCGTTGAATCACCCCTCCGGCGCGCCGGTTGCGCTGCGGGGTAAAACGAAACAAAGCACGAAATAAAGCCGGGCTTCAGGGTAGGGCGCTGTGTCATTCCAGCGGTTCGCGTACAAGTGATTCATGTATCCACGCGGCTCTCTGGAATGGCATAACACTCCTCTACCCGAAAGGCTCCGGTCCTGACGATGCCGCGCGCAGCTTCGCGCGGCATGACCAAAGATCAAGGAGGACAAATGTCTCTGTTTAACAAGGTCGTCAAAGAGTTCAAGTGGGGCCAGCATACGGTTCGCATGGAGACGGGTGAAATCGCCCGCCAGGCGGGCGGTGCCGTGCTCGTCGACGTCGAAGACACGGTCGTGCTCGCGACCGTCGTCGGTGCGAAGACGGCGAAGCCGGGCCAGGACTTCTTCCCGCTGACCGTCGACTACATCGAAAAGACCTACTCGGCAGGCAAGATCCCCGGCGGCTTCTTCCGTCGCGAAGGCCGTCCGTCGGAAGGCGAAACGCTGATCTCGCGCCTGATCGACCGTCCGCTGCGCCCGCTCTTCCCGGAAGGCTTCTACAACGAAGTCCAGGTCGTCATCCACGTGATGTCGATCAACCCGGAAGTCCCCGCCGACATCCCCGCGCTGATCGGCGCGTCGGCAGCCCTCGCCGTGTCGGGTCTGCCGTTCAACGGCCCCGTCGGTGCTGCGCGCGTCGCGTACATCAATAACGAGTACGTGCTGAACCCGACCCGTTCGCAAGTCAAGGAATCGCGTCTGGACCTCGTCGTCGCCGGTACGGAACGCGCGGTGCTGATGGTCGAATCCGAAGCGGATCAGTTGCCGGAAGACGTGATGCTGGGCGCTGTCGTGTTCGGTCACGAGCAGATGCAGACGGCCATCGACGCGATCCACGAACTGGTGCGTGAAGGCGGCAAGCCGGAGTGGGACTGGCAAGCCGCGCCGAAGAACGAAGCGCTGATCTCGCGCGTCAACGACATCGCCTACAACGAACTGCTGTCGGCGTATCAGACGCGCGACAAGCAGGCTCGCTCGACGAAGTTGAAGGAAGTCTACGCAGCGACGCAGTCCAAGCTGGAAGAAGAAGCGGCAGCAGCAGGCGCGGCGGCGGCAGACAAGGCGTCGGTTGGCAACGTCCTGTTCGACATCGAAGCGAAGATCGTCCGTTCGCAGATCCTGAACGGCGAGCCGCGTATCGACGGCCGCGACACGCGCACGGTGCGCCCGATCGAAATCCGTACGGGCGTCCTGCCGCGTACGCACGGTTCGGCGCTGTTCACGCGTGGCGAAACGCAGGCGCTCGTCGTCGCGACGCTCGGCACGAAGGGCGATGAGCAGATCATCGACGCGCTCGAAGGCGAGTACCGCGACCGCTTCATGCTCCACTACAACATGCCTCCGTTCGCGACGGGCGAAACGGGCCGTGTCGGCTCGCCGAAGCGCCGCGAGATCGGCCACGGCCGCCTCGCGAAGCGCGCGCTGGTCGCGTGCCTGCCGAGCGCCGACGAATTCGGCTACTCGATCCGCGTCGTGTCGGAAATCACGGAATCGAACGGTTCGTCGTCGATGGCATCGGTGTGCGGCGGCTGTCTCGCGCTGATGGACGCCGGCGTGCCGATGAAGGCGCACGTCGCGGGCATCGCGATGGGCCTGATCCTCGAAGGCAACAAGTTCGCCGTGCTGACCGACATCCTCGGCGACGAAGATCACCTCGGCGACATGGACTTCAAGGTCGCGGGCACGGCTAGCGGCGTCACGGCGCTGCAGATGGACATCAAGATCCAGGGCATCACGAAGGAAATCATGCAGGTCGCGCTCGCGCAGGCGAAGGAAGGCCGCATGCACATCCTCGGCAAGATGACGGAAGCGGTTCCGGCCACGAACACGGAGCTGTCCGACTACGCGCCGCGCATGATCACCATCAAGATCAATCCGGAAAAGATCCGCGACGTGATCGGCAAGGGCGGTTCGGTGATCCGCGCGCTGACGGAAGAAACGGGCACGACGATCGACATTTCCGACGACGGGGTCGTCACTATCGCGAGCACGAGCTCCGAAGGCATGGCAGAAGCGAAGAAGCGCATCGAGAACATCACGGCGGAAGTCGAAGTCGGCCAGATCTACGAAGGCACGGTCCTCAAGCTGCTGGACTTCGGCGCGATCGTCAACCTGCTGCCGGGCAAGGATGGTCTGCTGCACATCTCCGAAATCGCCAACGAGCGCATCAAGGACATCAACGACTACCTGAAGGAAGGCCAGCAAGTGAAGGTCAAGGTCATCCAGACGGACGAAAAGGGTCGCGTGCGCCTGTCGGCGAAAGCGCTCCTGAACGAAGCAGCACAGACGGAGCCGACGCCGCAGCAGTAACGCGGTGAAAGCGGGGCGGCCGGTAGCGCAAAAGCGCGCCGGCCGTTTTTCATGTAGGGTGGATTGCAGTGCGAACGGGTTTTGTCTGACCGGTTTGCAGCGCTATCCAGACCTGGGAGAGACGACGATGAACGCAATCGAAATCACCGAATTCGGTGCGCCGGAAGTCTTGAAACTCGCTGAGCGGCCGATGCCGGAGCCGAAAGCGGGCGAAGTGCTGATCAAAGTGGCTGCGTCGGGCGTGAATCGTCCGGACGTGTTCCAGCGCAAGGGCGGCTATGCACCGCCGCCGGGCGCGTCGGATCTGCCGGGGTTGGAAGTGGCGGGCGAAATCGTCGGCGGAAACATCGACGACAAGCGCAATCCGTTCGGTCTGAAGATCGGCGACCGCGTGTGCTCGCTGATGGCGGGCGGCGGTTACGCCGAATACGCGGCCGTGCCGCTGCTGCAATGTCTGCCCGTGCCGAAAGGCTTTTCGGATATCGAAGCGGCTGCTTTGCCCGAAACGTTCTTCACGGTCTGGAGCAATGTTTTTGACCGTGCGATGCTCGGCAAAGGCGAGGGCGGCGAAAACGAAACATTCCTCGTGCAGGGCGGTTCGAGCGGCATTGGCGTGACAGCGATCCAGATCGCGCATGCGCTGGGTTTTCGCGTGTTCGCAACGGCGGGCACGGACGAAAAGTGCCGCGCGTGCGAAGAGCTCGGCGCCGAGCGCGCGATCAACTACAAGACGGAAGATTTCGTCGAAGTGATCAAGTCACTGACGAACGATCGCGGCGTCGACGTGATTCTCGACATGGTCGCAGGCAGTTACGTGCCGCGCGAACTGAAGGCGCTGGCCGATGGCGGGCGTCTCGTGGTCATCGCGCTGCTGGGCGGCGCGAAGTCCGAAGTGAATCTGAACGAGATTCTGCGTCGCCGCCTGACGATCACGGGCTCGACGCTGCGTCCGCGTCCAGTCGAATTCAAGGCGAAGATCGCCGCGCAGCTGAAAGAGCGCGTGTGGCCGCATCTCGAAGACGGCACGATCAAGCCGGTGATCTACAAGGTGTTCCCCGCAGCAGAAGCGGCGCAGGCGCATGAGCTGATGGAAAGCAGCACGCACGTCGGCAAGATCGTGTTGAATTGGGGCGCGGGCGCTTGACAGCGCTCGTTTAATTGAGTTTGACCCGGTCTGTCAGCACACAGTAAAATCGCATGTTTTGCGCGTTCTGCATGGTTTTTGCATGCGGACCGGGTACCGAGCGCCGACGAAGCGGACGCGCTCATCACCCGCACCACGATAAATCGAGCGAGACGATGGCGAAACAACGAGCAAAACTGGTAGTCGGTAACTGGAAGATGCACGGTCGGCTTGCCGACAATCGCGTGCTGCTGCAAGCCGTATCGCGCGGCGCGGACGATCTTCCTGACGATGTGCGGGTCGGCGTGTGCGTGCCGTGCCCCTATCTGGCGCAGGCGCAAACGCTGCTCGAAAGCGGCCGCGTCGCGTGGGGCGTGCAGGATGTTTCCGCGTACACGCAGGGCGCCTATACCGGCGAAGTCGCGGCAGCGATGGCTGCTGAGTTCGGTTCGACATTTGCGATCGTCGGGCACTCGGAGCGGCGTGCTTATCATCGCGAAAGCGCCGAGGTCGTTGCAGTGAAGACGCAGCGCGCGCTCGAAGCAGGCTTGACGCCGATCGTCTGTGTCGGCGAAACGCTAGAAGAGCGCGAGAGCGGCAGGACGGAGCAAGTCATCGGCGAGCAGATCGACGCTGTGCTTGATGCGCTGTCGGTTGGCGACGCGGCTCGCATTGTCGTCGCTTATGAGCCTGTGTGGGCAATTGGCACTGGCAAGAGCGCAACGGCGCAGCAGGCGCAGGACGTTCACGCGTTTCTGCGCGCGCGTCTTGCAGCGAAGGGTGGCGATGCCGCCGACGTTCTGCTGCTATACGGCGGCAGCGTGAAGCCGGAGAACGCGGAAGATCTGTTCAGCCAGCCGGATATCGACGGTGGTCTGATCGGTGGCGCGTCGTTGAAGGACAAGGATTTCCTGGCAATCTGCACTGCAGCTGTCGCGGCCACGGCCGCGCGCTGAGCATCAAGGCAGAGTGCCCGGGCGAGGATGACCCATTGCGTGCGGCATATCGTGCTGCGCGGTTAAATAAAGACTCAGGTGAGTGTGATGCTGTATTTGAAAACGTTGATCATTGTCGTGCAGTTGCTGTCGGCGCTGGGTGTCATCGGCCTCGTGCTGTTGCAGCATGGCAAGGGCGCCGACATGGGCGCTGCTTTCGGTAGTGGCGCATCGGGCAGTCTCTTCGGCGCGACAGGTTCTGCTAATTTTCTGTCACGTACCACTGCGATACTGGCAGCTGTGTTTTTCGTCACCACGTTGGCACTGACGTACCTCGGCGCGTATCACTCGAAGCCTTCTGCAGGCGTGCTTGGCAGCATGCCGGCGGCATCGGCACCTGTGGCGGCATCGATTGCTCCTGCTGCGTCGGCGCCGGCTAATGCATCGGCTGCAGTCGCTGCACCTGCAGCTTCTGCGCCAGGTCAGGACGTGCCGAAATAAATTTTCGAGGAAAACACGTTTGTGCGTTGAACAAACTGTTTAACCGGGTTACAATTCAAGTCTTGAAGCGATTCGCGGGTTTTACAAGTTGTTTTCCCGGATTGCAGACAGTGCCGACGTGGTGAAATTGGTAGACACGCTATCTTGAGGGGGTAGTGGCGAAAGCTGTGCGAGTTCGAGTCTCGCCGTCGGCACCAATGTTATCTAATGCCAGCCGCTTGCTTCAGCTTCGGCTGGCATTTTCACTTCTGGGGTGGTGTTTGCTGTGGGCTTTCAACATCAAGCATCCCGAAGTGTTTCGCGTCAGGGGTTGTTCACGGTAGTTTGCGTCTCCTGACGTTACTCAGAACCAACCGATTGAGGATAGCTTTGAACCTCGCAGCCTATTTCCCCGTATTGATGTTCCTCCTCGTGGGCACCGGTTTAGGCGTAGCACTGGTCAGTATCGGCAAGATCCTCGGTCCGAATCGGCCGGACACCGAAAAGAACGCACCGTACGAGTGCGGCTTCGAAGCATTCGAAGATGCGCGCATGAAATTCGACGTGCGCTATTACCTGGTTGCCATTCTCTTTATCATCTTCGACCTTGAAACGGCATTCCTGTTTCCGTGGGGCGTGGCTCTGCGCGATATCGGCTGGCCGGGTTTCATCTCGATGATGATTTTTCTGCTCGAATTCCTGTTGGGCTTCGCCTATATCTGGAAGAAAGGTGGTCTCGACTGGGAATGACGGGTTAATCGCCGATGTGCATGGGTGGCGATGGCTCGCCGCCCGTCTGGAGTGGAAAACAAATGAGTATCGAAGGGGTCTTGAAGGAAGGGTTTGTCACCACCACGGCTGACAAGCTGATCAACTGGACGCGTACCGGTTCACTGTGGCCGATGACGTTCGGTCTTGCGTGTTGCGCGGTCGAGATGATGCATGCGGGCGCCGCCCGTTATGACCTTGACCGTTTCGGCGTGGTGTTTCGTCCGAGTCCGCGTCAGTCGGACGTGATGATCGTCGCCGGCACGCTGTGCAACAAGATGGCGCCTGCGCTACGCAAGGTCTACGACCAGATGGCCGAGCCGCGCTGGGTGATCTCGATGGGTTCGTGCGCGAACGGCGGCGGCTACTATCACTACTCGTATTCGGTGGTGCGTGGCTGTGACCGGATCGTGCCCGTCGATGTGTATGTGCCGGGCTGTCCGCCCACGGCTGAAGCGCTGGTGTACGGCGTGATCCAGCTGCAGGCGAAGATCCGCCGGACCAACACCATCGCCCGTCAATAAGCCCAAAGCCTCCCCACAATATGGCAAGCAAACTCGAGACCCTCAAAGCGAACCTCGAGGCGGCCTTTGGCGGCCGCCTGACGAGCATCACCGAATCGATCGGTGAGCTGACCATCGTCGTGAAGGCAGGCGATTACCTCGAAGTGGCCAGGCGTCTGCGCGATGACGCGACGCTGCGTTTCGAGCAGTTGATCGACCTCTGCGGTATCGACTATCAAACCTACGGTGAAGGCGCTTACGAAGGTCCGCGTTTTGCCGCCGTCCTGCATCTGCTGTCCGTCTCGAACAACTGGCGCGTGCGCGTGCGCGTGTTCGCCCCGGACGACGACGTGCCGCTGATCCCCTCCGTCGTCGAGATCTGGAATTCGGCCAACTGGTACGAGCGCGAAGCATTCGACCTGTACGGCATCGTGTTCGAGGGTCACCCCGACCTGCGCCGCATCCTGACCGATTACGGTTTCATCGGTCACCCGTTCCGCAAGGATTTCCCTGTTTCCGGCTATGTCGAGATGCGTTACGACCCGGAAGAGAAGCGCGTCGTCTATCAGCCGGTGACGATCGAGCCTCGGGAAATCACGCCGCGCGTGATCCGCGAGGATCGCTATGGCGGCCTGAAACACTAAGAGAACGCCATGGCAGAGATCAAGAACTACACGCTCAACTTCGGACCGCAGCACCCGGCAGCGCACGGCGTGCTGCGCCTCGTGCTCGAACTCGACGGCGAAGTGATCCAGCGCGCCGATCCGCACATCGGCCTCCTGCACCGCGCCACTGAAAAGCTCGCGGAAAGCAAGACGTTCATCCAGTCGGTGCCGTACATGGACCGTCTCGACTACGTGTCGATGATGGTCAACGAGCACGGCTACGTGATGGCGATCGAAAAGCTGCTCGGCATCGACGTGCCGATCCGCGCGAAGTACATCCGCGTACTGTTCGACGAAGTCACGCGCGTGCTGAACCATCTGATGTGGATCGGCGCGCACGCACTCGACGTCGGCGCAATGGCTGTGTTTCTGTACGCCTTCCGCGAACGCGAAGATCTGATGGACGTGTATGAAGCGGTGTCCGGCGCACGGATGCACGCGGCGTACTATCGTCCGGGCGGCGTCTATCGCGATCTGCCGGACGCAATGCCGCAATACAAGGCATCGAAGATCCGTAACGCGAAGGCTTTGTCGAAGCTGAACGAAACGCGTCAGGGTTCGCTGCTCGACTTCATCGAAGACTTCTTCAACCGCTTCCCGAAGTGCGTCGACGAGTACGAAACGCTGCTCACCGACAACCGCATCTGGAAGCAGCGTCTGGTCGGCATCGGTGTCGTGAGTCCGGAACGCGCGCTGCAACTCGGTATGACGGGCGCGATGCTGCGCGGCTCGGGCATCGAGTGGGATCTGCGCAAGAAGCAGCCGTACGAAGTGTATGACCAGATGGACTTCGACATCCCCGTCGGCGTGAATGGCGACTGCTACGACCGCTATCTGGTGCGCGTCGAAGAAATGCGTCAATCCACGCGCATCGCGAAACAGTGCATTGAATGGTTGCGTAAGAATCCCGGCCCTGTGATGACGGACAATCACAAGGTTGCGCCGCCGTCGCGCGTCGGCATGAAGTCGAACATGGAAGAGTTGATTCACCACTTCAAGCTCTTTACGGAAGGTTTCCATGTGCCCGAAGGCGAAGCGTACGCAGCCGTCGAGCATCCGAAGGGCGAGTTCGGCATCTATCTCGTGTCGGACGGTGCAAATAAGCCATACCGCCTCAAGATTCGCGCGCCGGGTTATGCGCATCTGTCCGCGCTCGACGAAATGGCGCGCGGCCACATGATCGCCGACGCCGTGACGATCATCGGCACGCAGGACATCGTGTTCGGTGAAGTGGACCGCTAGGCGGTCCGCACTAGCGGTATTTCATCAAGGCGCGCGCTCTCGCAGCCGATAAAGCATGAGAAGCGGAGCGCGCGTCAAGCAAAGGAACGCCGGGTCTGTCGCAATATGCCGCAATACGCAGTGCGCGACAGGTTTTCGTTCGGTAGGAATTGAAAGAGTCGTGTCTGAAAATGATCTCAGCTGAAGGCCTGAAAGAAATCGATCGCGCGATCGCGAAGTATCCCGCCGATCAGAAGCAGTCCGCCGTGATGTCGGCTCTCGCCGTCGGTCAGGAAGAGCATGGCTGGCTGTCGCCCGAACTGATGCAGTTCGTGGCGGACTATCTCGGCATGCCGGCCGTCGCCGTGCAGGAGGTTGCGACCTTCTACACGATGTATGAGACGAAGCCTGTCGGCAAATACAAGATCACGCTCTGCACGAACCTGCCGTGCCAGCTCGGTCCCGATGGCGGTTCGGACAGCGCCGCCGAATATCTGAAGCAGAAGCTCGGTATCGACTTCGGCGAAACCACGCCCGACGGCAAGTTCTCCCTCAAAGAGGGCGAGTGCATGGGCTCGTGCGGTGACGCCCCCGTGATGCTCGTGAACAACCACCGTATGTGCAGCTTCATGAGCCGCGAGAAGATCGACCAGCTCCTCGAGGAACTTTCGAAATGACGTCTTTACACGATCGTCACATCAAGCCGCTGATTCTCGCCGGTCTGAACGGCGACAACTGGCATCTTCAGGACTACGTCGAGCGCGGTGGCTACAAGCAGCTGCGTCGCATTCTGGAAGAAAAGATTCCGCCCGAGCAGGTGATCGCCGACGTCAAGGCTTCGGGTCTGCGCGGCCGCGGCGGTGCGGGCTTCCCGACGGGCCTGAAGTGGAGCTTCATGCCGCGTCAGTTCCCGGGGCAAAAGTACCTCGTCTGCAATTCGGACGAAGGCGAACCGGGCACGTTCAAGGATCGCGACATCCTGCGCTGGAATCCGCATTCGCTGATCGAAGGCATGGCCATCGGCGCGTACGCGATGGGCATCACCGTCGGCTACAACTACATTCACGGCGAAATCTTCGAAGTCTATCGACGCTTCGAAGAAGCGCTGGAAGAAGCGCGCGCAGCGGGCTTCCTCGGCGACAACATCATGGGCTCGGGCTTCTCGTTCCAGCTGCATGCGCACCACGGTTACGGCGCGTACATCTGCGGCGAAGAGACGGCGCTGCTCGAATCGCTGGAAGGCAAGAAGGGCCAGCCGCGCTTCAAGCCGCCGTTCCCGGCGAGCTTCGGCGTGTACGGCAAGCCGACCACGATCAACAACACGGAAACGTTCGCAGCCGTGCCGTTCCTGCTCGAAGTCGGTCCGCAGAATTACCTCGAAATGGGTAAGCCGAACAACGGCGGCACGAAGATTTTCTCGGTGTCGGGCGACGTCGAGCGTCCGGGCAACTACGAGATTCCGCTCGGCACGCCGTTCGCGACGCTGATGGAACTCGCGGGTGGCATGCGCGGCGGCAAGAAGATCAAGGCTGTGATCCCTGGCGGTTCGTCGGCTCCCGTGATTCCGGGCGACCTCATGATGCAAACCGACATGGACTACGATTCGATCGCGAAGCAGGGCTCGATGCTCGGCTCGGGCGCGGTCATCGTGATGGACGAGACGCGCTGCATGGTGCGCTCGCTGTTGCGCCTGTCGTACTTCTATTACGAAGAGTCGTGCGGTCAGTGCACGCCGTGCCGCGAAGGCACGGGCTGGCTGTATCGCGTCGTGCATCGCATCGAGCACGGTCTGGGCCGCAAGGAAGACCTGGATCTGCTGAACTCGGTCGCCGAAAACATCATGGGCCGCACGATCTGCGCGCTTGGCGATGCGGCTGCGATGCCGGTGCGGGGCATGCTCAAGCACTACTGGGACGAATTCGAGTATCACGTCGCCAACAAGCGTTGCCTCACGGGCGGTCATGCCGGTGCGGCGGCGGCCCCGGAAACGGTCGCTGCATAAAGCTGAAGCACACGCGGGAGCCGCTGCTGCGCGGAAAGCGCGGCAGCGAGCGGGCGAACGATTGAGCGGTAACAGGTTAAGGAAGATTGACCATCATGGTTGAACTTGAAATAGACGGCAAGAAAGTAGAGGTGGCCGAAGGCAGCATGATCATTCAGGCTGCGCATAAGGTCGATACCTATATCCCTCACTTCTGCTATCACAAGAAGCTGTCGATTGCGGCCAACTGCCGGATGTGTCTCGTCGATGTCGAGAAGATGCCGAAGGCCGTGCCTGCATGCGCGACGCCGGTCTCGGCGGGCATGATCGTGCGCACGCAGTCGGAAAAGGCGGTGAAGGGCCAGCAGTCGGTGATGGAATTCCTGCTGATCAATCACCCGCTCGATTGCCCGATCTGCGACCAGGGCGGCGAATGCCAGTTGCAGGATCTGGCCGTCGGTTACGGCAAGTCGTCGTCGCGTTATAGCGAAGAAAAGCGCGTCGTGTTCCACAAGAACGTCGGCCCGCTGATCTCGATGGAAGAGATGTCGCGCTGCATCCACTGCACGCGCTGCGTGCGCTTCGGCGAAGAGATCGCCGGCGTGATGGAGCTGGGCATGCTCGGCCGCGGCGAGCACTCGGAAATCACGTCGTTCGTCGGCAAGACGGTCGACTCCGAACTGTCGGGCAACATGATCGACCTGTGCCCGGTCGGTGCGCTGACCAGCAAGCCGTTCCGCTACAGCGCCCGCACGTGGGAACTGTCGCGCCGCAAGTCGGTGAGCCCGCACGATTCCGTCGGCGCGAACCTGGTGGTGCAGGTGAAGAACAACCGCGTGATGCGTGTTCTGCCGTTCGAAAACGAATCCATCAACGAATGCTGGATTTCGGACAAAGACCGCTTCTCGTACGAAGGGCTCAACAGCCCGGAACGTCTGACGCGCCCGATGCTCAAGCAGGGCGGCCAGTGGATCGAGACGGACTGGCAGACGGCGCTCGAATACGTCGTCAAGGGTCTGAAGGGCATCAAGGACGACCACGGCGCGAACGCGATTGCCGCACTCGGCAGCGCGCATAGCACGGTCGAAGAACTCTTCCTGCTCAAGCAGATCGCTCAGGCTGTCGGCACGCCGAACGTCGATTTCCGTCTGCGTCAGACGGACTTCGCGGCGGGCGCCAACGGCACGCCGTGGCTCGGCACGTCGATCGCCAATCTGTCGATGCTCGACAGCGCGCTCGTGATCGGCTCGTCGCTGCGCCGCGACCATCCGCTGTTTGCCGCACGTTTGCGTCAGGCAGCGAAGGGCGGCGCGAAGATCACGCTGCTGCAGGCCACGAAGGACGACGCACTGATCCCGCAAGCCGCGCGTATCGCCGCGGCGCCGTCGGCATGGCTCGACGAACTGGCGGGCATTGCGGCTGCCGTGTCGGAGGCAAAGGGCGTCGCACTGCCGGACGCCTTCGCGGGCAAGACGGCATCGGACGCCGCAAAGCAGACGGCTGCCGCGCTCGGCGCAGGCGAAACGCGTGTCGTGCTGCTCGGCAACGGTGCGGTCCAGCATCCGGAGTTCGCGCGTATCCACGCTGCGGCTCAATGGATCGCGGAAACGACGGGCGCGACCCTCGGTTTCCTGACGGAAGCTGCGAACACGGTCGGTGCGCATCTGGTCAACGCATTGCCGGGCGAGGGCGGTCTGAACGCTCGCGAAGTGTTCGAGCAGCCGCGCAAGGGTTATGTGCTGCTGAACCTCGAACCTGAATTCGATACGGCCAACCCGGCGCAGGCGCTGGCCGCGCTGAAGCAGGCTGAAATGGTCGTCGTGCTGTCGCCGTTCCAGACGGGCGCCGAATACGCCGACGTCATTCTGCCGGTCGCACCGTACACGGAAACGGCCGGCACGTTCGTGAACGCGGAAGGCACGGTGCAGATGTTCAACGGCGTCGTGCGTCCGCTTGGGGACACGCGTCCCGCATGGAAGGTGCTGCGCGTGCTGGGCAACCTGCTCGGCGCGTCGGGCTTCGACTTCGACACGGCGGAACAGGTGCGCGTCGCGGCCCTAGGCGACGGCGACCTCACGCCGCGCCTGTCGAACAAGACGTCGGTGGCCGTCGCGCGCGGCAACGCAGCGAAGGCAGCAGAAGGCACGTTCGAGCGTATCGCCGATGTGCCCATCTACCACGCCGACCAGCTCGTGCGCCGCGCGGAATCGCTGCATCTCACGGCAGCGGCGCGCGCCGCGAATTCGGTCGGTCTGCCGGCCGCGCTGTTCGACAAGCTGGGTTTGAAGGAAGGCGACGCCGTGCGCGTTCGTCAGGGCGATCGCTCGGTGCAGATTCCGGCCGTGCGTGATGCGAATCTTGCGGAGACGGTCGTCCGCGTGTCGGCGGCTACGCCTGCCGGTGCAGCGTTGGGCAGCCTGTTCGGTGAACTGGTGGTGGAGAAGGCGTAAATGACCTTGTTCGAATCGATCAACGCGGGCGGCAGCCAGATTCTCGGCGTCGCATGGCCCACCGTGTGGGCACTCGTGCGCATTCTCGTGGTGGCCGTCGCGATCCTGCTGTGCGTCGCTTACCTGATCCTGTGGGAACGTAAGCTGATCGGCTGGATGCACGTGCGTCTCGGACCGAACCGCGTCGGCCCCGCAGGTTTGCTGCAGCCGATCGCCGACGTGCTCAAGCTGCTGCTCAAGGAAGTGATTCAGCCAACCCAGGCAAGCCGCTGGGTGTATCTGGTCGCACCCGTGATGGTGGTGGTGCCCGCGTTCGCGGTCTGGGCGGTGATTCCGTTCCAGGCGGGCGCAGTGCTCGGCGACATCAACGCGGGTCTGCTGTACGCGATCTCGATCTCGTCGGTCGGCGTGTACGGCGTGATTCTCGCCGGCTGGGCGTCGAATTCGAAGTACGCGTTCCTCGGCGCCATGCGCGCCGCGGCACAGATGGTGTCGTACGAAGTGTCGATGGGTTTCGCGCTGGTCGTCGTGATGATGACGGCGGGCACGATGAACCTGTCGGACATCGTCGGTTCGCAGATGCGCGGCATCTTCGCGAGCCACGGCGTGACGTTCCTGTCGTGGAACTGGCTGCCGCTCCTGCCGGCCTTCGTCGTGTACTTCGTGTCGGGCATTGCTGAAACGAACCGTCACCCGTTCGACGTGGTGGAAGGCGAGTCGGAAATCGTCGCGGGTCACATGATCGATTACTCGGGGATGGCGTTCGCGCTGTTCTTCCTCGCCGAGTACATCAACATGATTGTGATTTCGGCGCTGGCATCGATCCTGTTCCTGGGCGGCTGGAGCGCACCGTTCGAATTCCTGTCGTTCATCCCGGGCATTTTCTGGCTAGTCCTGAAGGTCTTCTTCCTGCTGTCGGTATTCATCTGGGTGCGTGCGACGTTCCCACGTTACCGCTATGACCAGATCATGCGTCTGGGCTGGAAGGTGTTCCTGCCTGTCACCGTGATCTGGGTCGTGGTGGTCGGCTTCTGGATCATGTCGCCGTTGAATATCTGGAACTAAAGGGCGGACGAACCATGACCGCAATCCAAAACTTCTTCAAGACCTTCTTTCTGACCGAGCTGCTCAAGGGCCTCGCGCTGACGGGACGCTACACGTTTCAGCGCAAGATCACCGTGCAGTTCCCGGAAGAGAAGACGCCGATTTCTCCGCGTTTCCGCGGCCTGCACGCGCTGCGCCGTTATGAAAACGGCGAAGAGCGCTGTATCGCCTGCAAGCTGTGCGAAGCGGTGTGCCCGGCGCTCGCCATTACGATCGAATCGGAAACGCGCGCGGACAACACACGCCGCACGACGCGTTACGACATCGACCTGACCAAGTGCATCTTCTGCGGTTTCTGCGAAGAGAGCTGCCCGGTCGATTCGATCGTCGAAACGCACATCCTCGAATATCACGGCGAAAAGCGCGGCGACCTGTACTTCACGAAGGACATGCTGCTGGCCGTCGGCGACCGCTACGAAGCGGAAATCGCCGCGAACAAGGCAGCGGACGCGCCGTATCGCTGATTCGCTCGATACAGCAGTTCGACGCCGCACGGTCCGACAGGCATGAGACCGCGCGGCGCAGCCAGACCGCTCTGGCGCCGCGTCAAGCAAAGCAGCACGCAAAGCAGTGCAATGCAGAAAACGACGCGCGCCAAAGCACCAAGCCTGACGATGGCCTAACGATGAATCGGTAATCATGGACTTCACGACCGTACTGTTCTACATCTTCGCGCTACTCCTGACGGTGTCAGGGCTGAAGGTGATCACTTCGCGCAACCCGGTGTCGTCCGCGTTGTTCCTCGTGCTCGCGTTCTTCAACGCGGCCGCGATCTGGATGCTGCTGCAGGCGGAATTCCTCGCGATCCTGCTGGTGCTGGTGTATGTCGGCGCGGTGATGGTGCTGTTCCTGTTCGTCGTGATGATGCTGGACATCAATCTCGACGTGCTGCGGCGCGACTTCAAGCGCTTCGTTCCGATGGCGACCGTGGTGGGCGCGATCATCGTGATCGAAACGGCGCTGATCCTGTGGCACGGCTACGGCGCAACGGTTCAACCCGTGCGCGACACGACGGCTGCCGTCGCGGGCGCGGCCGACTGGTCGAACACGCGCCTGATCGGCAAGATCATCTACACCGACTACATCTTCGCGTTCGAAGTGGCCGGCCTCGTGCTGCTCGTCGCGATCATCGCAGCGATTGCGCTGACCACGCGTCACGGCAAGGACAGCAAGCGCCAGCGTGTGTCGGATCAGGTCAAGGTGCGCCGCGAAGACCGCGTGCGCATGGTCAAGATGGCGGCCGAAAAGGAACAGCCGGCCGAGCCTGAAGCCATTACCGGCGACGCGGGCGCCGGCAAGAACAGCTGACGTCAGGAGGAGAAAAACATGTTGTCCCTTGCCCATTACCTCGTGCTCGGCGCGATCCTGTTCGCGATCAGCATCGTTGGCATATTCCTGAACCGTCGCAACGTCATCATCATCCTGATGGCGATCGAATTGATGCTGCTGGCGGTCAACACGAACTTCGTCGCGTTCTCGCATTATCTCGGCGATGTGCATGGCCAGATCTTCGTCTTCTTCGTGCTGACGGTTGCAGCAGCAGAAGCGGCGATCGGTCTTGCAATTCTGGTGACCCTGTTCCGTAGCCTCGACACGATCAATGTCGAGGATCTCGATCAGCTCAAAGGTTAACTTCAGGCACAGGCTGTTATGTCAACGACACTCAATGAAAACCTGTTGCTGGCGGTTGCGCTCGCACCGCTGGCCGGCTCGCTGATCGCGGGGCTGTTCGGCAATGCGATCGGGCGTGCCGGTGCGCACTCGGTCACGATCCTCGGCGTCGCGATTTCGTTCGTTCTTTCGTGCATCGTCTTCCTCGACGTGCTGAACGGCGGAAGCTTCAACGCCACCGTCTACGAATGGATGACGGTCGGCAAGGTGAAGTTCGAAGTCGGCTTCCTCGTCGACACGCTGACGGCAATGATGATGTGCGTCGTGACCTTCGTGTCGCTGATGGTGCACGTCTACACGATCGGCTACATGGCCGACGAAGAAACGGGTTACCAGCGTTTCTTCTCGTACATCTCGCTGTTCACGTTCTCGATGCTGATGCTCGTCATGAGCAACAACTTCCTGCAGCTGTTCTTCGGCTGGGAAGCGGTGGGTCTCGTGTCGTACCTGCTGATCGGCTTCTACTTC
Source organism: Paraburkholderia azotifigens (assembly GCF_007995085.1). Classification (GTDB taxonomy): domain Bacteria; phylum Pseudomonadota; class Gammaproteobacteria; order Burkholderiales; family Burkholderiaceae; genus Paraburkholderia; species Paraburkholderia azotifigens. Next base: position 166,669 of record NZ_VOQS01000001.1, read on the forward strand.
AAGCGTGAGAGCGCGATCTACGCGAACATGAAGGCGTTCCTCGTCAACCGCGTGGGCGACTTCGGCTTCATTCTCGGCATCGGTCTGATCCTCGCGTACGGCGGTTCGATGAACTACGGGGACGTGTTCGCGAAGAGCCACGAACTGGCGTCGCTGTCGTTCCCGGGCACCGACTGGGGCCTGCTGACGGTCGCCTGTATCTGCCTCTTTATCGGCGCAATGGGTAAGTCGGCGCAGTTCCCGCTGCACGTGTGGCTGCCCGATTCGATGGAAGGTCCGACGCCGATCTCCGCGCTGATTCACGCGGCAACGATGGTGACGGCAGGTATCTTCATGGTGACGCGCATGTCGCCGCTGTTCGAACTGTCGGACGCAGCGCTGTCGTTCATCACAGTGATCGGCGCGATCACGGCGCTGTTCATGGGCTTCCTCGGCATCGTGCAGAACGACATCAAGCGTGTCGTGGCTTATTCGACGCTGTCGCAGCTCGGCTACATGACGGTTGCGCTCGGCGTGTCGGCTTACCCGGTCGCCGTGTTCCATCTGATGACGCACGCGTTCTTCAAGGCGCTGCTGTTCCTCGGCGCGGGTTCCGTGATCATCGGCATGCACCACGATCAGGACATGCGCAACATGGGCGGCCTGCGCAAGTACATGCCGATCACGTGGATCACGTCGCTGGTCGGTTCGCTGGCGCTGATCGGTACGCCGTTCTTCTCGGGTTTCTACTCGAAAGACTCGATCATCGACGCAGTGAAGCTGTCGCATCTCCCGGGTTCGGGCTTCGCGTACTTCGCGGTGGTCGCGAGCGTGTTCGTGACGGCGCTGTACTCGTTCCGCATGTACTTCATGGTGTTCCACGGCGAAGAACGCTTCCGCGGTCCGAAGCATCCTGACTCGCCGATGGGCGCGGAAGCCGCTGCGCATGGCCATGGCCACGGTCACGACGACCACGGTCACGGTCATGACGATCATCACGCTCATGAGCCGCACGAAACGCCGTGGGTCGTCTGGGTGCCGCTGGTTCTGCTGGCCATTCCGTCGGTCGTGATCGGCGCGATCGGCATCGGCCCGATGCTGTATGGCGATTTCTTCCAGCACGGCGTCGCGTTCGAGAAGGTGATCTTCATCGGCGAAAACCATCCGGCCCTGCACGAGATGGCAGAAGAATTCCAGGGTTGGGCCTCGATGGGCCTGCACGCTGCGTCGGGCCTGCCTGTGTGGCTGGCGCTGGCGGGTGTCGTGGTGTCGTGGTTCCTGTACCTGAAGCGTCCGGATCTCCCGGCCGTCATCAAGCGTGGCTTCGGTCCGATCTACACGCTGCTGGATAACAAGTACTACATGGACAAGATCAACGAAGTCGTGTTCGCACGCGGCGCCGTGGCTATCGGCCGCGGCCTGTGGAAAGAAGGCGACGTGGTGGTCATCGACGGCATCGTTAACGGAAGCGCGCGCTTTATCGGCTGGTTTGCGAGCGTGATCCGTTTCCTTCAATCGGGTTATATCTACCACTACGCATTCGCCATGATCATCGGCATGCTGGGGCTCTTGACCCTGTTTGTAACGCTCGGCGGCAAATAAGAACAGGCTGGAGACACTTCTCATGCACACGACGTTTCCGATTCTGAGTATCGCGATCTGGATGCCGATAGTTTTCGGCCTGGTGGTTCTGGCCATCGGTTCAGATCGCAATCCCGGTCCGGCGCGATGGATTGCGCTGATCGGGTCGGTGTTGAGTTTCATCGTGACGATTCCGCTTATCACGGACTTCGACACGAATACGGCAGCATTGCAGTTCGAAGAAAAGGCTAACTGGATCGAGCGCTTCAACATCACGTACCACCTCGGTATCGACGGTATCGCGATGTGGTTCGTCGTGTTGACGGCGCTGATCACGGTGATCGTCGTGATCGCCGCCTGGGAAGTGATCACGAAGAACGTCGGACAGTATCTGGCGGCGTTCCTCATCCTGTCGGGCATCATGGTCGGCGTGTTCTGCGCGGCCGACGGCATGCTGTTCTACGTGTTCTTCGAGGCGACGCTGATTCCGATGTACATCATCATCGGCGTGTGGGGCGGGGCGAACCGCGTGTACGCGGCGTTCAAGTTCTTCCTCTATACGCTGATGGGCTCGCTGCTGATGCTGGTCGGCCTGCTGTACCTGTACACGCAGACGGGCACGTTCGATCTGGCTGCGTGGCATGCCGCGAAGCTGTCGATGACGCCGCAGGTGCTGCTATTCATCGCGTTCTTCCTCGCGTTCGCCGTCAAGGTGCCGATGTGGCCTGTCCACACGTGGCTGCCGGACGCGCACGTGGAAGCGCCGACGGGCGGCTCGGTCGTGCTGGCCGCCATCATGCTGAAGCTGGGCGCGTACGGTTTCCTGCGCTTCTCGCTGCCCATCGCGCCGGATGCAAGCCATTTCCTCGCACCCGTCGTCATTACGCTGTCGCTGATCGCCGTGGTCTACATCGGCCTCGTCGCGATGGTGCAGGCCGACATGAAGAAGCTGGTCGCGTATTCGTCGATCGCGCACATGGGCTTCGTCACGCTCGGCTTCTTCATCTTCAACCAGCTCGGTACGGAAGGCGCGATCGTGCAGATGATCTCGCACGGTTTCGTGTCGGGCGCGATGTTCCTTTGCATCGGCGTGCTGTATGACCGTATGCACTCGCGTCAGATCGCCGATTACGGCGGCGTCGTCAACACAATGCCGAAGTTCGCGGCGCTCGTGATGCTGTTCTCGATGGCGAACTGCGGCCTGCCGGGCACGTCGGGTTTCGTCGGCGAGTTCATGGTGATTCTGGCCGCTGTCCAGTACAACTTCTGGATCGCGTTCGGCGCGGCCGTGACGCTGATTCTCGGCGCGGCCTATACGTTGTGGATGTACAAGCGCGTGTACTTCGGCGCGGTTGTCAACGACCACGTGAAGAGCCTTGTCGACATCAACCGTCGCGAGTTCTTCATGCTGGCAGTCCTCGCGTTGTTGACGCTGTACATGGGCATCTATCCGAAGCCCTTTACCGAAGTAATGCACGTGTCGGTGGAAAATCTCCTGTCCCACGTTGCGCAGTCGAAGCTGCCGCTACCGCAGTAATGCGAAGCGTAGGAATTTAAAGATCATGCAAAACGCACCTATGACCGCCTTGTTACCCGACGCGCTGGTGATGGCCGCTATCGTCGTCGCGTGGCTTATCGACACGTTCGTTGGCCCGAACAGCCGCCGCACGACGTATTTCATCGCGCTGATTTCCACGGTCGTGGCCGGCATCTGGTTCGCCATCGATGCCTTCACGCCGGGCGCCGGGCCGCAGTACTTCTTCTCGCGCATGTACGTGGTGGATCCGTTCGCCAACGTGATGAAGGCGGTCGTGTCGCTGGGCTACGCGGTGTCGATCGTGTACTCGCGCAAGTACCTGGAAGACCGCGGCCTCTATGAAGGCAACTTCTTCCTGCTCGGCATGTTCTCGCTGCTCGGCCAGCTGGTGATGATTTCGGGCAACAACTTCCTGACGCTGTATCTCGGTCTGGAACTGATGTCGCTGTCGCTGTACGCCGTGATCGCGCTGCGCCGTGAAAACGCGCCGTCGAACGAAGCCGCGATGAAGTACTACGTGCTGGGCGCGCTGGCTTCGGGCTTCCTGCTCTACGGCATCTCGATGCTGTACGGCGCGACGGGCTCGCTGGAACTGAACGAAGTGCTGAAGGCCGTCGCTTCGGGCCGCATCAACGACGCCGTGCTGCTGTTCGGCGTGATCTTCGTCGTCGCGGGTGTCGCGTTCAAGATGGGCGCCGTGCCGTTCCACATGTGGGTGCCCGACGTGTATCAAGGTGCGCCGACTGCGATGACGCTGATCGTCGGCGGTGGTCCGAAGGCCGCGGCATTCGCGTGGGGTCTGCGCTTCCTGGTGATGGGCCTGCTGCCGCTCGCCGTCGACTGGCAGGAAATGCTGGTCATTCTGGCGGCGCTGTCGCTGATCGTCGGCAACATCACGGGTATCGTCCAGCGGAACATCAAGCGGATGCTGGCTTACTCGGCGATTTCGAACATGGGCTTCGTGCTGCTTGGTCTGCTGGCAGGCGTGGTGGACGGCAAGACGGGCGCGGCGGCAAGCGCGTACGGCTCGGCGATGTTCTACAGCATCGTCTATCTGCTGACCACGCTCGGCTCGTTCGGCGTCGTGATGCTGCTGGCGCGCCGCGAGTTCGAAGCCGAATCGATCGACGACTTCAAGGGCCTTAACCAGCGCAGCCCGGTGTTCGCATTCGTGATGATGGTGATGATGTTCTCGCTCGCCGGCATCCCGCCGACGGTCGGCTTCTACGCGAAGCTCGCCGTGCTCGAAGCGACGATGAACGCCGGTCTCACGTGGCTCGCCGTGCTGGCTGTGATCACGTCGCTGTTCGGCGCGTTCTACTACCTGCGCATCGTCAAGGTGATGTACTTCGACGATCCCGTCGACACGACGCCGATCGCAGGCGACGCCTGCAAGCGCACGCTGCTCGCGCTCAACGGCGTGGCCGTGCTGGTGCTCGGCATCGTGCCCGGTCCGTTGATGTCGATCTGCCTGAACGCGATTTCGCATACGCTGCCGCTGTAATGTCGGCAGCGGGGTGGTTCATCGTGCTGTTGGCGCTCGTGGGCGCCAACCTGCCGTTCCTGAACCAGCGCATATTCGGTGTGGTGCCGGTCCGGGCCGTCAGGAAAAGCGCGTGGATCAGGATCGGCGAACTGATCGTGCTGTATTTCATCGTCGGCGCACTCGGCTTCCTGCTCGAAGCGCGCGCCGGCAACCGCTTCGAGCAGGGCTGGCAGTTCTACGCGATCACGTTCAGCCTGTTCATCGTTTTCGCCTTCCCGGGCTTCACGTTTCAATATCTCGTCAAACGGCGCTGACGGTTTCAGCCGTCGCGCCTTTTGCTGCAAAGAGGTCGCACATGGCAGAACTTCCTGATCACGACGTCGCACTCAAAGAGACCTGCATCACCAGCGAAGTCGCCTATCAAGGGCCGTTCATGACGGTCAAATGCGACACAGTGCGTCTGCCCGACGGCAAGCACGCGACGCGCGAGTACGTGAAGCATCCTGGCGCCGTCATGGTGATTCCGCTTTTCGACGATGGCCGCGTGCTGATGGAAAGCCAGTATCGCTACGCAATGGGCAAGGTGATGGTTGAGTACCCGGCGGGCAAGCTCGATCCGAACGAAGATTCGTTGACGTGCGCGAAGCGCGAACTGCTCGAAGAAACGGGCTATACGGCGCGCGAGTACATCTATCTGACGCGCGTTCATCCCATCATTTCTTACTCGACCGAGTTCATTGATATCTACGTCGCGCGCGGTCTGACGTCCGGCGAGCGCAAGCTCGACGACGGCGAGTTTCTCGAGACGTTCATCGCGAAAGTCTCGGACGTGTCCGAGTGGGTGCGCACAGGGCAGGTGAGCGACGTGAAGACGATCATCGGCACGTTCTGGCTGGAGAAGCTGCTGTTGGGCGCGTGGCCGGAGAATACGCCGGAAGCGGGTTGACGCGCGCAACGCGACCTTCATCGTCGAATTCGAAACGGCAGCCTCGCGCTGCCGTTTTCGTTTTTGACGATTGCCGCGGCATAGCCATTCGACCGTCGGCGCGCCGTGCGCCGAAGCGCTAGAATGGCTGATTCCCGTTCGCCGGCGCGCCAATCGTCTTATAGAAAGACGCACACATTTTAGCGAACGACCGTTCACAAATTTCATTTTTGCGCTACACTCGTACGCAAGCCCTGATTCCACATGAAGGTCCTCGATCTACAGTGTCCGCATGATCATCGGTTCGAAGGCTGGTTCGCTTCCGCCGATGACTTCGAATCGCAGTTGTCCCGCAAACTGGTCGCATGTCCAATTTGCGGTGCAACGGAAGTGAGCCGTTTGCCGTCGGCGCCGCGCCTGAATCTGTCGGGCGCGACGAGCGCGTCGAACGCATCGAAGGAGAAGGCAGCCGCGGACATCGGTGAACTGCAGGCGCACATGATGCGCGCGCTGCGCGAGGTGCTGGAAAAGACGGAGAACGTGGGCGACCGCTTCGCCGAGGAAGCGCGGCGTATTCACTACAACGAAGCGCCCGCTCGCAGCATCCGGGGTGTGACCACGCCGGAAGACGCACGAGCCCTCGTCGACGAAGGCATCGATGTGATGCCGCTGCCTGTGCCCGCCGCACTGAAAGAGCCGCTGCAATAAGCCGTTGCTAGCAGTGCTCCTGGCGGCGCAAGGCCGCGGCCAGGAGACACTGCGCATGGATCTGAATTATTCCCCCGCCGACGACGCATTCCGCGCCGACGTTCGCGCCTGGCTCGAAGCGAATCTGCCCGACGCACTACGCGACAAAGTTCTCAACCACAAACGTCTGAACCGCGACGACTACGCGAGCTGGCACAAGCTGCTCGGCACGCGTGGCTGGTCGGCGCCCGCATGGCCCGCGGAATTCGGCGGACCAGACTGGAGCGCGACGCAGCGCCACATCTGGGACGAGGAATGTGCCCGCCTCGGCGCGCCGTCGGTATTGCCGTTTGGCGTATCGATGGTTGCACCCGTGCTGATGAAGTACGGCAGCGAAGCACAGAAACGCCACTATCTGCCGCGCATTCTCAATGGCACCGACTGGTGGTGCCAGGGCTATTCGGAGCCTGGCTCGGGTTCGGACCTGGCGTCGCTGCGCACGCGCGCCGAACGCGTCGGCGATCACTATGTCGTCAACGGCCAGAAGACGTGGACGACGCTCGGACAGCACGCCGACATGATGTTCTGTCTCGTGCGCACCGACAGCGGCGCAAAAAAACAGGAAGGCATTTCGTTCCTGCTGGTCGACATGAAGACGCCGGGCATCACCGTGCGTCCCATCATCACGCTCGATGAAGATCACGAAGTCAACGAAGTGTTCTTCGAGGACGTGAAGGTCCCCGTCGAGAACCTCGTCGGCAATGAAAATCGCGGCTGGACGTACGCGAAATATCTGCTCGGCCACGAGCGCACGGGCATCGCGCGCGTCGGGCAGTCGAAGCGCGAACTCGTGTTTCTCAAGCAACTCGCGCTGAATCAGAAGAAGAACGGCAAGCCTTTGCTGCAAGATCCGCTCTTCGCCGCGAAAGTCGCGAGTCTGGAAATCGAACTGATGGCGCTCGAAGTGACGGTCCAGCGCGTCGTCGCGAATGAGGCGGGCGGGCGCGGGCCAGGGCCGGAAGCGTCGATGCTGAAGATCAAGGGTACGGAAGTGCAGCAAGGCTTGACGGAACTGATGTTCGAAGCGGTCGGCCCGCTCGCCGCGCCGTTCGACGTGCCGTTCCTCGAAGGCGAGCGCGCGCACAGTATCGCAGGCGACGACGATGCCGCGCCGCTTGCCGCGTACTACTTCAACTACCGCAAGACGTCGATCTACGGCGGCTCGAACGAAATTCAAAAGAACATCATCGCGCAGATGATTCTCGGACTGTGAGGAGCGGCGCATGAACTTCAACTTCACCGACGAACAGCAGCAATTCGCGGATGCGCTGCGCCGCTATCTCGACAAGCACTACGGCTTCGAAGCGCGGCAGGCGATCGTGCGTTCGGAAGCGGGCGTATCGAACGAGCACTGGTCGGCGTTCGCCGAACTCGGCCTGACCGCGTTGCCCGTGCCGGAAGCGCAGGGTGGTTTCAGCGGCGGCACGGTCGACATGCTGGTCGTGATGCAGGAACTGGGACGTGCGCTCGTCGTCGAGCCGTGCTGGGCGACAGCCGTCGGTATCGAGGCGCTGAAGCTGTCCGGCACGGGTGAGGGCGGCGAGGGCGACGACGCCGCGTTGCTCGAACGCGCGGCGCAAGGCGAGATCCGGCTGGCCGTTGCGTTTCACGAACCCGCTGCGCGCTACGACCTGTTTTCGATCGACACCACGGCTACGCGTCACGGTGACGGCTATACGTTGCGCGGCACGAAGTCAGTCGTGCAGCATGGCGCGCAGGCCGATTACTGGATCGTGCCCGCGCGCCTCGACCGCGAAGTCGCTCTTTTCGTGGTGGCGCGCGACGCGGCCAATACGCAGGTCACCGATTACCGGACCATCGACGGCCAGCGTGCCGCGACCCTCGCATTCGATGCAACGCCGGCGCGCAAGCTGAACGGCAAGCACGCGGGCGCGGCGGGGCTGGAGCACATTGCCGACTACGGCATCGTGTTGCTGTGCTCGGAAGCGATCGGCGCGCTCGACGCGCTGAATCATGCGACCGTCGAATACACGAAGACGCGCCAGCAGTTCGGCGTGCCGATCGCGCGCTTTCAGGCACTGCAGCACCGGATGGTCGAGATGCTGATTCACACCGAGCAGGCGCGTTCCGCCACCTATCTCGCGGCCGTGCGCTACAGCAGCAATAGCGGCGATGATGCCGACGTACGTCGCCGCGCGGTGTCGGCGGCAAAGGTGCGGGTGGGGCAGGCGGCGCGCTTCGTCGGCCAGCAGGCCGTGCAGCTGCATGGGGGCATGGGCGTGACGAACGAGGTTGCCGCCGCGCATCTGTTCAAGCGACTCGCTATCATCGAAACCACGCTCGGCGATGTGGATCATCACCTTGCGCGCTTTGCCGCGCTGCCGGGCTTCGCAACGGCCGACGCATGAGCGTCCGCCAACACATGCACATGAGGTGAAAGATGGGTTTGAGCTACGAGGATATGGAAGTCGGCAGGACGTTTGAAGTCGGCTCGCACACGTTCACGCGCGACGAGGTGGTCCAGTTCGCCGAGCAGTTCGATCCGCAGCCGTTCCACGTGAGCGATGCGGGCGCTGCCGCGTCGCCATACGGCACGCTGATCGCGAGCGGCTGGCACACGTGCTCGGTGATGATGGGGATGCTCGTGCGCAACGTGCTGGCGGGCTCGACATCGATGGGCTCGCCCGGCATCGACGATCTGCGCTGGCTGAAGCCGGTGCGTGTCGGCGACACGATCCGCATGACCAACAACGTGCTCGACAGGCGCGTGTCGGCGAGCAAGCCGGATCGCGGCATCGTGTCGACGGAATGGCAGGGTTTCAACCAGCACGGCGAGCTGGTGATCACCGTGCGATCGAAGGCGATCTTCGGGCTGCGCAATCCGGGAGCGGCCGCATGACGCCCGAACTGGCGCTCGGCTCTGCCGACGACGTGCGCGCGCTCGTCGGCGAGCCGCCGCGCGTGAGCGAGTGGGTCGAGGTCGATCAGGCGAGCGTCGACCGTTTCGCCGTGGCGACGGGCGATCATCAATGGATCCATGTCGACCCCGAACGCGCGCAACGAGAATCGCCGTTCGGCGGACCGATCGCGCATGGCTTTCTGACGCTGTCGCTGATTCCGGCGCTGCTCATCGAGACATTCCGTTTCGAGCAGCGCATGGGCGTGAACTACGGGCTCAACCGCGTGCGCTTCACGTCGCCTGTGCCCGTCGGCTCGCGGTTGCGCGCGAGCTTCGGCGTCGCGAGTGTGACGGATGTCGACGAAGGCGGCGTGCAGATCGTGTGGAATGTGACGCTGGAGCGGCAGGGCAGCGAGCGTCCCGTGTGTATCGCCGAGTTCATCACGCGGCACTATTTCTAGCGCCGCCCGCGAGCGCCGCGCGACACAGATGCTCAGTGCTTCGCGTACTGTGTCGCGCCGAACAGCATTTCCTTGGCCTTGTCGTCCATCAGCGGCACGCGCGCCGACGCCAGCACTTCGACGCCGCGTTGCACGGCGGGGCGCGCGGCGATTTCTTCGTGCCAGCGCTTCACATTCGGAAATTCGTCGATCTGCAGGCCCTGGTTCTGCCATGAACGGGTCCACGGAAACGTTGCGATATCGGCGATCGTATAGTCGTTGCCGGCCAGATAGCGCGTTTTGCCGAGCTGCGTATCCATCACGCCGTAGAGGCGCTTTGCTTCGTTCGTGTAGCGGTTGATCGCGTATTCGATCGGCTGCGGCGCGTAGACACGGAAGTGATGCGTCTGGCCGAGCATCGGACCGATGCCGCCCATCTGGAACATCAGCCATTGCAGCGTTTCGTAGCGCGCCGCGGGGTCGGCGGGCAAGAACTTGCCCGTTTTCTCGGCGAGATAGATCAGTATTGCGCCTGACTCGAACAGGGAGAACGGTGCGCCGTCTGCGCGTTTCGGGCCGTCGGTGTCGACGATCGCGGGGATCTTGTTGTTCGGGCTGATCGCCAGGAATTCTTTTGTGAACTGGTCGCCTGCGCCGATGTTGATTGGGTGTGCTTTGTATTCGAGGCCTGTTTCCTCGAGCATGATGTGGATTTTGTGGCCGTTCGGGGTGGCCCAGCTGTAGATGTCTATCATCGATGGCTCCTGTTCAGGTTTTTTTGTCTGCGACGCTAGTCGCCATGCTTGGCTTTTCTGCTGCGCTGGCATCCGGCGATTTCGTGGGTTGCATCCGCGAATTCGTATCGGTGCTTCTTGCGTTGCCCCTGTGCGGGGCGGCACCTACTTTTCTTTGCAGCGGCAAAGAAAAGTAGGCAAAAGAAAGCCGCTCACACCGCCAGTTTCTCTTCCTGCCTGCGGGCCCCCTACGGGTCCCGCACTCCACACGGCATCGCGCTATTTCATGTGCGTTGCCAGCGCCTTTAAGAGGCGCATCACCCACTTCAATCACCCGTCGCGCAGCCGGCGGCAGCGAATCGCCTGCGCCGCCCAGGTGGCAAACTGTGTGTAGGTTGTCGCACCTTACGCGTTGGCGCTCCTACGACACCGATCCCGCTTTTCGGTCCGGAGTGGTGCACTTACGTCGCGACTGCCTACACACAGTTTGCCACCTGGGCGGCGGTGGACTTTCTGGTAACGCAATACGTGACGCGGAAATGTGAAGTGGGCGAGGCTGCAGTTAGCGCGCTGGCAACGGGCATAAGTCAGTGCATTGCCGTCTGGAGTGCGGGACCCGTCGGGGGCCCGCAGGCAATGACCAGAACTGGCGGTGTTAGCCCGCTTTCTTTGCTTAGGAAGGTCTGAACAACCCGTTTTCTGCCTGGGATCTCTAACTGGCACGCGCGGAGTGGAATTCGCGTCCCCATTCACGCTGTGTTGAACCGATGCCGGTCGCATCTTGCGCATGGACGCTGCGCCTTTGGGGGCGTCTTCGCCCTTCATTTCGCTTTACCGAGCACCCCGCGAGCCAACCAGAGATTGATCAGCGCGAACTGCGTTTCGATCTGCGCCGTGTTCTTCGCCATGCCTCGATACCGCGCCTTCAGATAGCCGAACTGACATTTGAGCACCCGAAACGGGTGCTCAACCTTCGCCCGCACGCCCGCCTTGAGCCGCTCGACTTTCTCGTAGATTCTGTCGAGCCGCTTGCTTTTGTCCAGCTTTCTTCGCTTGCTCGGCCTCATCGCCACGTGCCACTGGACCGCCCCCGTTTCGCCTCGCTTCTCGATGCCCACGTAGCCCGCATCGGCAAACGCAACCTCCTCGTCGCCGTGCAACAGTTCATGCGCCACCGTGATGTCGTGAACATTTGCCGGCGTGCACTTGACGGTATGCACCAGCCCCGACTCCACATCGACTCCGATGTGCGCCTTCATACCGAAGTACCAGCTGCCGCCCTTTTGCGTCTGGCTCATCTCCGGGTCTCGCGTGCCAGCCTTCTTCGTCGAACTGGGTGCCGAAATCAGCGTTGCGTCGACCGCCGAGCCCGCCTTGAGCATCAGGCCCTTCGCCTGCAGGATCTCGTTGACCGTCGCCAGCATTCTGGCCGACAGCTCATGGGCCTCAAGCAGGTGCCGGAATCGCAGGATCGTGCTCTCGTCAGGCAGCCGCGTCATGCCCGTGCCCAGCAGCGCGAACTCCCGGTACAGCGGGATGTCGTGCAGCGCCTCCTCCATCGCCGGGTCCGAGAGGCTGAACCATTGTTGCATGAAGTGAATGCGAAGCATCGTCTGGATCGGAAAAGGCGGGCGGCCAGTCTTGCCTTTCGGATAGTGCGGTTCGATGAGCGCAATCAGCTTCTGCCACGGCACCACGCGCGTCATCTCATCGAGAAACTCGCGCTTGCGGGTGCGCTTCGTCGACAGATCCAGACCAAGACCAAGTTGTGTCATCACGCCACTCCATGAAGTCTCCTGATCCCAGGATAGTCCAAGCTCACGTCAATGCCAGGACTTTTGCAGAGATTCCCTTACTTTCTTTGCGGCGGCAAAGAAAGTGAGTGCCGCCCCGCACAGGGGCAACGCCTGCAGCACCGATACGAATTCGCGGATGCCAGCGAAAACCAAATCGCGGATGCCACCGCAGCAAAAACCAGCGTCGCAGACAAAGCAAAAAAATTACACCACAGTTCCCCAAACCCTGCTGACGCCATGCCGAGCAAATCCAGAAGGCAGCGCCAAAACAAAAAAAACAAAAAAACAAAAAACCTCAACCAGCCTGCTGCTGGGCATACTTACCCAGTTCAATCTTGGCAATAGCATTGCGATGAACCTCATCGGGCCCATCAGCAAACCGCAGCCACCGCGCGGTGGTATACGCATAAGCGAGCGGAAAATCCTCACTCATCCCAGCAGCGCCATGCGCCTGAATCGCCCAGTCGATGACAGTGCAAGCCATATTAGGCGCAACAACCTTGATCATCGCGATCTCACCGCGCGCGCCCTTATTGCCGACTGTATCCATCATGTAAGCCGTCTTGAGCGTCAACAACCGCGCCTGCTCGATCAAACAACGCGCCTCGGCAATACGCTCCTGCGTGACCGTCTGCGCCGCAATCGGCTTGCCGAACGCAACCCGCTGCAACGCACGCTTCGACATCAATTCGAGCGCGCGCTCGGCCAATCCGATCAAACGCATGCAATGGTGAATCCGCCCCGGCCCCAATCGCCCCTGCGCGATTTCAAAGCCACGTCCTTCGCCGAGCAGCATGTTCGCGGCAGGCACGCGCACGTCGTCGAGCGTGATGTCCATGTGGCCATGCGGCGCGTCGTCGTAACCGAACACCGTCAGCGGCCGATGCACGGTCACACCCGCCGCGTCGGCCGGCACGAGGATCATCGACTGCTGCTGATGACGCGGCGCGTCGGGATCCGTCTTGCCCATCACGATCAGCAGCTTGCAGCGCGGATCGCCCGCACCCGACGACCACCATTTGTGGCCGTTGATCACGTAAGAATCGCCATCGCGCACAATGCTCGTCTGGATGTTGGTCGCATCCGACGACGCGACTTCCGGCTCCGTCATCAAGAACGCCGAACGGATCTGGCCCTGCAACAGCGGCTCCAGCCATTCGCGCTTGTTGTCGTCGCTGCCGTAGCGTTCGATGGTTTCCATGTTGCCGGTGTCGGGCGCGCTGCAGTTGAACACCTCGGGCGCCCACGGCACGCGCCCCATGATTTCGCACAACGGCGCGTACTCGAGATTCGTCAGTCCCGCGCCGCGCTCCGAGTCGGGCAGAAACAGATTCCATAGACCGGCATCGCGTGCCTGCTGCTTCAGGCTTTCGATCAGTTCCGTCGGCACCCACGCGTTGCCCGCCTGACGGTTGCGCGCGACTTCGGCGGCAAACGCCGGTTCGTTCGGATAGATGTGCTCGTCGAAGAAGGCGAGCAGCTTGTCGCGCAGTGCCTGAACCTTTGGGGTGTAGTCGAAATTCATCTTGGCCTCGTGGATGACGTTGAATCCGTTCTACATCTTGAGTGCATTGCCGTGCCGACAGTTCCGGTCAACGCACCTTCTGCGCGTAGCGCCAGGCGAGTTCGGCCATCGGGCGAGCCCGGCGTCCTGCGTCGAGCGCCTGTTCGCTCGCAGCCGTGCCGTCGACGACGCGCTTCATGATCCCTTGCAGGATCGCCGCGATGCGGAACATGTTGTACGCGAGATAGAAATTCCAGTCGCCGCGTATCGCGAGGCCCGTGCGCTCGCAATAACGTTGCACGTACTGTGCCTCGTCGGGAATGCCGAGCGCGGTCCAGTCGAGACCTGCGATGCCGCGAAACTGCGCGGGATCGACGTGCCACGCCATGCAGTGATACGCGAAGTCGGCGAGCGGATCGCCGAGCGTCGACAGCTCCCAGTCGAGTACGGCGAGCACACGCGGTTCGTGCGGATGAAAGATCAGATTGTCGAGCCGGTAATCGCCATGCACGACGCACGCGCGTTCGCCCGTGTCGGCGGGCATATGCTGCGGCAGCCATTCAATCAGGCGATGCATCGCGTCGATCGGCTCCGTCTCCGACGCCTGATACTGCTTGCTCCATCTGCCGATCTGCCGCGCGAAATAGTTGCCCGGCTTGCCATAGCCGGCGAGTCCCGCACGGTCGACGTCGACGCTATGCAGCGCCGCGATCACGCGATTCATTTCGTCGTAGATCGCGCCGCGCTGCGCGGGCGTCATGCCGGGCAGCGACTGATCCCACAGCACGCGGCCCTGCACGAACTCCATGACATAGAACGCGCGGCCGATCACGCTTTCGTCTTCGCACAGCGCGAGCATCGTCGCGACGGGCACCTCGGTGTCGCGCAGCGCGTGCATCACGCGATACTCGCGCTCGATCGCATGCGCGGACGGCAGCAGTTTCGCTGACGGGCCGGGCTTCGCGCGCATCACATAGGCGCGTGACGGCGTGACCAGCTTGAAGGTGGGATTGGACTGGCCGCCCGCGAACTGTTCGAGCGTCAGCGGCCCTGTAAAGCCGTCGACGTGATGCGCGAGCCACGCCGACAGCGCAGCGATGTCGATGCGTTGCCGTTCGCTGACGGGACGTGTGCCTTCGAAGGCGGCGTAATCGGTTTGCGTCGTCGATCCGGCTGGTGTCGCGTCGTGCGGCATGTCTGCTCCGTTGGATGATCGAATGTTCGACTGGCTAGCGGCTTTTGCTCTGTATGAATTGCGCGTACAGCATTTCCATCGACGTATTGCGCACATCGCGATGCAGCGGCGAAGGCGGCGAGTGATTGACGAGCCGCACGACCCAGTCGCGCGGCGCCGTGCCCACATCGAGCGCATTGATACAGCCCGTCGCCTGCGCGAGATGGCCGAAGAAGGTGCGTCCGCCCGTCGTGATCGCGTGCGAGAGAATCGCGCGGTTGACACCGCCGTGAAGCACGAGCAGCGCGACGTTCCATGATTCGTCTTCGCGCAGCGCGGTCAGCGCGGGCAGCACGCGGTCGAACAGCTCGCCGATCGTCTCGCCGCCGAGAAACTTCACATCCTCCGCGACGATGCCGTCGAACCCGGCGAGAAAGGCCGCTTCGAGATCGGCGGCGGGAATCGAACCCGGCCTGGCGCCGCGTATTTCTTCCCACGCGGGCTCGATGTCGATGCCGATTTCCGTGCCCATTTGCGCGAGCACGCGCTGCGCCGTTTCGACCGTGCGCGGCAGGCCGCTCGCGATCACGCGATCGAAGCGGACGTTCTGTTCCGCGAATGCGCTGCCCGCGGCGTCGGCCTGCGCGCGGCCCTTGTCGTTGAGCGACACGCGCTGCGGGTCGAGCGTCTTGCCGGACGTATCGAAGTACGTGACGTCGCCGTGCCGCATCAGATAGATACGGCGGCGCTTCGGCAATTGATAACGGGACGTGCTCATCGGTAATTGGGCGCGCGCTTTTCGAGGAACGCCGTGATGCCTTCGAGCCCGTCGCGATGATGCAGCGACGCGACGAAGCTGTCGCGTTCCGCGACGAGATGATCGGGCAGCGACTGCTCGCCTGCGGCCGCGATCAGGCCTTTGATGCGCGCCTTCGCATTCGGCGACACCTTGCCGAGATCGTCGGCCCAGGCGATGGCCGCATCGCGCACGGCGCCCGCCTTCGCGAGCCGGTTGACGACGCCGAGTTCGTGCAGTCGCGGCGCGCCGATCGGCTTGCCTTCGATCAGCACTTCCGTCGCGATCTGACGCGGTAACGCGCGCGCAAGGAACCATGAACCGCCGCCGTCGGGCGTGAGGCCCACGCGTGCGTATGACATCACGAACTTCGCGTCGTCGGCGGCGACGATCAGGTCGCAGGCGAGCGCGAGCGAAAAGCCCGCGCCCGCCGCCGCGCCTTCGACGGCAGCGATCACCGGCTTCGACGACGCCTGCAGCGCCGCAATCCATTCGCCGAGCAGATCGATGCTTTGCGCCTGCACGGACGGATCTTTCGCGCGGTTCTCGAGCAGACGGTTCAGATTGCCGCCTGCGCAGAAGAAGTTGTCGGCGCCCGTGATGACGATGGCGCCGATCGACGCGTCGCGTTCGGCCGTGTTCATCGCTTCGATGCCGGCTGCGTACATGTCCGGGTGCATCGCGTTGCGCGCGCCCGGATTCGAGAGGGTCAGCACGAGCGTCGATTCGCTTTCGGTCGGGCGGGACGCGAGCAGTTCGGCGGCCATTACGCTTGCTCCTTGAGATTGTCGTTGTCGGCGGCATCGCCATGCGTGAGCGGGATGCCGAGTTGCGCGCGGCGTGCGAGCCACGGTGAAGGGCGATAGCGCGGATCGCCGAGCACGCTGAACATGTTGCGCAGGATCGTGAGGATGGTTCGTGAGCCGAGCGCGTCGCCGAGTGCGAGCGGTCCGCGTGGATAGCCGAGGCCGAGCGTCACGGCGAGATCGATGTCTTCCGGCGACGCGATCTGGCGCTGCGCGATGTCGCAGCCGATATTGACGATCGTTGCGACCACGCGCTGCGCGACAAAGCCCGTCGAGTCGCGGATCACGGTGACGGGCACGCCGTCGTGCGTGAAGAGCGCATGCGCGGTATCGCGGGCGGCGCGTGTGGTCGCGGGCGTCGTCATTAGCGTGCGGCGTTGCGCGTCGACGAGCGGGAAGAGCGTGTCGATGGCAACGACGCGGCTTGCATCGAGCTTTTCGTCGACGGCGGCCGTGGTGGCGTCGAAGCCGAGCGGCGTCACGACGATCAGCGAATCGGCGGCGGGCGTCGCACCTTCGTCGACGGCGACACCCGCTTTCGCGATCAATGCGAGCACGGCATCGCGCGCATCGGGCACGCGTGCGCTGACCCAGACGCGTGCGGGCAGTTCGGTCGGCGCGGGCGCTTCGGCAGGCGCCTGCTTCTTGCCGTCGACATACACATAGAAGCCTTCGCCCGCCTTGCGCCCGATCAGGCCGCCCGCGAGACGCGTGCCCGTGATCGGCGACGGCGTGAAGCGCGGCTCTTCGTAGAACTGGTGATAGATCGACTCCATCACGGGATGCGACACGTCGAGCGCGGTCAGATCGAGCAGTTCGAACGGCCCGAGCCGGAAGCCCGCCTGCTCGCGCATGATGCCGTCGATCTCGACGAAACTTGCGACGCCTTCATCCGCGATGCGCAAGCCTTCCGTATTCATGCCGCGCCCCGCGTGATTCACGATGAAACCAGGCATGTCCTTCGCGCGCACGGGCGTGTGGCCCATGCGGCGCGCGAGATCCATCAGTGCGTTGCCGGCGGCGGGATCGCTGCGCAAACCGTCGATCACTTCGACGACCTTCATCAGCGGCACGGGGTTGAAGAAGTGATAGCCCAGCACGCGCGACGGGTCCGCGCATGCGGCCGCGATCGCCGTGATCGACAGCGACGACGTGTTCGACGCCAGAATGCAACGCTCGCCGACCACGCCTTCCAGTTCCTTGAAGAGCGCGCGCTTCACATCGAGCTTTTCGACAATCGCTTCGACGACGAGATCGCAGTCCTTGAGTTCGTCGATGGCGCCGGCGCCCGTCACGCACGCGAGCGCCGCGAGCGAACGCGAACTGTCGAGCTTGCCTTTGGCGACCAGCTTCGAGAACGTGTCGGACAGATAGTCGCGTGCCGCGCCGATCGCGGCGGCGTTCGTGTCGTAGAGCCGGACATTGAGGCCCGCGAGCGCGGCGATCTGCGCGATGCCGCGTCCCATCGCGCCCGTGCCGACGATGCCGACGGTCTCGATGTTGTACTGGCGAGAGGTGTTCGGTGACATGATGTGTCTCACTCCATGATTATTCTAAAATAGTACGTCCGTTCCGAAGCCGCTGCGGCGGCGCGTTGCGCCGACAATGCGCGCGCTGAACGGCAAGCATCTTTCGACAACCATCCGCAGGAGACACCGGATGATCAAGCTGCATGGTTTTGCGCTGTCCAACTATTACAACAAAGTTAAGTTCGCGCTGCTCGAATTCGGCATTCCGTTCGAAGAAGTCTGTGTGCAGCCGAGCCAGGACGAGACGTTTCTCGAACATTCGCCGCTCGGCAAGGTGCCGTACATCGTGACGGAGCGGGGTAGTCTGTGCGAGTCGCAGGCGATCATCGAATATCTCGCCGCTGCCTATCCCGACAAGGCGATCTTCTCGCGCGATCCGTGGGAAGCGGCGAAGGAGCGTGAGTTGATGACCTTCGTCGACGTGCATCTCGAACTGACGGCGCGCAATCTGTACAAGCAGGCGTTCTTCGGCGGCACGATCACCGACGCCACCAAAGGACGCACCGAGAAACTGTTGATCCATCACATTCGCGGCTTCCGGCGGCTCGCGGCGTTCACGCCGTATCTGCGCGGCGAGCGCTTCAGCATCGCGGACGTCGCGGGCTTCGTGAGCCTGCCGCTCGTCGGCATGGCGACGCAGGCCATTTACGGACGCGATTTTCTGCTCGATGTCGGTATCGACTGGAAGCCGTATGTGAAGGCGCTGAATGCGCGTCCGGCCGCGCAGCGCGTGACGGACGACCGCAAGGCGTATATGGAAGCGCAAAAGAAGAAATGAGCGGGCCGGGCGCCGATGTGTGGCGCATCCCGGCACACGAGCGGCGCAATGCTTCGCGCGCGATGGCGAAGAACCTCGGTTCGTTCGCAGCATCGCGCGCGCCATGTCAGAGACGCGCCAGCCGTTCGAGCGCGGTGGCGAGCGTGTCCTCTTTCTTCGCGAAGCAGAAGCGCACGACGCCCGATTCATGCGGCTCGTGATAGAACGCCGACACGGGAATGGCGGCCACGCCGATCTCGCTCGTCAGCCATTGCGCGAATTCGGCTTCGGGCACGTCGCTAATGGCCGAATAGTCGACACACTGGAAATACGTGCCCGTGCACGGCAGCAGCTTGAAACGCGATTGCGCAAGACCCGCACGGAAAAAGTCGCGCTTCTTCTGATAGAACGCGGGCAGATTCAGATACGGCGCGGGATCCTGCATGTAGTGCGCGAGACCCAGTTGCATCGGCGTGTTGACCGTGAACACATTGAACTGATGAACCTTGCGGAATTCCGCCATTAGCGGAGCGGGCGCGGCGACATAGCCGACCTTCCAGCCCGTCACGTGATAAGTCTTGCCGAAGCTCGATACGACGAAGCTGCGCTGCGCGAGTTCCGGATAGCGCGCGACGCTCTCGTGCGGCGCGCCGTCGTAGACCATATGCTCATACACTTCGTCGGACAGAACGAGAACATTCGTACCGCGCACGATGTCCTCGAGCTTCTTCATGTCCTCCGCGCGCCAGACCGTGCCCGTCGGGTTGTGCGGCGTGTTGATCAGAATCATGCGCGTCCTCGGCGTGATCGCGGCAGCGAGCCTGTCGAACGGAATCGCGTAGTCGGGCGCTTCGAGCGTGACGAACACGGGCTTGCCGCCCGCCAGTTCGATCGACGGCAGATAGCTGTCGTACGTTGGCTCGACCACGATCACATCATCGCCCGGATGGACGGCGCACAGTATGGCCGTCAGAAGCGCCTGCGTCGCGCCCGCGGTCACCGTGATTTCGGTCGTGGCGTCGTAGCGGCGGCCGTACAGGTTTGAGATCTTTTCGGAGATCGCCTGACGCAGCGGCGCGACGCCGGCCATGGGCGGATACTGGTTGTGACCTTCGCGCATCGCGTTGGACACGGCATCGACGATGCGCGGATCGCAATCGAAGTCCGGAAAGCCCTGGCCCAGATTGACCGCGTTCTTTTCGACAGCGAGCGCGCTCATCACGGTGAAGATCGTCGTGCCGACATTCGGCAGACGGGACGGGAACGAAGGAGTCGTGGTGGTCATGGGCGTGGTTGTCGGATCGTGCGGTGCGTTCATGTCGATTGTAGGGAAAAACGGCGTGGCGGTTGGCCGGGCCGGGTTCGGCTTGCAACGCGTGCGGCCTGCGTCGCGCGTTCGCGTGCGTCAGGCTTGTGCAGCTTCTTCGGCTATCAATGCGCATTCGGCAACGAACGGCGCGGGCTGCGCGATCCTGAAACCGAAGTCGCGCGCGATCCGCTTCGCCAGCTTCAGCACTGCGCGGTCCTTCGAAACCAGCCAGTCGGCCTGCACCGCGTACGCGAGTTCGAGAAACTTCTGATCGTCGCGGTCCTTGCATCTGGGCAAGGGGCGCGCGTCGTCAGCAGGCGCGGGCGGCGCGACCAGCGTGGACAGGCGCGCGACTGTCGCCAGCGCGGCGGCCTTGTCGACCGCGCGCTTTTCGAACTGCGGATAGTCGAGCACATGCGTCAGCTCGGCGAGACACCGCGTATCGATCAGCGCGCGGAGCGCGCCGCTTTCGAGCGCGGCGAGAATGGGGCGCGTGTGCGGATCGTCGAACACGAGAATGTCGATCCACACGTTCGAATCGAGCACGACGGCAGGCGCGGCGGCGTGATGAGTGGCGGGCGCGTTCTGTTCAGGCAAGGCAGGGGTTTCGGGCATTCGTTACAATCTGGCTTTCGTCTTTGACCGCCAGGCACGGCGTGCCTGAAAGCCTCTATGATAATCGTTCTGTCGCCGGCCAAATCGCTCGACTACGAGACCCCTCCGCACGTCAAGAAACATACGCTTCCCGATTTCGTCGATGACGCCGCCGAACTGATCGGCGATCTGCGCCGTCTGTCGCCGCAAGACATCGCCTCGCTGATGGACATCTCCGATCAGCTCGCGCATCTGAATTTCCAGCGTTACGCGGACTGGTCGCCGACCTTCGACACGTCCAATTCGAAGCAGGCCGTGCTCGCGTTCAACGGCGACGTCTACGAAGGCTTCGACGCGAAGTCGCTGTCCGCGTCGGATCTCGATTACGCGCAACAGCATGTGCGCGTGCTGTCGGGACTCTATGGTCTGTTGCGTCCGCTCGATCTGCTGCAGCCGTACCGGCTCGAAATGGGCACGCGCTTCGAGAACAGCCGCGGCAAGGATCTGTATGCGTTCTGGGGCGCGCGCATCACGCAGGCGCTCAACCAGCAACTGGACAAGAAGAAGGGCGGTTCGCGCGTGCTGATCAATTGCGCGTCGACGGAATACTTCAGGTCGGTCAAGCCGAAGCTGCTCGCGGCGCCCGTGATCACGCCCGTGTTCGAAGACTGGAAGGGCGGCCGCTACAAGATCATCAGTTTTCACGCGAAGCGCGCGCGCGGTTTGATGGCGCGCTATGCCGTGGAAAACCGTTTCGACACGCCCGAACAGTTGCAGGCCTTCGACTCTGAAGGCTATGCGTTCGATGAAGACGCATCGAACGATTCCACTTACGTCTTTCGCCGGCGCATCGCGGACTGACGCGGCGCCGAACCAGCAGGAACATCAACATGACGCTTTCCATTACGAGCAATTTCGACGCTGGCGCGATCGAAGTCCTGTCCTGCGCGCAGGCCGACAACATCCGCTTGCGCGTGCGTCCGGACAGCCATGCGGACTTTGCGCAATGGTTCTATTTCCGTCTGTCGGGCGCGCGTGGCGAGCGCTGCGTGATGACGTTCGAGAATGCGGCCGACTGCGCCTTCGCCGAAGGCTGGCGCAACTATCAGGCATGCGCGAGCTACGACCGCGTGAACTGGTTCCGCGTGCCGACCTCGTACGACGGTCGCGTGCTGACCATCGATCACACGCCCGATTTCGATCGCGTCTATTACGCGTACTTCGAGCCGTATAGTGAAGAGCGACACTCGGAATTTCTCGGCGCAGTCCAACAGATGCCGCATGCCGCGCTGACGGAACTGGGCAAGACGGTCGAAGGCCGGCCGATGTCGCTGTTGACGCTCGGCATGCCGGCGCTGCTCGACGACGGCTCGTTGAAGCCCAAGAAGAAAATCTGGATCATCGCGCGTCAGCATCCGGGCGAGACGATGGCGGAATGGTTCGTCGAAGGTCTCGTGAAGCGGCTCGCGGGTTGGGGCGACTGGTCGGGCGACCCGGTCGCGCGCAAGCTCTACGATTACGCGGACTTCTACATCGTGCCGAACATGAACCCGGACGGCAGCGTGCACGGCAATCTGCGCACGAATGCGGCGGGCGCGAACCTGAATCGCGAATGGATGGAGCCGGATGCCGCGCGCAGTCCCGAAGTGCTGCTCGTGCGCGACGCGATTCATGCGACGGGCTGCGATCTGTTCTTCGACATTCACGGCGACGAAGCGCTGCCGTATGTGTTCGTCGCGGGCTCGGAGATGCTGCCGAGTTTTACCGAGCGACAACGCGAGGAGCAGACGGCGTTCATCCAGGGCTTCCTGCGCGCCAGCCCCGATTTCCAGGACAAGTACGGTTATGAGGCAAGCAAGTATCGGCAGGACGCGCTCAAGCTCGCGTCGAAGTACATCGGCAACGAGTTCGGCTGCCTGTCGCTGACGCTCGAAATGCCGTTCAAGGACAACGCAAATCTGCCCGACGAACGCGTCGGCTGGAATGGCGAGCGTAGCGCGTCGCTCGGCGCGGCGATGCTGCAGGCGATCCTCTGGCACATGGAGGCGTTCGCCTGAGTGGGTCGACGCCCGATGCGTCGAGCGGTCGCAAAGGTATGTAAAAAAGCGAGGCCACACAGGTTGTGTGGCCTCGCTTTTTGCTGGTCGCGCTTGCGCCGGATTCGCCCGGTAAATCCGGCGCAAGCGGCATCAATGTTTTTTCGTCGTCGTCGATTTCTTCGTGCTGCTGCTCTTGGCCGTCACGGCCTTGCCTGACGATTTGCTCGACTTCTTGTTACCCGACTTGTTCGGCGAGCCCTTGGTCGATTTGCCGGAACTCTTCTTCGAGCCTTTGCCGCTGACGGCATGTTTGCCCTTCGCGTTGTGCGAGCCCGACGACGACGCGGCGCTGCGCGCGCGCAACGGCGGCACGGGATCGTTCCAGCTGAAGGCGAGCATCTGCGCGCCGACATAGCCGCAGCGGAACTTGAGCTGTGAGGGATCGCCGCCTGCCTGCGGAATGCCGAGACCTTCGACGGTTACGATGCTGTCGACCTTGACCTTCTGCTTGCCTTCGTCGAACGAATCGTTCCAGGGCGTGACGGCTGCGTGCGCGCTGTCGAACGAACTGGGCGGAAACTCGACGTGATCGAAAGCCGTCGATGTGCTCGCGACAAAATTGCCATGCGCGGCGCAATCCGCGACTAGCGGATCCGCGTGCATGTCGTTGATGAATCTGGTGACGAGGTCGTTGTGCTGCCCGAGTTGATCGGCGAAGGCGGGCAGTGCGCATGCGAGCGATGCGCTCGCCAACCACACCGCTAACCGGCCGACCAACCGCGGCAATCGGCGCGGTGCGTTGGTGCGATCCATCAATGTTTGGTCAATGCTGTGAAGACTTCAGGCACATAAGATGCCCGTCGGCAGGAAGGAGTTCAATCCTGGCACAAATATTTTGTCGTGTCGTGGTGCGCTGGCTCGATGAGCGATATATCGGCGGATGATGCATGGATGCGCTCAGGCCTGAACGGCCAGCACGGGCTGGTCGATTTGTTGGATAACGACGCTATGGGTGCGGACAGCGATCAGGTGCGCGGGCCACCGAGGCGATAGCGGCGCACATCATAGGTGGTGACCCACGCGGGACGATAGACGGCGATCAATGCTGTCGACATGCCCGTGAACCACGATTCGCCCGACGCAAGCAGGAACACGCTGAACGCATAGCCGGCCGGGATGACGGACATCGATCCGTCGGCGAGTGCAATATGCGTTGCCAATGCAACAGCCGATGCAACGGTGACCGCGATGGCGGGCGAGACGAAGCCCTGACCGAAGATGAACATGAATAGATTGCGCGGCAGCCACGCGATGCTCGCGCGTTGCAGTAGCGTAGATACACCGACGGGCACGGCGCCGAACACGAGGAAGGTGAGCGCAATGCCTTGCCACGGCGCGTCGAAAACGACGGCAGCCAGGCCCGTGACGATGGCCATCGCAATGAGCGCGAGCCCCCAGTCGAAGAGCGTGACGACGAGCGTTGCGCCGAGCAGGTGAATCACCGTGCCGTCTTCGAGCCATGCATTGCTCGCCCACAGCACCGAGACGGCGACGATGATCGCGAGCCACACGTGTTGAAGCACGGGCTCCTGCAATCGTCTGAATGGGTTCTTCCAGAGCGCGAGCGCGAGCAGAGCCACAGCGGCGATCCAGCCACCGACAGCGACCCAAAACGGAAGCGGTGTATAGAGGAAACCCATGTCTTCATATTACTCGTTGAATGGCGAAACGTGTGAGCGGATTCCATGCCAGCGGTGATTTATGTCGATTCACGGCAGATTCCTTTCGACCTTTACATCGCACCATCGTCGCGCTCCGGGCTCGGACGCCGTGTGCCATAGGGTGCCGTTGCTTCGGCGGCCATGGGCAGTGCGGCGGAAGTGTCGTTGGCAGGCAACGGATAGCGGAACGTCCGCTGTTTGCGTTGACGCAATGGCGCGACGTTCGACACCACTCGCGCGGGACGCGGGATGCGATTCTGTCCGCTGCGCAGCACTTCGAGTTGCGCGCTGAGCCAGCCGTTGTAGATCGCGACTGCGGCGGCACGGTTCGGCGCGCCGAGCTGCTGGAAGATCGTTGCCAGATGAATTTTCACGGTGCCCTCGCTGATGCCTAGCGCGCGAGCAATCATTTTATTCGTGCTGCCCATATGGACGCAGCGCATGATCTGCTCTTGCCGCGGCGAGAGGCCGCCTGTCACGTTCGGCCGCTTCGGCTGCGCGACACGCTCGAGCGAGTGCGGATCGGTTAGCGGACGAACGCGCCTGCCCGACGAAGCCGACGCATTCAGCGATAGCGCGCCGGCCGGGATGTAATGGACGCCCAGCAGAACCATTTCCAGCGCACGCACGATCACGCGCGGGTCAGTCGAGCGCGGGATTACGCCGAGCACGCCTTTCTCGACGAACGCACGCACGTGCGCGGGCGAGATATCGTCGACCAGCACGGCGACGGGCAGACCCGGATGATTGGCGAGCAGTGCGCGGGCGTCGAGGGGCGACATCCAGTCTTCCCAGTCGATCAGCAACAGATCGGGTTGCAGGCGGTGCAGCGTGCGCTCGGCCTGCTGCCAGTCCTGTGCTTCACCGAAACGTGCCTGCCGGTCGACTTGCCGTAAGAGCGCCTTGAGTCCTTCCCTGCGCTCGGCGTCTGAGTTGAGAACTGAAAATCGCATGCATTGCCTCCTGATCGATCGGTCATGGCGGTGCGATGCCCGCAACGTTTGCGTCGTTGCGCAGCGATGCACCATCGTGTCGATGATGACAAATTCCCGGTCGGCTGGCGGCCTGTCCGAGTGGCATAGGACGGGTGCCATAAAAAAGCCCCGCACGCGGCGGGGCTTGATTCGATGCAGAGAAAATTCTGAAGTGATCAGTGGAAATGCGGTTGCGCGGGCTCGGCATCTTCCGGCATTTCGGCGTGAACGATCTCGCCAAGCGGATCCGCATACAGCGGGACGCCGCAGTCGTCGCAATATTCCGGCTCGAAGCGGCCAGCGTGACGGCGGATATCGGTGATGCCCGTTTCCTTCAGCAGCGCCACGATGTCTTCGAGCGGACCTTCGGGCGACATCGCTTCCTGCGGTTCCTCGTCGATGCCCGGGTCGCCGTTCTCGCGGCCGTACAGCGGCCACACGACGCCATAGATCACCTCGTTGCTGCCGCGGCGCGTAAAGCCGATGCGATATTCATCGATGCGCCGCTCCCCGAAGCCCGCGACGACGGCGCGCAGTTCGTCGGGCGTTGCGCCGATCGTGTCGAACAGATAGCGCACCGCTGTGCGGACCGTGTGCGGGCGCACGCGTTCGTCGGCATCGCGGCAGGCAGAGTAGTAGGCGTCCGGCAGCAGGCATTCGAACTCGCATCCGGGCAGCACGACGGCCAGATTGGCGCCGCCTTGCGTTGCCCATTGCTCGAGGCACTGGCCGCGCTCGATCCGGGAGCCATGCTCTTCTTCCTGCCAGCGGAACACGGGTGCGCCGACGGGGGCTGCGACGACGGCCAGCAGGAAACGCGGGTCGGCCAGAATGGGCGAGGTTTCCGGCAGCTCGCCGAAATTGATCTTCGCATTGCCGCCGGCGACGGCCGCCTGCGCCAGCTGCTGCGCAAGACGCCAGGTTTCGACGTGGTGACGCGGCAACTGGTCGATGCTATACATAAAGGGCGCCATCGCGACGCGGGTGTCGGCAGCCAGCACGTGGGCCTGCAAATGCGCGCGCAACGCGTCGGCCGCGTCGCCTTTCAGCGCGCCCGACGGGATCACATAGCGCGTCCAGGCCAGTACGGGCGCGGCGATCAGCAGCGCTTCGTACTGGATGCCGTCGTGCTCGACGATCAGCGACTCGCTATGTGTTTCGGCCATGTCGGCAAGGGCGCCATAGGCGTCCGGATGATTCTGCTGAAGATGGTCGAGCGCGGCGTCGAGCGTCGTCTGGTTGCCGTTGCGGACTATCTTTGCGAGCAGCGCGTCGAGCTTGGCTTCCCAGAAGCGGTCTTCGGTGCGGCTGCCCGACGCGAAAAGCGCGAGCGACAGACCGACCAGCTTGTCGGCATCGGGAGGGAGACGTTTGGCGATTCGCGAGCGCATAAATCCGGAGGTTGTGTGCAGAGAACCATATATTCTAGACGTTTCTTCGTCGACATATTATCGACACGCTCCGCTGGCAGCGATTCGCCAGCGATACGGGCATGCCGGCCGCGCAGGGCCGCGCTTTCGCGGTTTTCGCCAGAGCTTTCCTATACTCCTTCTGCGGAGCGACCATCGGGATGGCGTGGAGTCGGGAGTGGCGCATGGTGAAATCGGACCAACTGATTGAACGGCTGGCCGCCGTGTTTGCGTTGCTGTTGCTGGTGGGCGGCTCGCTGCTGGTGCTGGCGCCGTTCACGACCGCGCTGCTGTGGGGCGCGATTCTCAGCTATAGCTCGTGGGGCTTGTACTGCAAGCTGTCCGCGAGTCTGGGCGGACGGCGGAGGTGGGCCGCGACGCTGATCGTGCTCATCATTCTGATCGTCGTGCTGGGGCCGTTCGTGTACGCGGGCTTTGCGCTTGGCGCGCACACCAAGGACATTACCGCGCTCGTCCAGCATCTGATGGACGCGGGTCTGCCCGATCTGCCCGATTGGGTCGCACGGATTCCGCTCGTCGGTTCGAGCATCGAGTCGTTCTGGGAGCGCGTGACCAGCAGCAATTCCGAGATGGTCGCGCAACTGCGCGGGCTGGCGGCGCCGGCCGGCAAGTGGATTCTCGCGGCGGCGCTGGCCGTCACGCACGGCTTGGGCTTGCTTGCGCTCAGCATCATTCTGACGTTCTTCTTTTATACGGGCGGCGAGGGCGCGGCTGCGTGGCTCAACGCGGGCATGCGGCGTATTGCCGGCGAACGCGCCGATTATCTGCTGGCTTTGGCTGGCAGCACGGTGAAGGGCGTGGTGTACGGCATCCTCGGAACGGCGCTGGTGCAGGGCGTGCTGGCCGGCTTCGGCTGCTGGATCGCGGGCGTGCCGGCGCCGGCGTTGCTTGGGCTCGCGACATTCTTTCTGTCGGTGATTCCGGGCGGACCCGTCGTGGTATGGCTACCCGCCGCGATCTGGCTGTACCACGGCGGCGAGACGGGATGGGCGATCTTCCTCGTGGTGTGGGGCGTGGTCGTCGTGGGTATGTCCGATAACGTCGTCAAGCCGATCCTGATCGGCAAGAGCAGCGACATGCCGCTGATTCTCGTGATGCTCGGCATTCTCGGTGGTGCGTTCGCGTTTGGTTTCCTCGGGGTGTTCATCGGACCGACTTTGCTTGCTGTCGCATATACAGTGCTGCACGACTGGACGATCGGTTCGCCGGAGGCTCGTGAGCTGACTGCCAGAACGAGTGGAAAACCGGTTGACCCGGTGACACAGACCGAGAAGGCGCAGGGAAAGTGACCCCGAAAAAAACCTGCGTCACACTCTTGTCATGAGGCTCGGGATGGCCTAAGATTCGCGTCCTCGTTCGGGAGCACGGTGTGGTGTGCGACGGAGCGGGGCCGCGGCAGAAACGGCGCGGGAGTGGAGTCAGCGGGTTTTTTCAGGCGATGCTAAAAAAACCGGTTGACGAAACGAAAAAGGTTCTTCATAATCTCGTTTCTCTGCTGCTGATGCAGCAACGCGGTGAAAGCAAGGCGCTTCCTGCGAATGTTCTTTAAAAACTAACAGCCGATAAGTGTGGGTGCTCGATGGCGGCGCACGGCGATCTTCGGGTCGCCGAGATAGCGAAAGTAATCGAGTCTCACACAGAAAGAAATTGAGGAAGGTTTGATGGAGCCGAGAGGCTCGGTCGAATCATCTGTCAGTGATTTTGAGTGAGCGACCGGGTTCGAAAGAGCCCGAACAACAGTAACAGGTTTGAACTGAAGAGTTTGATCCTGGCTCAGATTGAACGCTGGCGGCATGCCTTACACATGCAAGTCGGACGGCAGCACGGGGGCAACCCTGGTGGCGAGTGGCGAACGGGTGAGTAATACATCGGAACGTGTCCTGGAGTGGGGGATAGCCCGGCGAAAGCCGGATTAATACCGCATACGCTCTGTGGAGGAAAGCGGGGGATCTTCGGACCTC
The DNA here is from genome assembly GCF_007995085.1 of Paraburkholderia azotifigens. GTDB lineage: Bacteria > Pseudomonadota > Gammaproteobacteria > Burkholderiales > Burkholderiaceae > Paraburkholderia > Paraburkholderia azotifigens. The sequence continues at coordinate 195,348 of NZ_VOQS01000001.1, forward strand.
GCGCTCAAGGGGCGGCCGATGGCAGATTAGCTAGTTGGTGGGGTAAAGGCCTACCAAGGCGACGATCTGTAGCTGGTCTGAGAGGACGACCAGCCACACTGGGACTGAGACACGGCCCAGACTCCTACGGGAGGCAGCAGTGGGGAATTTTGGACAATGGGGGCAACCCTGATCCAGCAATGCCGCGTGTGTGAAGAAGGCCTTCGGGTTGTAAAGCACTTTTGTCCGGAAAGAAAACCATCGCCCTAATATGGTGGTGGGATGACGGTACCGGAAGAATAAGCACCGGCTAACTACGTGCCAGCAGCCGCGGTAATACGTAGGGTGCGAGCGTTAATCGGAATTACTGGGCGTAAAGCGTGCGCAGGCGGTTCGCTAAGACCGATGTGAAATCCCCGGGCTTAACCTGGGAACTGCATTGGTGACTGGCGGGCTAGAGTATGGCAGAGGGGGGTAGAATTCCACGTGTAGCAGTGAAATGCGTAGAGATGTGGAGGAATACCGATGGCGAAGGCAGCCCCCTGGGCCAATACTGACGCTCATGCACGAAAGCGTGGGGAGCAAACAGGATTAGATACCCTGGTAGTCCACGCCCTAAACGATGTCAACTAGTTGTCGGGTCTTCATTGACTTGGTAACGTAGCTAACGCGTGAAGTTGACCGCCTGGGGAGTACGGTCGCAAGATTAAAACTCAAAGGAATTGACGGGGACCCGCACAAGCGGTGGATGATGTGGATTAATTCGATGCAACGCGAAAAACCTTACCTACCCTTGACATGTACGGAATCCTGCTGAGAGGTGGGAGTGCCCGAAAGGGAGCCGTAACACAGGTGCTGCATGGCTGTCGTCAGCTCGTGTCGTGAGATGTTGGGTTAAGTCCCGCAACGAGCGCAACCCTTGTCCCTAGTTGCTACGCAAGAGCACTCTAGGGAGACTGCCGGTGACAAACCGGAGGAAGGTGGGGATGACGTCAAGTCCTCATGGCCCTTATGGGTAGGGCTTCACACGTCATACAATGGTCGGAACAGAGGGTTGCCAAGCCGCGAGGTGGAGCCAATCCCAGAAAACCGATCGTAGTCCGGATCGCAGTCTGCAACTCGACTGCGTGAAGCTGGAATCGCTAGTAATCGCGGATCAGCATGCCGCGGTGAATACGTTCCCGGGTCTTGTACACACCGCCCGTCACACCATGGGAGTGGGTTTTACCAGAAGTGGCTAGTCTAACCGCAAGGAGGACGGTCACCACGGTAGGATTCATGACTGGGGTGAAGTCGTAACAAGGTAGCCGTATCGGAAGGTGCGGCTGGATCACCTCCTTTCCAGAGCTAGCGTTTCAAAGTTGAGTGCTCACACTTGTCGGCTGTTGTTTGAAGACAGGCTCAGGGGTCTGTAGCTCAGTCGGTTAGAGCACCGTCTTGATAAGGCGGGGGTCGATGGTTCGAATCCATCCAGACCCACCATTGCCTTGTCTGGTGTGGTTGGCTCGATCACTGGCTGGACGTCCTCTGTGCGCTGTATGACTGGGGGATTAGCTCAGCTGGGAGAGCACCTGCTTTGCAAGCAGGGGGTCGTCGGTTCGATCCCGTCATCCTCCACCAATTCCCAATGCACAGTGGTCTGCATGAAGCAGAAGACTCTGCATTGGCAATTGAGCCAGTCAGATGCGGTATTGCAGTTAGATATCGGCTGTCGTTCTTTAACAATCAGGAAGAAGTAGTAAAGAGATTCACGAAAGTGTACTTAGAGATGGGTACATGAGTAGGTGAATCAGGGTTGTGATTGTATCGATGTATTTTAAGGGTTGTCGAAAGACAGCCTTGGAATACGGCACAACGCGAATACTCAGCCTGTAGCGAGTGGTTCTTGCAAGAGACACACCCGTTATAGGGTCAAGCGAACAAGTGCATGTGGTGGATGCCTTGGCGATCACAGGCGATGAAGGACGCGGTAGCCTGCGAAAAGCGGTGGGGAGCTGGCAAACGAGCTTTGATCCACCGATATCCGAATGGGGAAACCCGGCCCGTATGGGTCACCCGCAGCTGAATACATAGGCTGCGTGGAGCGAACGCGGTGAACTGAAACATCTAAGTAACCGCAGGAAAAGAAATCAACCGAGATTCCCAAAGTAGTGGCGAGCGAAATGGGACCAGCCTGTACTCTTTATTTGTGGTGTTAGCCAAACGCTCTGGAAAGTGCGGCCATAGTGGGTGATAGCCCCGTAGGCGAAAACATCATGAAAGAACTAGGTGTACGACAAGTAGGGCGGGACACGTGAAATCCTGTCTGAAGATGGGGGGACCATCCTCCAAGGCTAAATACTCGTGATCGACCGATAGTGAACCAGTACCGTGAGGGAAAGGCGAAAAGAACCCCGGGAGGGGAGTGAAACAGATCCTGAAACCGCATGCATACAAACAGTCGGAGCCTCGCAAGGGGTGACGGCGTACCTTTTGTATAATGGGTCAGCGACTTACATTCAGTGGCGAGCTTAACCGATTAGGGCAGGCGTAGCGAAAGCGAGTCCGAACAGGGCGATTCAGTCGCTGGGTGTAGACCCGAAACCAGGTGATCTATCCATGGCCAGGATGAAGGTGCGGTAACACGTACTGGAGGTCCGAACCCACTAACGTTGAAAAGTTAGGGGATGAGCTGTGGATAGGGGTGAAAGGCTAAACAAACCTGGAAATAGCTGGTTCTCTCCGAAAACTATTTAGGTAGTGCCTCGTGTATCACCTTCGGGGGTAGAGCACTGTCATGGTTGAGGGGTCCATTGCGGATTACCTCGCCATAGCAAACTCCGAATACCGAAGAGTGCAATCACGGGAGACAGACATCGGGTGCTAACGTCCGGTGTCAAGAGGGAAACAACCCAGACCGCCAGCTAAGGTCCCCAAATATGGCTAAGTGGGAAACGAAGTGGGAAGGCTAAAACAGTCAGGAGGTTGGCTTAGAAGCAGCCACCCTTTAAAGAAAGCGTAATAGCTCACTGATCGAGTCGTCCTGCGCGGAAGATGTAACGGGGCTAAGCCATATACCGAAGCTGCGGATGCGTGCTTTGCACGCATGGTAGGAGAGCGTTCCGTAAGCCTGCGAAGGTGCGTTGAAAAGCGTGCTGGAGGTATCGGAAGTGCGAATGCTGACATGAGTAGCGATAAAGGGGGTGAAAGGCCCCCTCGCCGTAAGCCCAAGGTTTCCTACGCAACGTTCATCGGCGTAGGGTGAGTCGGCCCCTAAGGCGAGGCAGAAATGCGTAGCTGATGGGAAGCAGGTCAATATTCCTGCACCAGTGTGAAATGCGATGGGGGGACGGATCGCGGAAGGTTGTCCGGGTGTTGGAAGTCCCGGTCGCTGCGTTGGAGAAGGTGCTCTGGCAAATCCGGGCACGGGATTCAAGGGCGTGGCGCGAGCTCCTTCGGGAGCGAAGCAATCGGAAGGGGTTCCAGGAAAAGCCTCTAAGCTTCAGTTTCACATTGACCGTACCGCAAACCGACACAGGTGGGCGAGATGAGTATTCTAAGGCGCTTGAGAGAACTCGGGAGAAGGAACTCGGCAAATTGGTACCGTAACTTCGGGATAAGGTACGCCCCTGTAGCTTGACGCCCCTGCGGGCGGAGGGTGAAGGGGTTGCAATAAACTGGTGGCTGCGACTGTTTAATAAAAACACAGCACTCTGCAAACACGAAAGTGGACGTATAGGGTGTGACGCCTGCCCGGTGCCGGAAGATTAAATGATGGGGTGCAAGCTCTTGATTGAAGTCCCGGTAAACGGCGGCCGTAACTATAACGGTCCTAAGGTAGCGAAATTCCTTGTCGGGTAAGTTCCGACCTGCACGAATGGCGTAACGATGGCCACACTGTCTCCTCCCGAGACTCAGCGAAGTTGAAGTGTTTGTGATGATGCAATCTCCCCGCGGCTAGACGGAAAGACCCCATGAACCTTTACTGTAGCTTTGCATTGGACTTTGAACCGATCTGTGTAGGATAGGTGGGAGGCTATGAAGCGTGAACGCCAGTTTGCGTGGAGCCGTCCTTGAAATACCACCCTGGTTTGTTTGAGGTTCTAACCTTGGCCCGTGATCCGGGTCGGGGACAGTGCATGGTGGGCAGTTTGACTGGGGCGGTCTCCTCCCAAAGTGTAACGGAGGAGTACGAAGGTACGCTAGGTACGGTCGGAAATCGTGCTGATAGTGCAATGGCATAAGCGTGCTTAACTGCGAGACCGACAAGTCGAGCAGGTGCGAAAGCAGGTCATAGTGATCCGGTGGTTCTGTATGGAAGGGCCATCGCTCAACGGATAAAAGGTACTCTGGGGATAACAGGCTGATACCGCCCAAGAGTTCATATCGACGGCGGTGTTTGGCACCTCGATGTCGGCTCATCTCATCCTGGGGCTGTAGCCGGTCCCAAGGGTATGGCTGTTCGCCATTTAAAGAGGTACGTGAGCTGGGTTTAAAACGTCGTGAGACAGTTTGGTCCCTATCTGCCGTGGGCGCTGGATATTTGAAGGGGGCTGCTCCTAGTACGAGAGGACCGGAGTGGACGAACCTCTGGTGTACCGGTTGTCACGCCAGTGGCATCGCCGGGTAGCTATGTTCGGAAGAGATAACCGCTGAAAGCATCTAAGCGGGAAACTCGCCTTAAGATGAGATATCCCCGGGGCTTCGAGCCCCTTGAAGGGTCGTTCAAGACCAGGACGTTGATAGGTCAGGTGTGGAAGCGCAGTAATGCGTTAAGCTAACTGATACTAATTGCCCGTAAGGCTTGATCCTATAACAGGTGTGTTTCGTGTCGATGATCGTTAGTGCTTCAGCACTGACGGGCATCCCACCCCCGAAGGGGGCACGGAATGCAGGATGTTTGAGTGATCGATGTTGTGCCACAAACAACACACCCCGCTTTACACTTCTTCCAGATTGGCTGTGGCGCCAGGTTCACCCGAACCCGCCGCGACGCAGCAACCCGTCATGCCTGATGACCATAGCGAGTCGGTACCACCCCTTCCCATCCCGAACAGGACCGTGAAACGACTCCACGCCGATGATAGTGCGGATTGCCCGTGTGAAAGTAGGTAATCGTCAGGCTCCTTACCCAGTCCAAGACCCCGCCCTCAAAAGCGGGGTCTTGGCGTTTGTGGGCCACACATTGCTGTTCGTCTCGTGGTCAACACGTGACATCTTTCCCAAGATGTCTGTTTCTCTTCAAAAACTTTGCCGCATCGGATCGATTCGCCGCACCAGGCCGCTCCGAAGCACAGCTGGCGGATGTACGCCAGTCATCAATCTTCCTTTCTTCAGACCGCTTAACTGTTCTAACGCGATGATACTTGGCGCCAGAGTCAAGTCAGGCTAACGGCCGACCGCGTTTGATCTGCCACCACGCTGGAACCCTGTCCCAAAGCCACCCCGCCCCACCCCCACACCCCTCTCAAAAAGGGCGCCATTCCCCTCCCAAATTCCGTGTAGGATACTGTACAAATATACAGGTATTTTCCTACGCCGATGTCAGCCGCCGCTTCCCGTGCCGAAGAGATTCACCCATCGCTATGGCGAGCCTCGCAGCTCGCACGCGGAGGGCGGCGCACGCTCGATACCGGCTATCCCGCGCTATCCACCGAGTTGCCAGGCGGCGGCTGGCCGATTGGCGTGCTGGTTGATTTGCTGGTCCAAACCCCCGGCGTCGGTGAAATGCGGCTGTTGCGGCCTGCGCTGAGTTCATTGGGCGAGCGTCCCATCGCACTGGTGCAGCCACCACATATTCCGGATGGCTTGGGCCTCGATTACATCGGACTCTCGCTCGATCAACTGCTGCAAGTCAAAGCCCCCAAAAGCGCCGACGCCTTCTGGTCCGCCGAACAGATCCTGCGCGCCGGCACCTGCGGTGCGTTGATCCTGTGGGCGCAGCACGCGCAGGCGTCATCGCTGAGGCGTCTGCATCTGGCGGCGCAGTCGTCTGAGACGCTCTTCATCATGGTCCGGCCGCTAGCCTCGGCTCAGGACTCGTCGCCAGCTTTATTGCGACTGGCGTTACGACCTTCGGCCGATGGCCTGATGGTCGATATCGTGAAACGACGAGGCCCAACACGCGCGGAGCCTCTGTCGATTCCTCTTCAACCCACACCCGTTCTGTTTTCCCGTCATGCGCGTCTTTCTCGCCGTCCACTTGCCGAAGTTGCCGCTCGAAGTCTTTCGACCGAGGTGGTCGCCTGAGCCCGAGCACGGCAGCGTCGTGCTGGAGAAAGACAAGGTTACGATCGCCGACGGCGCGGCCCGCGCAGCGGGCGTCCGGCTCGGAATGAAGCGCGGTGGCGTGCTGACGTTGTCGCCGGAAACAGCGATGTACGAACGCGATATCGCGCGCGAGAGCGCGACGCAGCGCGAAGTCGGCGTCGCGCTGATGAAATTTTCGCCCGACGTCACGTTGCTCGACGAAGCGACCGTGCTCGTCGAAGTCGGCGGCAGCTTGCGGCTTTTCGGCGGACTGTTATCGCTGTGCCGTGAGGCAAAGGCGATTCTCGACGCGCTCGGTCTGACGGCGCGCATCAGCGCCGCGCCGACGGGGCAGGGCGCATGGTTGCTGGCGAAGCACGGCAATCGCCGCGTGCTGCAACTCGCGTCGCTCGAACGCGTGCTCGAGCCGCTGCCGATGCTCGACGTGCCGGAGATCCGTCCATTTGCCGACTGGTTCGGCGGACTGGGCTGCGAATCGATCGCCGATGTGCGCCGTCTGCCGCGCGCCGGATTGCAGCGGCGGTGCGGCGAGCATCTGCTGGATTCGCTCGATCGTGCGTTCGGCACTGCGCCGGAACTGTTCGACTGGCTCGAGTTGCCGCCTACGTTCAGCGCGCGTCTCGAATTGCCCGATCGTCTGGAGCATGCGGACGGCGCGGTGTTTGCCGCGCATCGGCTGATCGTGCAGTTGTGCGGCTGGCTGTGCGCGAAGCAGCTGGCCGTGACGGCGATCACGCTGTCGTTCGAGCATGAGCGCGGTCGCGAAGCCATTGCGCCGACGTCGCTCGACATCGCGTTGGGCGAAGCCGCGTGGCGCGAAGATCATCTGCTGCGTCTCGTGAAGGAGCGGCTGCACCGCCTCACGCTGGAGGCGCCCGCGATCGCGTTGCGGCTCGATGCATCGAAGGTCGATGCGGCCGAGCCCGCGACCGATCAGCTTTTCCCCCAACCGGGCGGTTCGCCGGCGGATCATGCGCGGCTGGTCGAATTGCTGATCGCGCGCAATGGCGAAGAGAACGTGCTGCGTCCGGCGCCGACAGCCGACTACCGGCCCGAAATCGCGAACCGCTGGCTGCCCGTCAACCACGCAGAAAAGAAAATCCAGCTGCCCAAAGGCTTGCCGCGACCGACGTGGATGCTGGCGACGCCCGTGCGTCTGCTGATGCGCGAGCACCGGCCGTTTTACGGTTCGCCATTGAAGATCGCGTCGCCGGGCGAGCGGATCGAAGCGGGCTGGTTCGATGGTGCGCTCGTCACGCGCGACTATTTCGTCATGCAAGGCGAGGATCGCAGTTGCTACTGGGTTTATCGCGAGCGTGTCAGCAGCCGCGATGCCGAAGAGGAGCCGCGCTGGTTCCTGCACGGCCTGTTCGGATGACGCGCGATGGATACGACGTTCAATGTTTTGCCGGCCTACGCCGAGCTGTTCTGCCTGTCGAACTTCACGTTTCTGCACGGCGCCTCGCATGCGGAGGAACTGGCCGAGCGCGCCTCCCAGCTCGGTTATTCCGGACTCGCCATCACCGATGAATGTTCGCTCGCGGGCGTCGTGCGTGCGCACGTCGCGGCGAAGGAAAAAGGCTTGCCGCTCGTCATCGGTTCGTACTTCCGGCTGCGCAATGCCGACGGTACGCCCGCGTTCGGGTTGATCCTGCTCGCGCAGAATCGCGAGGGCTACGGCAATCTGTCGGAGTTGATCACGCTTGCACGCACGCGCGCACCAAAGGGCGAATATCGGCTGACGCCGCACGATCTGTCGCGGCCCGATCGCGAGAACGCGCATCTGCGCGGCATGCCCGATTGCCTCGCGATCCTCGTGCCCGATTTCCCCGCGAATGAAGAGGTGCTCGACGCGCAGATCGAATGGCTCGACGAAACATTTCCGGGCCGCGCGTGGGTCGGGCTCGTGCTGCATCAGCGCGCAATGGACGACATTCATCGCGGCTCGGTCGAATATGTCGCGAACAAACAGAACGTGCCCGTCGTCGCATTGGGTCATGTCGTGATGCATGTGCGCTCGCGCAAACCGTTGCAGGACACGATGACGGCGATCCGCGTTGGCAGGCCGGTGCACGAATGCGGTTACGAACTCGCGCCGAATGCCGAGCAGCATTTGCGCTCGCGTTTGCGTATCGCGAATCTGTATCCCGATCACACGGTGCGCGAGACGATCAGCGTGCTATCCCGCTGCGCGTTTTCGCTCGATCAGCTTCGCTATGAATATCCCGACGAACTCGTGCCCGAGGGCTATACGCCGACTCAATATCTGCGGCAGGAAACGTACATCGGCGCGCAGCAGCGGTTTCCTTCGGGCATTCCGTTCAACGTGCAGGAGCAGATCGAACACGAACTCGCGCTGATCGCCGATCTCGGTTACGAGCCGTACTTTCTGACCGTCTACGACATCGTGCGTTATGCGCGCAGTCAGCACATCCTGTGTCAGGGACGCGGTTCGGCGGCCAATTCGGCCGTGTGCTATTGCCTGGGTGTGACAGAAGTCGATCCCGCGCGCGGCAACATGCTGTTCGAACGATTTATCTCGAAAGAGCGCGGAGAACCGCCAGACATCGACGTCGACTTCGAGCATCAGCGGCGCGAGGAAGTGATCCAGTACATCTATCGCAAGTACGGCCGCGACCGCGCGGCGATCGCGGCGGCCGTGTCGACATACCGGCCGCGCGGCGCGTTGCGTGAAACGGGCAAGGCGCTCGGCGTCGATCCGCAGATCGTCGATGTCGTCGCGAAGTCGCATCACTGGTTCGATACGAGTCACGATCTGCTCAAGCGCTTCGAAGAGTCGGGCCTCGATCCTGACAAGCCACTGATCCAGGCGTGGGCGCGGCTCGCTTCGCAGTTGCTGAATTTTCCGCGTCATCTGTCGCAGCACTCGGGCGGCTTCGTGATCAGCCGCGGCAAACTCACGCGGCTCGTGCCCGTCGAGAACGCGGCGATGGCCGACCGCTCGGTGATCGAGTGGGATAAGGACGATCTCGAAGCACTCGGTCTGCTGAAGGTCGACGTGCTCGCGCTCGGCATGCTGTCGGCGATCCGGCGCACGCTGGATCTCGTCGCGGAACAGCGCGGCGAGCGTTTCGAGATGCAGGACATTCCGCCCGAAGACAAAGCGACCTACGACATGATCTCGAACGCCGACACGATCGGCGTGTTCCAGATCGAATCGCGCGCGCAGATGAGCATGCTGCCGCGCTTGCGTCCGCAAGAATTCTACGACCTCGTGATCGAAGTCGCGATCGTACGGCCGGGGCCGATTCAGGGCGGAGCAGTGCATCCGTATCTGCGACGTCGGCAGAAACTCGAACCCGTCAGTTATCCGGGCGACAAGCTGAAGATCGCGCTCGAACGCACGCTCGGCGTGCCGATTTTCCAGGAGCAGGTGATGCAGGTCGCGATTCTCGCGGCGGGCTTCACGCCGGGCGAAGCGGATCAATTACGTCGTGCGATGGCCGCATGGAAGCGCAAGGGCGGGCTCGAAAAATACTATGACCGGATCGTCAACGGCATGCGCGAACGTGGCTACGAGCAGAGTTTCGCCGAAGCGATTTTCGAGCAGATCAAGGGCTTCGGCGAATACGGCTTTCCGGAGAGCCACGCGGCGAGTTTCGCGCTGCTGGTGTATGCGAGCAGCTGGCTGAAGTGCCACGAGCCCGAGGCGTTTCTCGCCGCGATGCTCAACAGCCAGCCGATGGGTTTCTATTCGCCGTCGCAACTCGTGCAGGATGCGCGGCGGCATGGCGTGATCGTGTTGCCTGTCGATGTGACGGTGAGCGGTTGGGACTCGGCGCTCGAAACGGTAGAGGGGCGTGCGCGTCCCGCCGTGCGCCTCGGGCTGTCGCTGTTGCGTGGCATGAAGGACGGCGCCGCCGAGCGTATCGAGAATGCGCGCGCCGTGCGGCCGTTCAGAAGCGTGCACGATCTCGCGCGCCGCGCGCAGCTCAACCGGCACGATCTGCATGTGCTCGCCGATGCAAACGCGCTGACTTCACTGGCGGGCAACCGGCGTGAAGCGCTGTGGCATTCGGTGGCCGCCGTGCCCGACAAGGACATGCTGGCCGTCGCCGCCATTCAGGACGACACGCCTGAGCTTGGTGCGCCGTCGGAGGCGCAGGATATCGTCGCCGATTATCGTTCGGTGGGACTGACGCTCGGCCGTCATCCGCTGGATCTGCTGCGGCCCGTGTTGCTGGAGCAGCGTCTGATGCCCGCATCGGCATTGCGCAACTATCGCAATGGCAGGCTCGCGCGCGGTTGCGGCATCGTCACGGTGCGGCAGCGTCCGGGCACGGCGAAGGGCGTGCTGTTCGTGACGATCGAAGACGAAACGGGCAACGTCAACGTGATCATCTGGCCGAGCCTGCTGGAGAAGCAGAGACGGGAAGCGCTCGGCGCGTCGTTGCTTGCCGTGTACGGCACGTGGCAATGCGAAGGCGAAGTGCGCCACCTGGTGGCGCAACGGCTCGTCGATATGTCGCATCTGCTGGGCGGCCTGCAATCGGTGAGCCGCGATTTCCACTGATCTCTAACTATGCGCTAACCGCGCCACGGAAACAGCGCGAAAACCTCACGAATCGCCGTATCGAACGGCGTGCGCCGGCCGATGCCGAGTGCTTCGAGCCGCGCCGAGTCGAGATGGCAGTTGTGCGGGCGCGGCGTGGCGTCCGTCGGCGTGTGCTGCGGTGTCAGTTGCGCGTCGATCTGCAAGGCGCTCGCGAGACGTTGCGCGATGTCGTGCTTCGTCATCGGCTCATCGCCGGACCATTGCACCGTGCCGCACACCGGCTCGCCACACGCGTGCCGCTCCAGCAACTGACGGACGACGACGGCGACATCGAGCGTATACGTCGGATAGCGGATCGCCCATGCGTCCATCACGGCAGGTTTCACTTCCGGCGACGTACGCGCCGACGCGGCAATCGCGGGCACGAGACTCGTCACGGCCGACTCCTGCCAGTCGACGATCGGCCCGAACAGCAGCGGCAGGCGCAGCACGCAGCCGAGATCCGTCGTTTCGGCAAGCGCCCGCTCGCCTTCGAGCTTGCTGCGGCCATAGGCGTTGATCGGCGACGGCGTCGCGTCGTCACGATAGGGCGGCGCTTTGCCGTCGAACACGTAGTCTGTGGAAATGGACAGCACCCACGCGCCGCGCTGCCGCGCAGCCGACGCAATCGCGCGCACGGCGTCCACGTTCAGCGCACGCGCGAGCGCCGGATCGTTTTCGCATACGTCCGGACGCCGCTCGGCTGCCGCGACGACGATTGCATCGGGCCGCTCGCGCTCGATGAACTGCGCGACCGCTTCGGCATCGCGGATATCGAGCCGTACGCTGCCCTGGCTCTGGCGGCTGAAGGTTGTTTGGACCAACCGCCAGTCCCGCTGCTGCACGAGTTCGCCGACGATCGCGCGCCCCAGCAGACCCGATGCGCCGATAACGACAACCTTGAACATGCGCGCGTTCCCGCTCAATTGCCGGCGACGCCGACGACCGTATAGCCGGCTTCGTCGATGGCGGCCTTGAGCGTGTCGACGGACGCGTCCGACTGGACGGCGACCTTGCCCGCCGACAGATCGACCTGAACCTGTGCGCCCGCGTCCTGTTCCTGGATGGCGCGCGTGACGGCCGCGACGCAATGCTGACAGCTCATGCCTTCTACCTTGAATTCGATGCTCATGCTTTTCCTCTGGCTGATAAGTCCTGCAACGGTTGAATTATGCCTGTCGAACGGCCATATCATGATTGACCTTCCCACAGTGGGAAGGTCAAGAATCATGCAACGTATCGAGAAGGCAAAGTGGGGAACGAGTGATGAATATCGGTGAAGCGGCCCGCGCGTCGGGCGTGACGGCGAAGATGATCCGCTATTACGAGAGCGTGGGATTGCTCGCGGCGAAAGAGCGCACGACGGCGGGTTATCGCGTTTACGGCGCGCAGGAGGTTCATTCGCTGCGCTTTATCCGGCAGGCACGGCGGCTGGGGTTTCTGGTCGAGGACATCCGCAAGCTGCTCGCGCTGTGGCACGACCGGTCGCGCGCGAGCGCGGAGGTGAAGTCGATCGCGCTGGAGCATGTGGCCGAACTGAACCGCCGGATCGACGAACTCACCGAGATGCGCGACACGCTGACCCATCTCGCCGAGCATTGCCATGGCGACGACCGTCCGGATTGCCCGATCATCGAAAGCCTGGCGGCTGCTGATTCGTCGGCCGCTGCGCCGGATTGTCACGGCCATTGCAAAACAGTGCCGCAACGTTGAGATCAATTGGGCTTTATGCACATAAATTGTGCATATATGGCGCTTCGCCTGCCCGATTCCCAATGAATCTCGAAAAAAGCCGCAAAGAATCAACACTTTGATCGGCAGATTGGCGTGCACCATTCCAAAACGGAATGCACGGTATTCGTGCAATTCACTGGCAAGGTTGCGCCATAACGCTATAATTCGGGTTAACCCTTATACGGGAAATCCCTGATGCTAAATTCACCGGGGGTTATTCACTGATCCTTGGAGTACATCATGTTTGCATTTTTGATCGAAAAGCTGAGCAACTGGTTTGAAACTGCTGAACGTAGCCGCCGTGAGGCTTACCTCGCAGCGTCGTCGGACATCGTCCAGCTCGAGCAACGCATCCGTTCGCTCGAAACCAGCGGCTACTCGCTGTAAGTCATTCGCCCCGGATTGCGCGGCATTCTGTTCGCCGCGAGCCTGAGTCGCGAGCTCAAGCCCCGCCATGCGGGGCTTTGTCACATCTGGAGCCGGCGAGTTGCGCTACGCTGGCTGGCACCGACTAGCCCAAACGCCTATGCCGCGGTAAGGTAGGATGTTTTCGCGATAACCGGCATTCCTACAATCATCCGGGGCGCCCATGTTTTCAGACCACTCGTTTCATCTGCTGCGATCTGCAGCGCTTGTCGTGCTGCTGGGGGCGGCATCGACGGCATTTGCCGGCTCGTCGACGAGCCGGCAGCCGCTGATTCTCGACACGCAAGGCGGAATCAGCGACGGCCAGGGCGGCACCGTGCTGCAGACGGCACCGCTGTCGCACAGCCGCATCGTCGAGGCGCAGCCGATTGCCGCGCCTGAAGAGCTTCCCCCGCCCAACGGGGCGCCGCCTTACATCGTCGCGCCGTATATTCAGGTGCCGGGTGCATCGACCACTCCGTATCCCACACCGATACCGCAGCCGCGTCCGAGATACATACCGCATTCGCAGTAGGGCAGCTGCGTCGACGGGAAGCCAAAGCGCTCTCGCTATTCGGGTTTCGGCGCATGGCGTGCGCCGCTTCGTCCGATGACAATCGTTGCGCGATCATCGCTCGCCAGTATGCATTCCATGCGTCCTACGCAGCGAGACGAACAATTCGAACGGAACAGGAGGCGACGAATGCGTAATCTGGGGCTCCGCCATGCGGCGAGCGTGTGCGCGGCACTGCTCGTACTTGCGACGCAATCTGCCATCGCGAAGGACACGCCCGAAAAGCCAGCGCTCACAATGGCCGTCGGCGGCTTGCCGGGTCTCTACTATCTTCCTGTGCTGACCGCGTCCCAACTGGGCTTCTTCAAGGACGAGGGGCTCGATGTGACGCTCGAGGATTTCGCGGGCGGATCGAAGGCGCTGGAAGCGGTGGTCGGCGGAAGTGCCGATGTCGGCGCGGGCGCCTATGAGCACACCATCTTCATGCAGGCAAAAGGCCAGCACTATCGCGCGTTCGTGCTGATGGGCCGCGCGCCGCAGATCGCCGTTGCGGTGACGAAAAGCAAGGTCGATACGCTGAAATCGCTGGCCGATTTCAAAGGCGCGAAAGTGGGCGTCAGCGCGCCTGGTTCGTCGACCGATCTCGTGCTGACCGTCGCGCTGCGCAAGGCAGGCGTGCAACGCAACGAGATTTCAGTGATCGGCGTGGGAAGCGGCGCGACCGTGATATCCGCGGTGAGCAATGGGCAGGTCGATGCACTTTCGAACGTCGATCCGATGATGACGAAGCTGCAGCGCGCGGGCGATATCAAGATACTGGTCGATACGCGCACCGTGAAGGGCACGCAGGAAGTGTTCGGCGGAACGATGCCCGCGGCCACGTTGTACGCGTCGGACAGCTTCATCCAGAAAAATCCGAAGACGACTCAGGCCTTGGCGAACGCGATCGTACGCGCTGACCGCTGGCTTCAGACGGCGAGCGATGCCGACATCGTGAAGATGGTGCCAGCCGCGTATCTGCTCAACGACAAGGCGCTGTACATCGACGCCTTTCACAATGTCCGCGAAGCCTATTCGCCGGATGGCCTGATGCCTGCTGACGGTCCGCCGACGGCGCTGCGCGCGCTCGCTTCGTTCGATACGCGACTCGACGCGTCGAAGATCGATCTGAAATCGACCTACACGAACGACTTTGCGCGCAAGGCAGCCGAGCAGGTCAAGTAAGCCGTATGCTCAGTCGCCGCGATGTTCGATCTTGAACGTCGCGGCCTTGTCCTCGCCGAGCGTCGCGACGAGCCACGGCAATGTTTCCTTCAGCATTTTCGCCAGCGTGTAGGGCGGATTCAGGATGAACATGCCGCTGCCGAACAGTCCAAAGCCATCGCTAGGCGGATTGCTGACGGTCAACGAGACATGCAGCCAGTTCTTGTCCTGAAGCCGCTTCAACTGCTCGGGAAAACGCTGCGATTCCGGCCGTGTGACCTGCGGATACCAGACGGCATACGTGCCCGTCGCGAAACGCTTCAGACATTCTTCGACGCAAGTTAGTGTGCGCGCGTAATCGCGCTTGTCTTCATAAGAGGGATCGACGAGCACGAGCGCGCGGCGCGGCGCAGGCGGCAATAGTGCCTTGATACCGTCGAAGCCGTCGCCCGCGAACAGCATCGCGCGACGGCCCGCGTCGCGAAAGTTGTGACGCAGCACATCGATTTCAGTGCTGTGCAGTTCGAACAGACGCATCCGGTCCTGCTCGCGCATCAGGCGCCACGCGAGATATGGTGAACCGGGGTAGTAGCGCAACTCACCGTCGGGGTTCAGGGCCGACACTTCGTCGACGTACTCCGCCAGCATCGGCGGCAGGTCTTTGCGTTCCCACAGTCTCGCGATGCCCGTTTCGAACTCCGCTGTCTTGGTGGCGTAACCTTCCTTCAGCGAATAGACGCCGGCACCGGCGTGCGTGTCGATATACCAGTACGCCTTGTCCTTTTGTCCAAGATAGCGCAGCAACTGCACGACGACAGCGTGTTTCAGAACATCGGCGTGATTGCCTGCGTGAAAAGCGTGGCGGTAACTGAGCATGGCGATGGATGCGCTAATGAAGGAGCGGGGCGCGTATTGTACGCGACGGGGCGAGCGGAGCCGCCGCGCCAGCCAGGGCTGCATGTCCACCCGGCTCGCGCGGCATGTCGGCACTTACTGATAGCCGTCGCCGACGATCGCTTCGATCTTCTCCTTGATCTCCGGCGTGATCTGCTCGGCCACGTCCTTCGCCTTCATGTTTTCCGCGATCTGCTCGACGCGCGACGCGCCCGTGATGATTGTGCTGACGTTCGGATTGGTCAGGATCCACGCGAGCGCCAGTTGACCGACGGTGCAGCCGAGTTCGTCCGCGAGATCGCCTAGCTGGCCGACCACGTTGTTCTTGCCCGAGTCGGTCAATTCCTTGCGCAGCCAGTCGTAGCCCTGCAGTTCCGCGCGGCTGCCGGAGGGGATGCCGTTGCGGTATTTGCCCGTGAGCAGACCGGACGCGAGCGGACTCCATGTTGTCAGGCCCAGGCCGATGTCTTCATAGAGCCGTCGATATTCCTGCTCGACGCGTCGGCGATGGAAGAGGTTGTATTGCGGCTGCTCCATCACCGGTTTGTGCAGATGATGACGCTCGGCGATCTCGTACGCCGCGCGAATCTCGTCGGCGCTCCATTCGGACGTGCCCCAGTAGAGCGCTTTACCGCGCGTGATCATGTCGCTCATCGCCCACACCGTCTCTTCGACGGGCGTGTACGGGTCAGGACGATGACAGAACACGAGATCCACGTAATCGAGTTGCAGACGCTTGAGCGAGCTGTCGATCGCGTTCATCAGATACTTGCGGTTGAGCGTGTGATACTGGTTGGGCGCTTCGTTGAGTCCCCAGAAGAACTTTGTCGAAACGATATAGCTCACGCGCGGCCAGTTCAGTTCCTTCAGCGCTTCGCCCATGATCAGCTCGGACTTGCCGCCCGCATAGACCTCGGCGTTGTCGAAGAAATTCACGCCCGCGTCGCGCGCGGCCGCCAGTGATTCCCGAGCGGCGCTCCGATCCACCTGATTGCCATAAGTCACCCATGAGCCGATGGACAGCTCGCTGACTTGCAGGCCGGAGCGGCCGAGACGTCGGTAGTTCATCCACTTCTCCTTTTGTGAGTGTCGTAGCCGGAACCCCACACATTAATCCGAATCGGCAACTCGTGCCTTTGGGTGTGTAGTTCGCTTCCGTTCATGCACAATAGCGGAGTCGGCCGCAGTGCAGCAATCGACCGAACGGCATATGCCATTCAGCCAGCTTCACGATGCCTGCGCGCCATGTTGTCATTGCTCAATCAACTGCATGGAGGTTCTGGATGTCGTCATCGAATGAGAGTCTGAAAGGCAAGGTCGCCGTCGTCACGGGCGCGGCGAGCGGCATCGGCAAGCAGATCGCGTTGACGCTGTCGGCGGCGGGCGCGGCCGTCGCGATTGCGGACCTGAACCAGGACGGCGCGAATGCCGTGGCCGAAGAAATCAACAAGGCGGGCGGCAAGGCACTCGGCGTTGCAATGGACGTAACGAACGAAGACGCCGTCAACCAGGGCATCGACAAAGTGGCTGCCGAACTCGGCTCGGTGGACATCCTGATTTCGAACGCCGGCATCCAGATCGTTAATCCGATCGAAAACTACTCGTTCTCGGATTGGAAGAAGATGCAGGCCATCCACGTCGACGGCGCGTTCCTGACCACGAAGGCCGCGCTCAAGCACATGTACAAGGACGATCGCGGCGGCATCGTGATCTACATGGGCTCGGTGCACTCGCATGAAGCGTCGCCGCTGAAGTCGGCCTACGTGACGGCCAAGCATGCGCTGCTAGGTCTGTCGCGCGTGCTCGCGAAAGAAGGCGCGAAACATAACGTGCGCTCGCATGTCGTATGTCCGGGTTTCGTGCGCACGCCGCTCGTCGACAAGCAGATTCCCGAGCAGGCGAAGGAACTCGGCATCACCGAGGAAGAAGTGGTCCGGCGCGTGATGCTGGGCGGCACGGTGGACGGCATTTTCACCACGGTCGAAGACGTCGCGCAGACCGTGCTGTTCCTGTCGTCGTTCCCGACGGCCGCGCTCACGGGACAGTCGTTCATCGTCAGCCACGGCTGGTATATGCAATAACCGATGTAAAAAGCGAGGAGGTGATGATGGCGCAACGCGATTCACAACGTAGCGTGAAGCGGGCACGCGCCGGCGGTGCCGGTGCGGGAGAAAGCGAGCAGGCGGGCGCAGCGCCCGGCGTTCGCGCCAGTCATCACGCGGCGCTGCCTCAGTACGAAACCATCGCGCTGATGCTGCAAGGCGGCGGCGCGCTCGGCGCGTATCAGGCAGGCGTCTATCAGGGACTCGACGAGGCAGGCATCCTGCCCAACTGGCTGGCGGGCATTTCAATTGGCGCGCTGAACACGGCGATCATTGCGGGCAACGCGCCCGAAGATCGCGTCGAAAAGCTGCGCGAATTCTGGGAAACCATTTGCCAGCCGGCCTTTGGTCCGCCCGTGCCGCCTTCCATCGAGCAGGCGCTGTTCAATTCGAACGATACGGTACGCAAGGCATTTACCGCGATGCAGGCGGTCGGCGCGCTGGTCGACGGACAGAAGGGCTTTTTCACGCCGCGTTTTCCGCCGCCGTTGCCCGCAGTATCTGTTTCGCCGCAAAACGCGAGCTATTACGACACCACGCCGCTCAAGGCGACACTTGAACGGCTCTGCGACTTCGAACGGATCAATTCGAAGGACATGCATGTGTCGGTTGGCGCCGTGAATGTGCACACGGGCAACTTCGCCTATTTCGACAACATGCACACGACGTTGAAGCCCGAGCATTTCATGGCGTCGGGCGCGTTGCCTCCCGGTTTCGGCGCGGTCGAGATCGATGGCGAGTTTTACTGGGACGGCGGCCTGATGTCGAATACGCCGCTCTACCAGGTTGCGCAGGCCAGTCCGCGGCGCGATACGCTCGCGTTTCAGGTCGATTTGTGGAGTGCATTGGGACCGGTGCCGGACAATATCACCGACGTACAGGGACGTATGAAAGACGTCCAGTATTCGAGCCGCACGCGTCTCGTCACGGACATGATGCAGCACACGCAGCGCTTCAGGCATGTGCTGCGCGAAGTGCTCGAACGCGTATCGCCCGAACATCGCGACGACCCCTGGTGCCAGCTCGCCCAGGAACTGTCGTGCTCGAAGCGCTACAACATCCTGCATCTGATCTACCGCGACAAGGAATACGAAGGACACTACAAGGACTACCAGTTCGGCTTGTCGACAATGCAGCAGCACTGGGAAAGCGGGCTCGTCGACATCCGCAATTCGCTCGCGCAACCGGGGTGGCTCGACATGCCGCAGAACGACGCGGGATTCGTCACGCACGATATTCACCGCGACTTGCGTTGATCGTCCGCCAGCTTCACGGCATGAAAAAAGGCGCTCACGAGGAGCGCCTTTTCAATCGCGGGTCGGACGGCGATTTCGCGCCGTCATGCTCGCGACATTACTTCAGCACAGCGGCAACGGCGTTAGCCACGGCATCGAGGTTGCGCGTGTTCAGCGCAGCCACACAGATACGGCCCGTGCTGACGGCGTAGATGCCGAACTCTTCACGCAGACGCTCCACTTGCGGCGCCGTCAGGCCCGAGTACGAGAACATGCCGCGTTGTGCGTTGACGAAGCTGAAGTCGCGGTCGATGCCCGCTGCCTTCAGACGCTCGACGAGACCATTGCGCATCGCGCGGATGCGGTCGCGCATTTCGCCGAGTTCCGCTTCCCACGTCGCGCGCAGTTCCGGCGAGCCGAGCACGGCTGCGACGACGGCGCCGCCGTGCGTCGGCGGGTTCGAGTAGTTCGTGCGGATCACGCGCTTGAGTTGCGACAGCACGCGTGCTGCCTCTTCCTTGCTGCCCGTGACGATCGACAGCGCGCCGACGCGCTCGCCGTACAGCGAGAACGACTTCGAGAACGACGACGACACGAACACGTTCAGTTCCGATTGTGCGAAGAGGCGCACAGCAGCCGCGTCGGCGTCGATGCCGTCGCCGAAGCCCTGATACGCGATGTCGAGGAAGGGCACCAGTTCGCGCGCCTTCACGACTTCGACCACCTGCTTCCACTGGTCGACCGTCAGGTCGACGCCCGTCGGGTTGTGGCAGCACGCGTGCAGCACGACGACCGTGCCCGGCGCGTAGCTGTTGAGCGCCGACAGCATGCCTTCGAAGTTCACGCCATGCGTCGCTGCGTCGTAGTACGGGTACGAGACAACCTCGAAGCCCGCGCTTTCGAACAGCGCGCGGTGGTTTTCCCAGCTCGGATCGCTGATCGCGACCTTCGATGCCGGGTTGACGCGCTTCAGGAAGTCCGCGCCGATTTTCAGCGCGCCCGTGCCGCCCAGCGCCTGTGCCGTCACGACGCGGCCAGCGGCGATCAGCGGCGAATCGTTGCCGAGCAGCAGTTTCTGCACGGCTGCGTCATAGACGGCGATACCTTCAATGGGCAGATAGCCGCGCGGCAGCGCTGCATCGACGCGCGCCTTTTCTGCTTCGCGGACTGCGCGCAGCAGAGGAATCTTGCCTTCTTCATTGGTGTACACGCCCACGCCCAGATTGACCTTGGTGGTGCGCGTATCGGCGTTGAAAGCTTCGTTCAGGCCCAGAATCGGGTCGCGGGGAGCGAGTTCGACAGCGGAGAACAGAGACATGATGATTCGGCAGTAGTGAAAAGAGGGACGACTTCGGATGCTGCTAGGAACCGCATGCACCTTGAGGCAGTTGGGTTCGGAACTTGCGGCGGAATCTTGGCCCGGGTTCCGGTGACGCTTCTGACCAACGGCCGCGCTGGCGCGCAACGCGCCATTGTAACGAATCTCACCGGGGTTTTTGGCATTCGCCTAGCCGGCGGGCGGATTAATTTGCAATGAAAACAGCGATCTGGCGATGTTTTCGCGCTGCCGTCGCGCCCGTTTCGGCGTCGCGGCGGACAGGTCCGGGCAGTATCCGCGACGCCCGGCGAGCCCTCAGCCCGCCCGTTCGCAAAACGCTAGAATAGTCGTTTGCTCCCGGCCGAGGTGTCGCTTCCATGTCCGAACATCATCTGAGTGAAGTCCAAGACGCTCTCGACGAATCCAAATTCGTGA
The DNA here is from genome assembly GCF_007995085.1 of Paraburkholderia azotifigens. GTDB lineage: Bacteria > Pseudomonadota > Gammaproteobacteria > Burkholderiales > Burkholderiaceae > Paraburkholderia > Paraburkholderia azotifigens. The sequence goes on from NZ_VOQS01000001.1 coordinate 215,971, forward strand.
CGTATGAGGGCTCACCGTTCCGGCTCTATCAACCGTATCCGCCCGCGGGTGACCAGCCGACGGCGATCGAGACGCTCGTCGAAGGCGTCGAGGACGGGCTGTCGTTCCAGACGCTGCTCGGCGTGACGGGCTCCGGCAAGACCTACACGATGGCGAACACGATCGCGCGGCTGGGCCGGCCGGCCATCGTCTTCGCGCCGAACAAAACGCTCGCCGCGCAGTTGTACGCGGAGTTTCGCGAGTTTTTCCCGCGCAACGCCGTCGAGTACTTCGTCTCGTATTACGACTACTACCAGCCGGAAGCGTATGTGCCGCAGCGCGACCTGTTCATCGAGAAAGACTCGTCGATCAACGAGCACATCGAGCAGATGCGCCTGTCGGCCACGAAGAGTCTGATGGAGCGGCGCGATGTCGTGATCGTCGCGACGGTGTCCGCGATCTACGGTATCGGGAATCCGTCGGAATATCACCAGATGATTCTGACGCTGCGTACGGGCGACAAGATGGGGCAGCGCGACATCATCACGCGTCTGATTGCGATGCAGTACAGCCGCAACGAAGCCGATTTCCAACGCGGATCCTTCCGGGTGCGTGGCGACACGATCGATATTTTCCCGGCGGAGCATGCGGAAATGGCGGTGCGCGTCGAACTGTTCGATGACGAGATTGATACGCTTCAACTGTTCGATCCGCTGACGGGGCGTGTGCGTCAGAAGATTCCGCGTTTCACGGTCTATCCGTCGTCGCACTATGTGACGCCGCGTGAGACGGTAATGCGCGCGGTTGAGACGATCAAGGCTGAACTCCGAGACCGTCTTGAGTTCTTCTATCAGGACGGCAAGCTCGTCGAAGCGCAGCGGCTCGAGCAGCGCACGCGCTTCGATCTGGAGATGCTGCAGGAGCTGGGCTTCTGCAAGGGTATCGAGAACTACTCGCGGCACTTCTCGGGCGCCGCACCGGGCGAGCCGCCGCCGACGCTCGTCGACTATCTGCCGACGGATGCCATGATGTTCCTCGACGAGTCGCACGTGCTGATCGGCCAGTTGAACGGCATGTACAACGGCGACCGCGCGCGTAAGGAAAATCTCGTCGACTATGGCTTCCGGCTGCCGTCCGCGCTCGACAACCGGCCGCTCAAGTTCAACGAATTCGAACGCAAGATGCGCCAGGTCGTGTTCGTATCGGCGACACCCGCTGATTACGAGAAAAAGACGGCGGGGCAGGTGGCGGAGCAGGTCGTGCGTCCGACGGGCCTCGTCGATCCGGAAATCGATGTGCGGCCGGCGCGCACGCAGGTCGACGACGTGCTGGCCGAAATCAACGAGCGCGTGGCCGCGGGCGACCGCGTGCTCGTCACGGTGCTGACCAAGCGGATGGCCGAGCAACTGACCGAATTTCTCGCCGATCACGGAGTGAAGGTGCGCTATCTGCACAGCGACATCGATACCGTCGAGCGCGTCGAAATCATCCGTGACCTGCGGCTCGGCACGTTCGACGTGCTGGTCGGTATCAACCTGCTGCGTGAAGGTCTGGACATTCCCGAAGTCTCGCTGGTCGCGATTCTCGATGCCGACAAGGAAGGCTTCCTGCGCGCCGAGCGCTCGCTGATCCAGACGATCGGCCGTGCCGCGCGTAACGTGAACGGCAAGGCGATTCTTTACGCGGACAAGATCACGGATTCGATGAAGCGCGCGATCGACGAAACCGAGCGACGGCGCGCGAAGCAGATGGCCTTCAACGAGGAGCGTGGCATCGTGCCGCGCGGCGTGGTCAAGCGGATCAAGGACATCATTGACGGCGTCTATAACGTCGACGAAGCGCGCGCCGAACTGAAGGAGCAGCAGGTTCGTGCGAAGTTCGAAGACATGTCTGAAAAGCAGCTCGCCAAGGAGCTGAAGCGGCTTGAGAAGCAGATGATGGAGCACGCGAAAAATCTCGAATTCGAAAAGGCGGCTCAGATGCGGGATCAGCTCGCTCTGCTTCGCCAGCGCGTGTTCGGCGCAAATGTCGGCGATCATCTGACGGGTACGGACTAGGCGGCTTGCGCGAACGGCATCGTGCGCGGCGCATCGCCGCCGCGCACGTCGGCCGTTCTTCGCAATGCACACTGCGGCCATTCCGAAAACTGCCCTTAAGCTTCCCGTAAGACCCTGTTGCAGCAAGGCTTTCGAGGTTTCCACATTTGTTCTTCCCCTTGAACAGTGATAAACTGATTCAAGTATTGAGAATGGTTCGCATTACCGTTCGTTACTGCTTTCGCACTTGCGATAGCCATATCGGATGGTTCGCGAAAGACGGGAAGAACACGCGCATGCGAGACCTCTTCAACGCGCCTTTCCGAAGTCTGCTTTTCGTTGCATCAGTCTAAAGAAATCAAAGGAGTTTCAATGCGCGTTTCGTCAATCTTGAGCGGCGGTGTAGCTGCCCTCGCTGCCGTTGCCGCCCTGTCGGCGTCGGCCGCTGAATATCCGATCGGCAAGCAGCAGATCCAGGGCGGGATGGAAATCGGCGCCGTGTATCTGCAGCCGATCACGATGGATCCGGAAGGCATGATGCGCAAAGCCTCGGATTCCGATATCCATCTGGAAGCTGACATCCACGCAGTCAAGAAGAATCCGACGGGATTCGCAGAAGGCGACTGGATGCCTTATCTGCAAGTGCGCTACGAACTGACGAAGCAAGGTTCGAGCTACGACCAGAAGGGCGACCTGATGGCAATGGTGGCCGATGACGGTCCGCACTACGGCGATAACGTCAAGCTCGCGGGTCCGGGCAAGTACCACCTGAAGTTGATCGTCGAACCGCCGATGCAAACCGGCCACATGGCATTCGGCCGTCACGTCGACAAGGAAACGGGCGTGGGTCCGTGGTTCAAGCCGATCACGCTCGATTACGACTTCACGTTCGCGGGCATTGGCAAGAAGGGCGGTTACTGATCGTCATCGATCGCATCGCGATCACTGGCTGTTGAGAACAGAAGTAGTCAGCGGCGCGTAAGAGCGCGCCGCATTTTCAGGAAGGCTGCATGAGAGTGAACAGGAAGATTACCGTTTTCGCGATGGCGGCATCGTTGATCGGCTTCGCGCACGCTGCCGAAGAAGCCGTGACGTTCAAGCTGGAAATGACGGACGGCAAGCTGACGCCCGCGCGTATCGAAGTGCCCGCGGGCAAGCGTATCCGTATCGAAGTGAAGAATACGGGTAAGGGCGCGGCGGAATTCGAGAGCGTCGAGTTGCGCAAGGAAAAGGTTCTGGCGCCGGGCGCTGAATCGGTGGTCGTGATCGCGCCACTCGATCCCGGCACCTACAAGTTCTTCGATGATTTTCATCAGCAGGCGCAGGGCGTGATCGTCGCCAAGTGACGTCGCGGCAATACGAGTCGTAATTCGGACGCGCGGCGTCCACTGAGGTAGCTGGAGGTTTCGATGGGTCAGGTAGTGTTCATCGTATGGCGGGAAAGCGTCGAGGCGCTGCTCGTCGTCGGCATTCTGTACGCGTGGCTGAAGAACGGCGACCAGCAGGCACGCCGCGGGCTGCCGTATCTGTGGGCGGGCGTTGCCGTCGGCATTCTGGCCGCGATCGGCCTGGGCGCGGCGCTGGTCGGCTTCACCGAGGTGCTGTCGGGCGATGCGCAAGATTATTTTCAGACCGCGATGGTGTTGATCGCATGCGTTCTGATCGTGCAGATGGTGATCTGGATGAAGTCGCATGGGCGCACGCTCAAGCGCGACATGGAACAGTCGCTGAAGAAGAGCACGCAGAGCGCGAGCTGGTGGAGCATCGCCGTGCTGGTCGCGCTGGCCATCGCGCGTGAAGGCAGCGAGACGGTGATCTTCCTGTACGGCCTCGGCTTCGGCCAGTCGGGCCATGTCGAGACGAGCCAGATCGTGGCCGTGCTGATCGGCCTCGCGCTTGCGTTTGCAACGTTCTACGTGCTGCAGCTGGGCGGCAAGATTTTCTCGTGGCGGCTCTTTTTCCGCATCACCGAAATCATGCTGCTGTTCCTCGGCGCGGGCCTGTTCCAGACGGGCGTCGACAAGCTGATCGACAAGGAAATCCTGCCGACCATCGTCGACCGCGTGTGGAACACGTCGATGATCCTCGACGACTCGAGCACGTTCGGTTCGCTGGTGGCGACGCTCACCGGGTATCGCGCGCATCCCGCGTTGATGAACCTGATCACGTATGCGCTGTACTGGGCCGTCGTGTGGTTCCTGCTCCGCCGTTCGACGCGCGCGCCGGCGCAGCAGACAGCAGGGCGCGCGGCATGAGCAGTGCAGTTGCATATGGCCGCAGCCGGCTTGCAGAAGTCGGCCACTGGATGCAGCGCCACGGCGCTGTCATCCGCGGCATCCAGTGGGTCGTCGTTGCCGTCTACGCGTTTCTGATTCTCGTGCCCGCGTTCACCGAACTGCCGGGCGATACCGCGCATCTGTGGAACAACCTGACGCTGGCCGCGCAGTTCGTGTTCTGGGGCATCTGGTGGCCGTTCGTGCTGCTATCGATGGTCATGCTCGGACGCGTGTGGTGCGGCGTGCTGTGCCCCGAAGGCGCGCTCGCGGAGTTCGCGAGCAAATACGGACGAGGCTGGGCGATTCCGCGTTGGATGCGCTGGGGTGGCTGGCCATTCGTCGCATTCGGTCTGACGACGATCTACGGCCAGATGGTCAGCGTCTATCAATATCCGAAAGCCGTCTTACTGGTGCTAGGCGGATCGACCTTCGCCGCGATCGTCATCGGATTCTTATACGGCCGAGAGAAGCGCGTCTGGTGTAAGTATCTGTGCCCCGTCAACGGGGTTTTTTCGCTTTTGGCGCGTCTCGCGCCGTTCCACTACAAGGTCGACGAAGACGCATGGCGCCGCTCGTACAAGGAAGGCGAACACGGACATCGCGTGATCCCGATCAATTGCGCGCCGCTCGTGCCGTTGCGGAACATGAAGGGCGCGTCGTCGTGCCATATGTGCGGGCGTTGCAGCGGACACCGCGACGCGATCGCGCTGACGTGGCGCAAGCCCTCGTCGGAAGTCGTGAACCTCGGCGACAAGCAGGCGAGCGCGTGGGATACGGCGCTGATTCTCTACGGCCTGCTCGGCATCGCGATCGGCGCATTCCACTGGACGGGCTCGCCGTGGTTCATCGACGTCAAGCAGTCGCTCGCGACGTGGCTGATCGATCACGACATCATGTGGCCGCTCGACACGAACGCGCCGTGGTTCCTGTTCACGCATTATCCCGAACAGAACGACGTGTTCTCGTGGCTCGATGGCACGATGATCATTGCCTACATCCTTGCCACGGGCGCCGTCTACGGCACGGCGCTGCTCGCGCTGCTGGCGGGCGCGACGCGCGTGCTGGGCCGCTTTGACACGACACGTCTGCATCATCTCGCCCAGGCGCTGATTCCCATTGCGGGCACGGGCGTGTTTCTCGGCCTGTCGGCGACGACGCTGTCGCTGCTCAAGGCCGAGCACGTGCCGCTCGACTGGGCGTCGGACGTGCGCATCGCGATTCTCGTGATCGCGAACGCGTGGAGCGCGTGGCTCGCGTGGCTCGTGACGCGCCGGTATTCGGCACGGGTTTTCCAGCGCGGGCTGTCGATGGTATGGTTCATGACTGCACTGGCCGTCGTCGATAGCGCGTGGTGGCTGATGTTCTGGTACTGGCCGGCACACTGATCGGCGGCGCGCCGCGTACTGACTACGCGAGGCGCCCGTGAGAACCAAACCCGTATTGACCGACGAAGACGTCCGGACCATCGCTGCCGCAGCGCAAGCGCATGCGGCAGCGAATCACTGGTCCGTCACTGTCGCCATCCTCGACGATGGCGGCCATCTCCTGCATCTGCATCGAATGGACGGCGCTGCGCCCAGCACGGTCGACATGGCGACCGCGAAAGGGCGCACGGCGGCGCTCGGGCGCCGCGAGACCAAGGTCTACGAAGACATCATCAAGCAAGGGCGCATCGCGTTTCTGAGCGCGCCGCTCGCGGCGATGGTGGAGGGCGGCGTGCCCATCGTCGTGGAAGGCGAGACGGTGGGCGCAATCGGCGTGTCGGGCGTGAAGTCCGAGCAGGATACGGCGATTGCGCGCGCGGGCATCGCGGCGCTCGAATTGCGCTGACGCGGCGTCGAATAGAAAAAGCCGTGCAGATGATTCATCCGCACGGCTTCGTTTCCGTCATTCGTCAAACGCCGCGCAATTCATGCGCACACGTCGTGGTGAGAACCAAAAAAAGCGGCGTGGCTGGCTTCGACGGCTGGCTTGGTGTTTGCACGAAGGGGTCTAGATCTCGCGTGCAAGCCGTCGTGGCTGGCTAGTGCCCAACACCTCTCTGGGAGGTGGTCCCCACAATACCCGGTACTACTGCATCCTCACTTCGTCAGAATCAGCTTGCCCAATCGCGTGGCGCGCAGCTGATACGTCTCCCCGTTATGCACGATGCTCACATGGCTGCGGCCCTGAAGCAGCGCGTCGCTGCGCAGCACGCGGTCGGACGATTCGGCAGTTTGCGCTGCGTTGCCGCCCGTCTGGCGTTCCGCAGGCGCCGTCGTCGCCGATTTGGCGGGGCGGCTGGTCGTCAATGCCGCTGCTGCGGGGCGGCGCAGGCTGAGCGTGGAAGAGCGCGTCATGTTCGTCATGCTTGCCGTTAGTGTTCGTCGATTCGTTAGATTGATTCTAAATGATAACCATTCCCATTTACAAGGTTGAGAAATTAATCGATCCGAGATTTTGATAGGTGAGGGGATGCGCCGACCGAGGCACGGTCGGCGCGCAGGCAATTAGTGCAACTGGTCAGGCGTATTGCGCGCGCTGACGTATTGGCGGATCAGGCGGACGGTGTCGATGTCCGACTCGCGATATGCCGATTTCACGATCTCTTCCGTCTGATGCGCATCGGGATCGCCATTGTCGTCGGCGGAGGGCAGGCTCGTTTTGTACTCGAAGCGCAGAAACAGCTGCAGTTCGTCGGGCTGCTCGATGGTCATGGTCAGCGAGCCGCCGACGTAGTCCGCCGTTGCATTGATGTCGTAGCGCACGCTCTGTTGAGGCGTGAGCGTGACGTGATCGCGCACGGTCGCATGGCCATAGTGCAGCTCGCGCTCCAGCGTACTTTCGGTGCGCGACAGGATCGAGCAGCTGTCGAGTCCCATCACGAACAACTGCGGCTGCTCGGCGCGCAGCACGAGGCCTTCCCACAGCTGTTCGCGCGTCATCGTTTCGACGAGCGGATTGAGCGGATCGTTGATCTGAATGAGATGTTCGAAGTTCAAGACGGCAGCTTCCTCTTAAAGCTCAAGGTTCACGCAGTGTCAAGCGCAGTTTCAGGCAACAGCCAGGCCCGTGCGGATCGAGATCGGATTGGTGAGGATCTTGTGCACGGGACACGCATTGGCGATTTGCAGAAGTCGTTCCTGCTGTTCGTCCGACAGATTGCCTGTGAGGACGATCTGGCGGTCGATCGCCGTGCCGTCGCCTTCTTTCTGCATCGACAGTGTCACGCGCACTTCGTTGAGCGGCCACCCTTTGCGCTGCGCGTACATCTTCAGTGTGATCGACGTGCATGCGCCGAGGCTCGACAGCAGCAGCGTATTGGGCGTCGGGCCGCGATCGCCGCCACCGAGCGACTCGGGTTCGTCGGCGAGCCATGTGTGCGCGCCGTCGTCGAACAGCACCTGAAAATTCGTCGAGCCGATGTGTGCGGTGACCTTCGTGTCTGCCATGCGCGCTCCTGTGCGGGACGTTGAATCGTGACGGTGAATGCCGCGCGGCGCAGGACGCGGCGCGCGGCTCGAATTGCTATTGTGAACGAATTTGCCGCGATTCGCGGTTGAGTGTCGGTGCGCGAAAAAACGCGGGGACTTCAGTGCGTGATCTGCCCCATGCGGCCAGCCTGATAATCGATGACGGCCTGACGGATTTCATCTTCCGTATTCATCACGAACGGGCCATAACGCACGACGGGCTCGTTCAGCGGCACGCCGCCGAACAGCAACACGTCGATCTGCTCGTCGCCCGCCGCGATCGTCACGGTGTCGCCGTCGTTGTCGAACACGATCATCTGCTGCGGTCCGATTTCCAGCCGCTCGTCGCTATAAAAGCCCGTTCCCGACAAGCCATATGCAAACACGCGATAGTCGCGCGGCACGGGATGCACGATCCGTGCGCCCGGCTGCAGTGTGAAATGCTGGTACAGAATGGGCGTGCGCGTTTCGATCGCGGCCTTCACGCCGAGCGCTTCGCCCGCGATCACTTTCACGCGTACCTTGCCGTCGTCGGAGGTCGCGACGGGAATGCCCGCCGACGGCATTTCCTGGTAACGCGGCGCGATCATCTTGTCGCGCTTCGGCAGGTTCACCCACAATTGCAGGCCGTGCACGCGGCCACCCGTCGCGACGAACGACGGATCGGGCATTTCGCTATGCACGACGCCCGCGCCCGCCGTCATCCATTGCACATCGCCCGCGCGCAGCGTGCCCGAATGGCCTGCCGAATCCTTGTGGCCGAACTCGCCCTCGAGCACGTACGTGACCGTTTCGAAGCCGCGATGCGGATGATCGGGCGCGCCTTTCGCCTCGCCGGGCGCATAGTCGACGGGGCCCATTTCGTCGAGCAGCAGAAACGGGTCGAAGTCCATCAGCATGCGGGTCGGAAACGGCCGGTGGACGACGAAACCGCCGCCCTCAACCGTGCGTACGGACGGATACGTGCGTTCGATCGTGCGGGTCGCGCTCATCAAAATCACCTCGAAAAATGGGGAATAGCGTTATTTCTGAAACATAGAGCTATTATATGGACCGTTTTTGGGCATAACAGGCCCTCTGTCGCAATGGATTGTTCTGCTAGTGAAACGATGACATGAAGATCGACTCGCACAACCTGAACGACCTGATGTACTTCTCGCAGGTCGTCGAACACGGCGGGTTTTCCGCCGCCGAACGCGTGCTCGGCATTTCGAAGTCGCGCCTGTCGCGCAGGCTGACGGAGCTGGAGGCTTCGCTGGGCGTGCGCCTGCTGCAGCGCTCGACGCGCAAGCTCGCGCTCACGGAAGCCGGCCAGCTCTTCTACCAGCACTGTCAGGCGATGCTGTCCGAGGCGCAGGCGGCCGTCAACGTCGTCCAGCAGCTGCGGGCGTCGCCGCGCGGCACCGTGCGCGTGAGCGTGCCCGTGACGATCTCGCAGACCATCATGTCGCAGATCCTGCCGGAGTTCATGCATCGGTATCCGGAAGTGCGCGTCGTGATGCGCGTGACGAATCGCGTCGTCGATCTGTTCGAGGATTCGATCGACGTCGCGCTGCGTGTGCGCTCCGAGCCGCCCGAAAACGCGAATATCGTCGTGCGGCCGCTGTGGCGCACGCAGCAGATGCTGGTCGGCGCGCCGAGCCTCCTGAGCCAGAATGCTCCGCCCCTCGAGCCCGCCGATCTGAGCCGCTTCGAAACGCTCGACACGCCTACGGGCGACGGCCGCCACGTGTATCACCTGATCGCGCCCGACGGTACGCGTCACGCGCACGAGCACGAACCGCGCCTCGTGTCGGCCGATCTGATGACGGTCACGGAGGCCGTGCTCGCGGGTGTCGGCATCGCGGCGCTGCCGGAGATGATGTACGGCGCCGCGCTGCGCAGCGGGCGCCTGTCGCCCGTGATGCCCGGCTGGACGCTGCCGTCGCCGCAGCTGTACGCCGTGTTTCTGTCGCGCCTGGGCATGGTGCCTGCCGTGCGGACCTTCGTCGACTATCTCGTCGAGATGCTCGATCCCGATACGGGCAAGCATATCCAGCAGGAATGTCCGGAGCGCGAGGCGAAGGCGTTTAGGCTGAAGGCCGCGGTCGCGTGATGCATCGCGTGGCGATGCGCATGTCGCGCACGCGTATTGCAGAAGGAGCGGAATATCGTTTTTGCCATTTAAGCGCGGCCGGCGATGGATACTTTCAATGGCTGCGGGCTTGTACGAAGAAGCTCGCAGGCTTATATTGAAATCCCTTCGCTAAGGAGCGTCCTATGCGAAAAATCACGGCCGCTTTGATAGTAGGCCTGATAGGGCTGACAGCGTTGTCCGTGTCGACCACGGCATTCGCATGCGGTGATCAGATCCAGAGCAGAAGCGACGGAAAATGATCCCGCCGCCCGAAGGCGCCGAGTGCGCATGAAAAAAGGCCTTCATCCGACGATGAAGGCCTTTTACTTTGAACCCTGAAAAAACGGGGCTTTTTCGAGTGGACGAGAGCGGCGCGCGCTCAGTGCGCCTTCGGCTGCGTGACGAAGCCGATCTTGGTCAGACCGCCTGCCTGTGCAGCTGACATCACCTCCGCGACCTTCTCGTACGCGACCTTGCGATCCGCGCTCAGATGCAGTTCGGGCTGCGGATTTTGCTGGGCGGCCGCGGCGATTTTCGCCTGCAGCGTCTCGTCGGAAATTTTCTGCTCGTCCCACAGCAGGTTGCCGTCGGCGTCGATCGACACCGTCACCTGCGCGGGCTTCGTGTCTTCCTTCTGGCTGCTCGCGTGCGGCAGGTCGATCTTCACCGCATGGCGGATCACGGGGATCGTCACCATGAACACGATCAGGAGAACCAACATGACGTCGACAAGCGGCGTCATGTTGATTTCGTTCATGAGGCCGTCGTCTTCGTCGCCGGCGAAAGGGCTCATTGCCATCGCTGTGCCTCGCTAGTTAGTTGGCGCGGGTCGCGAGCCGAAGACCGTCTCCGCGTTTCGACGACGACAGGCGCGCGCCCGTGACGAAGAACGCATGGAGGCCGTGAGCAAAGCGGTTCAGCTTGCTGACGATGCCCTTGTTGGCGCGCGTCAGCGCGTTGTAGCCGAGTACAGCGGGAATAGCGACGAACAGACCGAAGGCCGTCATGATCAGCGCTTCGCCGACGGGGCCGGCAACCTGGTCGATCGACGACTGGCCCGTCGCGCCGATCGTCAGCAGCGCGTGATAGATACCCCACACCGTGCCGAACAGGCCGACGAACGGCGCCGTGCTACCGATCGACGCGAGAATCGCGAGACCGGCCTGCATGCGCGCGACGCTTTCGTCCATCGTGTCCTTCAGGCAGCGCGTGACCCAGTCCGACACGTCCATGCGGTCGTGCAGATGCGGTTGTGTCTGATGATGGTGATCGGCGGCTTCCTGGCCCGACAGCGCGAGCGCGAGGAACGGGTTTTCAGCGGGCGACGAGGTGTCGCGGCCGAGCTTCTTCACGCCGTCGACAAAGTCGTCTGAATGCCAGAAGGCCTTTTCGGCGTTCTTCGTCAGGCGGTTCAGGCGCATCACGTTCCAGCTCTTGACGACGATCACGCTCCACGACAGAACCGACATGATCAGCAACGCCAACGCGATACCGCGTGTGACGAAATCCCCTTGTGCCCAGACGTGGGCGATACCGTAGTTCTGCATGGCAATTCCTTTTTTCTTTGAAATCTTGTCAGCTGATCAGTTGTTCAGGCTGAAGTCGAACGGCTGGACGGCAGGCACGCGCGTCGCCTCGCCGTCGACCACGTAGGGCTTGCACGAACTGGAGCGGATTGCATCGAGCGCTGCCTGGTCGAGGCGATCGTAGCCACTGCTCTTTTTCAGTTCGACGTTTTCGATCCGGCCGGACGCCGACAGAATGAACTGGACGACCGCGCGTCCCGTCTCGCCACGCCGGCGCGACATGGCGGGATACGTCGGCTCGACGATGCTGCAGTTCAGATGCGACGCGTCCTTCGGCGCGGTGATCGACATCACGGGTTTCGCGGCCGGCGCGGCGGGCGCTGCGGGCGCAACCGGAGCCGTCGGCGCGGGCGGTGCGGGAGCCGTTTCGGGCGCGCTGATCTCGTGCTGCGACGGCGCCTGGGCGACGGGCATCGGAGCCGGCGTGGGTTTGGGCGTCGGGCGCGGTTGCACCTTCGGCTTGACCTTCTGCACGGGCACGGGCTTTGGCGGCGGCGGGGCCGATTCGATCGCGACGGGTGCGGCGGCAGGCGCCGGCGGCGGCAGCAGTTCCGCCGTGATCGTGCGCTGCGTTTCGACGGGCACGGTCGGCAACTCGCGCACCGTGAACGCGATAGCTAGCGCGATGACGTGAAGTCCGATGACGATTCCCGTCGCCGTGGCGATACGCGGATTGATTCGGGCGGAAGCTTCCGGCGCGAAACCGGTGGGAAGAGAGGGCGTGGCCTGCATGGTCAGCGTGGCGGCGCGCCGTCGATGCAGCACGTCATGCGAAACGGCGTCATGTTCGGAATATCAGCAGCGAGATACAAACGGTGGTCAGAAAACCGATCAGCAATTCCATCTCGAACTCCTCGAAGAATGGCGTCGCTGGCTGGTATCGGACTGGCTTGCTGACGGCGGAAGCAAAAGGACTACGGCGCCCGATACCGGCGCGCCTTGAGAAGCGCTACGTTGAAACGCGTAGAAGTCCGGGAATCCGGCTTCAGGCTGCCTTGCGTTCGTAGAAAGTCATCGGCACAGCTTGCGTGTGATGCTCGACGCCGCAGCGGCTCGCGCAGACGCCGCTTTGCGCCATCACGTCCCGCACGGACTCTTCGCACTTGCCGCAGCACATGGCAACGCCCAGCTCGAACTGCAGCTCGTCGAACGTGTCGATGCCTTCGGCAATCGATGCACGGATTTTTCGGTCGGAAACAGACTTGCACACGCAGACAATCATGACAGCTCGCGATAGCTAACGTTAATGCGAATTATTATCATTTTGTTTGGTCGGTTTGGCAAGCCTCCCAGACAAATTTTTGTAACAAAACCAGCCTGTTAGAAGGGTTTCAACCGGGAAATAAGGGCGCGGTGACCCTGTGTCCAATGCCGTTGCCGCTCGGCGAGCCGTGATTCCAGCGGCATACGCGGATCAAGACGACTTGGCGGAATTGCCGTGTAAGCGGCCTCAGGCGGCGTGGGAATCCTGCGCGAGCGTCCGGCGCGACGGAATGTGCACGCGCTCGACGGGCGCGTCGATATCGAGCAGCGTGGCAGTCAGCTGTTTCAGATGTGCGCCGTCGCTGGTCGAGCAGAAACGCGGCTGCGGCGCGGTGTCGCGCGCCGGCGAACGCAGCCCTTGCTGGTCCAGCACGCGTTCCAGTTGCCGGGCGATGGCGATGCTCGTGTCGATCAGTGTCAGCCGGTCGCCCGCGATGTCGCGGATCGCCGCGTCGAGAAAGGGGTAGTGCGTGCAGCCGAGCACCAGCGTATCGGCGCCTGCGTCGAGCATCGGCTGGATGTAGCCGGCGAGCAGCGCGCGCAGTTCGGGCGATTCGATGTCGCAACGCTCCACGGCTTCGACGAGTCCGAGGCCGGGCTGGCAGAGAAAGCGGCAATCGCTGGCGTAGCGCTCGAGCAACCCCTGGAAGCGCGCGCTGCGCAGCGTGACGCGGGTCGCGAGGACGCCCGCCACGCGCGACTTCGACTGCTGCGCCGCGGGTTTCACGCCCGGTTCGACGCCAATCAGCTGAATTGGCAATTTTTCCCGCACCAGCGCGATCGACTGCGCGGTCGCCGTATTGCACGCGACCACGAGCGCCTTCGCGCCCTGCGCGACGAGCCATTCGCCGATCGCCAGCGTGCGGTCGGCGATGAAATCGTCGTCGCGCTCGCCGTACGGCGCGTAGAGCGAATCCGCGACGTAGACGAGCGCTTCGTCCGGCAGTTGCGAGCGAACCGCGCGCAACACCGACAACCCGCCCAGACCCGAATCGAAAATGCCGACGGGCGCGCGCGGATCGAGCGTGGAAAGCGGCGGCAGCGAAGCGGACGCGCTGGACACGGTGGAGGCGGGGGACGAAGCGATCATGGTTTCAACGGAAGCCATATAAGAAAATCCGCGCAGCGCTGCTTGAACGTTGCGCGGATCGGATCGCAGAAGTGTAGCAGGACTCGGGACGCTTCCTGCTTGCCGTGAGTCTTATTATTCCGGCGAACCCATCGCCGATTGCTGGTAGTTCTGGATGCCGACCTTGTCGATCAGGTCGATTTGCGTTTCCAGCCAGTCGATATGTTCTTCCGTGTCGTCGAGAATCGTCGTGAAGATTTCCCGCGAAATAAAATCGCGCACCGACTCGCAATAGGCGATCGCTTCTTTACACGTGCCCTGTGAAATCTGTTCGAGCTTCAGATCGCACTCGAGGATTTCTTTGGTTTCTTCGCCGATTAGCAGCTTGTGCAGGTCTTGCAGATTCGGCAGGCCGTCGAGCATGAAAATGCGCTCGATCAACATGTCAGCGTGCTTCATTTCGCCGATCGATTCGTCGTATTCATGCTTGCCGAGCTTCTCGAGACCCCAGTGCTTGTACATCCGCGCGTGCAGAAAATACTGGTTGATCGCGGTCAGTTCGTTCTTCAACTGGGCGTTCAGATATTCGATGACCTTTTTATCGCCTTGCATGATCTTTCCTTGTTAGTGCGGGTTTTCAACAACAATAAACGCCTAAAAACCAAAAGCCAAGGACGAATATGGTTGTTGAGAATCATTCGCGCAATTTAATTGTATTTCGCGTGAACGATAAAAAAGCCGGGACTATAACGTCCCGGCTTCTTCAAAACAAAACAAATCTTCAGGCAGTCGCGACAGGAATCTTGCCGATCTTTGCCTGCCATTCCTTCGGTCCCGTCTGGTGAACCGACGTGCCGTTCGAATCGACGGCGACCGTCACGGGCATGTCCTGAACGTCGAATTCATAGATCGCTTCCATGCCGAGGTCTTCGAACGCGAGCACCTTCGCGCTGCGGATCGCCTTCGACACGAGGTACGCTGCGCCGCCCACGGCCATCAGATACGCGGCCTTGTGCTTCTTGATCGCCTCGATCGCGACGGGTCCGCGCTCGGCCTTGCCGATCATCGAGATCAAGCCGGTCTGCGCGAGCATCGTTTCAGTGAACTTGTCCATGCGCGTCGCCGTGGTCGGGCCTGCCGGGCCGACGGCTTCGTCGCGCACCGGGTCGACCGGGCCGACGTAGTAGATCACGCGGTTGGTGAAGTCGACGGGCAGCTTTTCACCCTTCGCGAGCATGTCGGCGATGCGCTTGTGCGCGGCGTCGCGGCCCGTCAGCATCTTGCCCGACAGCAGCAGCGTCTGGCCCGGCGTCCACGAGGCGACTTCTTCCGGCGTCAGCGTGTTCAGGTCGACGCGCTTGCTGGTTTCCGTGTTCGGCTGCCACGTGACTTTCGGCCATGCGTCGAGCGGCGGCGGCGTGAGCTTCGCGACGCCGGAGCCGTCGAGCGTGAAGTGCGCGTGGCGCGTCGCCGCGCAGTTCGGGATGATCGCGATCGGCTTGGACGCGGCGTGCGTCGGCGCGGCCATGATCTTCACGTCGAGCACGGTGGCGAGACCGCCCAGGCCTTGCGCGCCGATACCGAGCGCGTTGACCTTCTCGTGCAGTTCGACGCGCAGTTCTTCGATCCAGTCCTTCGGGCCGCGCGCGATGACGTCCTGAAT
This sequence comes from Paraburkholderia azotifigens, assembly GCF_007995085.1. Taxonomy (GTDB): domain Bacteria; phylum Pseudomonadota; class Gammaproteobacteria; order Burkholderiales; family Burkholderiaceae; genus Paraburkholderia; species Paraburkholderia azotifigens. The sequence goes on from NZ_VOQS01000001.1 coordinate 231,411, forward strand.
GTCGATCGGGTCCATCAGCGATTCCTTCGCCATGACCATCGCCTTCTCAGCCGTGCCGCCGATGCCGATGCCGAGCATGCCGGGCGGGCACCAGCCTGCGCCCATCGTCGGCACGGTCTTCAGGATCCAGTCGACGATCGAATCCGACGGGTTCAGCATCGCGAACTTCGACTTGTTCTCCGAGCCGCCGCCCTTGGCCGCGACCTGAACGTCAACGGTGTTGCCCGGCACGATCTCGTAGTGGATCACGGCAGGCGTGTTGTCCTTCGTGTTCTTGCGGCCGCCTTCGGGCGGCGACACGATCGATGCGCGCAGCACGTTGTCCGGGTTCAGGTAACCGCGGCGCACGCCTTCGTTGATCATGTCGGTGACGCCCATCGTCGCGCCGTCCCAGCGCACGTCCATGCCGACCTTCACGAACACCGTGACGATGCCCGTGTCCTGGCAGATCGGGCGCTTGCCTTCCGCGCACATGCGGCTGTTCGTCAGGATCTGCGCAATGGCGTCCTTCGCGGCCGGGCTCTCTTCGAGCTCGTACGCGCGGCCGAGCGCCTCGATGTAGTCGAGCGGGTGGTAATAGCTGATGTACTGCAGCGAGTCCGCAATACTCTGAATCAGGTCTTCCTGTTTGATGACGGTCATGGCTAGCTCAGTGGGGCATTGTGGCGTTTGTTATGGCGACTGCTCGACGAGAGTCGCTCATGCGCCTTCAGGGGAGTTGGAAATCGTTGTATCGACACGCGGCGCCGCGGCGCGGCGCACCTCGGGCTCGTGAAAATGCTGCGGATGCGTGTGCGTGGTGAGCCGGTCGACGAACGCCATCACCAGCGCGGACACGAGGAACGCGATGTGGATGATCACCTGCCACATCACGGCGTGCATCGTGTGCTGATCGGGGTTGATGAAGGTCTTCAGCAGATGGATCGACGAAATGCTGATCAGCGCCATCGACAGCTTTACTTTCAGCACGCCCGCGTTCACATGGTCGAGCCATTCGGGCTCGTCGGGATGGCCTTCCACGCCGAGCCGCGAGACAAACGTTTCATACCCGCCGACGATCACCATGATCAGCAGGTTCGAGATCATCACTACGTCGATCAGGCCGAGAACGACGAGCATGATGTTGACTTCGTCGAGCGACATCGAATGGGTGACGAGGTGCCACACTTCCTTGAGGAACAGCACGACGTACACGCCTTGCGCGACGATCAGACCGAGATACAGCGGCACCTGCAGCCAGCGGCTCATGAAGATCACGGAAGGCAGAAGCCGCATGCGGCGTGGCTGGCCAGGCGAAGAGGGGCGCGGAGCGGACATGGGTGTTCGGCGTAGTGTTGGCGCTTCGTGATAACGGATGACAGCGGGCGAATGACAGCGGGCACGGACGCGCTCGCATCGACAACGGCGGGTCACGCGCAAAGCGAACGGCCGTCGATCAGGCGGCGCGGACGAAACCGGCCGGCGGAGCGCGCTGGGCGCGTTATTGTACAGCGTGATCCGTGACAGCCGTGCCGAGCCGCGCAGGGGCGTTCGCCAACGCACAATTCACGCTACGACGCCACGGGCGGCACGCGCCGCGCCTTCAGGCTGGCGAGCGCGATGCCCGCGACCACGCAGGCAAGCGCGACGCCATGCGCGAGCGTCGGCCGCTCGCCGAGAAACACGATCCCGTAGAGAGCGGCCGCAACGGGCAGCACCGCGCTGAACACGCCCGCCAGACTGCCCGGCACGTGGCGAATGCCCTTCATCCACAGCCAGAACGAGAAGATGCTCGCCGACAGTCCATACCAGAGCACCAGCGCCCAGACGCTGACGGGGACGCTCGCGTAGTGGAACGCGAACAGAGACGATACGCCGAGCGGCAGCATCAGCAGCAAGCCAAACAGATGCGTGTACGCGCAGATGTCGATGGGCGCGAGTGTCTGCGTGAGCCGGCGCGACAGGATGACATAGAGCGACTCGCAGCAGACGGCGCCGAGCACCATCAGGTTGCCGGCGAACGAGCTTTCGCTGGGTGCGCCAGTGCTCTGATCGGTGTGCGCCAGATTGATCACGACGACGCCGGCGATCGCGAGCGCAATCGAAGCGAGTGCGCGTCCATCGGGTCTTTCCTTGAGGAAGAGCCACGAGAATAGCGCGACGACAGCGGGTATCGTGCTCGTGATGACGCCCGCCGCGACGGCGCTCGTGCGATGCACGCCGTTGAGCATCAGCAGCGTAAACCCGAATGTGCCGAACAGTGCCTGCAGGAACAGATTGAGCCATTCGCCCTTTTTGACGCGGCGCAGCTTGACAATGCGCAGCAGCGGCCACAGCACGGCCATCGCGATCACGAAGCGCAAGAGGGCGAAGAGCGGAACGGGAACGAACGCGACAATCGACTTGCCGATCCCGACGTTGCTGCCGACGAGCAGCATCGCGGCGATGAGGAACAGGGAATAGCGGTTCAACTGGAATCCATGCGGCGAGTTCAGTTAGCATTGTAAGAGGGCGCTAACAACGGTGCAAAGCGGGCCAGACGTCAGCAAAGCGGGCGCAAGCCTTGCGACATGCTTGCATCGCACTGCACCGCGAGTCGTGGAAACCTGGTGTTTTCGCCTATAAAGCTCTCGGCCCGCACGTAAGTACGCGGTAAGTTGCAACGCTTATCGTGGGAAGTGATCGAAGCTGATGCGTGCTCATGCCATTGAGCACGAGGGTGGGAGACACGCCGCAGGCACATAGACGCGGCGCCACTACACGACATGGAGCGACGCGCCGCGCTTGTCAAAGCCTGCATCGCGAGCGCTCCGGCAAGGATTGACGTTTCATCTTCACCAAGGGGTAGTCGATGTCTGCGATTGAATCGGTTCTTCAGGAACGCCGCGTGTTTCAACCTTCGGCCGAAGTGACGGCGCAGGCAACTGTGTCCGGCATGGACGCGTACCAAGCGCTCGTCGCCGAGGCGGAGCGCGATTACGAAGGCTTCTGGGGCAGGCTGGCGCGCGAGACGCTCAGCTGGAAGAAGCCCTTCACGAAGGTGCTCGACGAATCGAATGCGCCTTTCTACAAGTGGTACGACGACGGCGAACTGAACGCGTCGTACAACAGCATCGACCGGCATGTCGAAGCGGGCAATGGCGAACGCGTCGCGATCATCTTCGAAGCCGACGACGGCACCGTCACCAACGTCACGTACAACGACATGCTGCAGCGCGTGTCGCGCTTCGCGAATGCGCTGAAAAAACGTGGCATCAAGAAGGGCGATCGCGTCGTCATCTATATGCCGATGTCGGTCGAAGGCGTCGTCGCAATGCAGGCATGCGCGCGTATCGGCGCAACGCACTCGGTCGTGTTCGGCGGCTTTTCGTCGAAGTCGCTGAACGAACGTCTCGTCGACGTGGGCGCCGTCGCGCTGATCACGTCGGACGAACAGATGCGCGGCGGCAAGGCGCTGCCGCTGAAGAACATCGCCGACGAAGCGCTCGCGATGGGCGGCTGCGAGGCCGTGAAGAGCGTGATCGTGTACAAGCGCACGGGCGGCAAGATCGGCTGGGACGATCAACGCGATCTGTGGATGCACGAAATCACCGCGAGCGAATCGGATCAATGCCCGCCTGAATGGGTCGGCGCCGAGCATCCGCTCTTCATCCTCTACACGTCGGGCTCGACGGGCAAGCCGAAGGGCGTGCAGCACAGCACGGGCGGCTATCTGCTGTGGGCCGCGCAGACGATGAAGTGGACCTTCGACTGGAAGCCGACGGATGTTTTCTGGTGCACGGCCGACATCGGCTGGGTCACGGGTCACAGCTACATCACGTATGGCCCGCTCGCGCTCGGCGGCACGCAGGTCGTGTTCGAAGGCGTGCCCACGTATCCGAACGCGGGCCGCTTCTGGGACATGATCCAGAAGCACAAGGTCAGCGTGTTCTATACGGCGCCGACGGCGATCCGTTCGCTGATCAAGGCAGCCGAAGCCGACGCGAAGGTGCATCCGAAAAGCTACGATCTGTCGTCGCTGCGCATCATCGGCACGGTCGGCGAGCCGATCAATCCCGAAGCCTGGGTGTGGTACTACGAAAACGTGGGCGGTTCGCGTTGCCCGATCGTCGATACGTGGTGGCAGACGGAAACGGGCGGCCACATGATCACGCCGCTGCCGGGCGCGACGCCGCTCGTGCCGGGTTCGTGCACGCTGGCGCTGCCGGGCATCATGGCCGCCATCGTCGATGAAACGGGGCAGGACGTGCCGAACGGGCAGGGCGGTATTCTCGTCGTCAAGCGTCCGTGGCCGTCGATGATCCGCACGATCTGGGGCGATCCCGAGCGCTTCAGGAAGAGCTACTTCCCCGAAGAGCTGGGCGGCAAGCTCTATCTCGCGGGCGACGGCTCGGTGCGCGACAAGGAGACCGGCTACTTCACGATCATGGGCCGTATCGACGACGTGCTGAACGTGTCGGGCCACCGTCTGGGCACGATGGAGATCGAGTCGGCGCTGGTTGCGAATCCGCTCGTCGCGGAAGCGGCCGTGGTCGGCCGTCCCGACGACACGACGGGTGAAGCCGTGTGCGCGTTCGTCGTGCTCAAGCGCGCGCGTCCCGAAGGCGAAGAGGCCGCGAAGATCGCGGCGGATCTGCGCAACTGGGTCGGCAAGGAAATCGGCCCGATTGCGAAGCCGAAGGACATCCGTTTCGGCGACAATCTGCCGAAGACGCGTTCGGGCAAGATCATGCGGCGTCTGTTGCGCTCGCTTGCGAAGGGCGAAGAGATCACGCAGGATGTGTCGACGCTCGAGAATCCCGCGATTCTCGATCAGCTGGGCGAGTCGCGTTGAGTTCGAGCTGCGCGTGAGGCGTTGAAGAAGACGGCGCATCCACCTGGGATGCGCCGTTTTACATTTCGAGTCTGAGGGCTGCAATGCGGCCGCAATCCGGCCGCAAGCGAATCGTTGCGCGGACAACCCCGATTGCCGATGCAACGCGTTTTTGATAAACAGGCGCATGGCCGCGCCACACCACACCTCACGACACACGATCAATCCCCTACCCGAACCTCCGCCCGTGACGGAGGCAATGGCGCGCGCGCACGCGCGCTACTGGCGCTTCAACATCGCGTTGATCGCTACGTTGATGGTGATCGGCTTCGTCGTGTCGTTCGTCGTGCCGCTGATCGCGCGTAGCCTCGTGCAGGCGCGCTTCGCGGGCTTCAGTCTGCCGTTCTACATGGGCGCGCAGGGCGCGATACTTGTGTACCTCGTGCTGATCGCCGTGTACATCGTGCTGATGCAGCGTGCCGATGCGCAGCTCCAGCGCGTGCTCGAAGCGAGCGCGCAAAACGACTTCTCCGAGCGCGCCGCCGACCGATGAAACTCGCGCATCGGCTGATCCGTTCGTATTCGCTTTACACGCTGGGCTTCTTCGCGTTCATCTATCTGCTATGGCGCATCGAGGCGGCGAGCGGGCCGGGTACGTGGATCGGCTACGTATTCCTGTTCGTTCCCATCGCCGTGTATGCCGTGATCGGCCTGCTGTCGCGCACGTCGGATCTCGTCGAATACTACGTGGCGGGGCGGCGCGTGCCGTCGGCATTCAACGGCATGGCGACGGCGGCAGACTGGCTGTCGGCGGCGTCGTTCATCGGGCTGGCAGGCAGCCTGTATGCGACGGGCTACGACGGCCTCGCCTACATGATGGGCTGGACGGGCGGCTACTGCCTCGTCGCGTTCCTGCTCGCGCCGTATGTGCGCAAGCTGGCGCGCTACACGATTCCCGATTTTCTCGGCACGCGCTTTTCGAGCAACGCGGTGCGCGGCCTTGCCGCGTTGTCGGCGATCCTGTGCTCGTTCGTCTATCTGGTCGCGCAGATTCAGGGCGTCGGCCTGATTGCAACGCGCTTCATCGGCGTCGACTTCGCGATCGGCATCTTCTGCGGGCTTGCGGGCATTCTGGTGTGCTCGTTTCTCGGCGGCATGCGCGCGGTGACGTGGACGCAGGTCGCGCAGTACATCATCCTGATTGTCGCGTTTCTGATTCCCGTGTCGATGATCGCGCACAAGGACGGTCTCGGCTGGGTGCCGCAACTGAGCTATGGCCGGTTGATGGAGCGCATCGAGCCGCTCGAGCGCAGCGTGCGCGATGCGCCGTCGGAGCAGGCGGTACGCGACGACTACCGGATGCGCGCCGCGTTGATGCAGACGCAGATCGACAGCCTGCCGCAGTCGTTCATCGACGAGAAGAGCCGCCTGACCGCACAGATCGACGATCTGCGGCGGCACAACGGACCGTTGCGCGAGATCGCCGATCTCGAACGACGCATCGCACGCTTTCCGCGCGATCCCGCGATGGCGCAGATCGTGTGGGCGCAGCAGCGCGACGAGATGATGCAGCGCGCGGCATCGCCCGTGCCGATGCACGAGCCGTTTCCCGCCGCAAACGAGGACGAGCGGCGGCTGCATCAGCGCAATTTTCTTTCATTGCTGCTCTGTCTGTCGCTGGGAACGGCGAGCCTGCCGCACATTCTCACGCGCTACAACACGACGACGTCGGTGGCGTCGGCGCGGCGTTCGGTCGGCTGGACGCTGTTCTTCGTCGCGCTGTTCTATCTGACCGTGCCCGTGCTCGCGGTGCTGATCAAGTACGAGATCCTGTCGAATCTCGTCGGACACCGTTTTTCAGAGTTGCCGCAATGGGTGATGCAATGGCGGCGCGTCGAGCCGTACCTGATCAGCATCGCCGATGTAAACGGCGACGGCATCGTGCGCTGGAGCGAGATCCAGATGCAGCCCGACATGGTGGTGCTCGCCGCGCCGGAAATCGCGGGGCTGCCCTATGTGATGTCGGGGTTGATCGCGGCGGGCGCGCTGGCGGCGGCGCTATCGACAGCCGATGGATTGCTGCTGACGATCGCCAACGCGCTTTCGCACGATGTCTACTACCACATGGTCGATCCCGAAGCGTCGAGCCAGAAGCGCGTGACCGTCTCGAAGATTCTGCTGCTCGGCGTCGCGCTGTTTGCGTCGTATGTGGCGTCGCTGAATGCGGGGAACATCCTGTTTTTGGTGGGCGCGGCGTTTTCGCTGGCGGCGTCGAGTCTGTTTCCCGTGCTCGTGCTCGGCGTGTTCTGGAAGCGCACGACGCGGCTCGGTGCAGTGGCGGGGATGGTGGCGGGGCTTGTCGTGTGTATCTGGTACATCGTGTCGACGTATCCGTTCTTCACGCAACTGACGGGCTTCGTCGGGCCGAGATGGTTCGGCATCGAGCCGATCAGCTCAGGTGTATTCGGCGTGCCGGCGGGATTTCTGGTGGCGGTGCTCGTGAGTCTCGTGGACCGGAAACCGGATGCTTATACGCGGGCGCTGGTGGACTATATACGGCATCCGTGAGGGGCGGCTCTTTGGGGGGACTGGTGTTGCCGGTGTTTGCACTACGGCGCTTACAAAATTTGTCAGAGAGGAAGTAAGTGGAGCGGCCCCCTGAAGATCCGGACACAGTCTCCCACTTACAATAATGGGTAGGCTTAAGACTGTGTATATGAGCGAGTTTTCAAATTTGAAGTGCAACACAAAGTTCAGTGGACAGAAGTATCGGGGCGAGAAGCAAGTGCGAGCATGGTCGAGAAGACTTCGAACGGCGAGTGAAATGCGTGTGTGGCGCGAGGTCGACCGTTGAGGCTGTCGGCGATGGCGTCAAGGTCATCCTGGCTGTAGACGGAGAGATCCGTGCCCTTGGGCAGATACTGGCGTAGCAGACCGTTGGTGTTCTCGCACGTGCCGCGCTGCCCGGGGCTGTGAGGGTCGCAGAAATAGGCCTTTACGCCGGTCGCAGCGGCGAGTTTGTCGTGACACGCCATTTCCTTGCCCTGATCGTACGTCAGGCTCTGCCGTAGCGGCGCGGCGATGGAATTCAGTTTGGCAGAGAAGCCCGCAAATGCCGAGTCAGCCGTCGCATCGTCCGTCCGGGCAAGCAGCACGAGGCGACTGGAGCGTTCGACCAGTACGCCAACGGCAGAAGCATTATTGGCGCCCTTGATGAAGTCGCCTTCCCAGTGCCCCGGCATCACGCGATCATCCACCTCAGGCGGGCGCATGTGAATGCTGAGCCTATCGGGGATCTGGCCGCGTCGGTCCTTGCCTCGACTTCGTGGCATGCGATCGCTGCGATGGTGGCGCAGGCAGGCGATGAGCTGGCGACGCAGTTCCCCATACGGGTGGGCGTAGATAACTGTTACGTCTTAATTGACTTTGGTGACTTGACGAAAGCTAGTGTTCCCGAGGTTCTTGAGAAAGCGAATTTTGCTGTCGACTATCTTAAGCAACTGGGATACCACCGGATAGTGGTCGCAGGGGGATCGATGCCGGCCTTCGTGAACGAAGCCGTCGACGAGCCTGACCATGTCGGGACCATCCATCGGATTGAAATGCTCGTGTGGAAAGCAATGCAGCGCGCTAGAAACGATCCTGGGATTATCTACGGTGACTATGGCATACGAAACCCGGCCGCAATGGACGGCATAATTTCAAAACACAACAACGGCAAAATTCGCTACACAATCGCAAACCAGTTCTTCATCTTACGCGGTCGGTCGAAGCAACTTGAACGACTCGGATTGCAACAAAAAGCGCTTTCGCGACTCCTCGCTTCATCAGGCCACTATATGGGCGCTGCCTTTAGCTGGGGCGACCGGACGGTCACTGTGGCTGCCGATCCCGAATCGGCATACATGGGCGGTCCAACTCAATGGATTGGCATCGATTCAAATCATCACATCCACGCTGTGCTCGCAGAGATATTCGAGCATCAAACGCAAATTTCCGCAGTCGAAGCACGGACAATCGGTTGATCGTCGATCCGGCAGAGAAGGATTTCATGCTTTTCGACAAACTCAGTTGAAAAATACCTCTCAAAGACGTCCAAAGCCCGCCCCATGCGGGCTTTTCGTTTCTGGCGCTCCTTGGCACCTACGTCCGTCCGGAGTGGTCCATTGGCTGAATCGCATTGATGGGCGCCCCGGGCCGGCGGGCGTGGCTCGCGATGGACGCGTCGATGGAACTGGATGAACTTCAATTCGTCCGCGAACCGGCTCGTGAAGAACAGGAAGTTGAAACGGCATCGATGCCGCTCGACTTCTCGGGCCTTGCAACCCGCCATTAGCATAGGTCAGGTCAGGGCCGGTCCCGCGCTCAAGCCGTGACAGTGGCGTCTATGCCAGGACGCCACTTCAGCATGTCACGAGGTTTCCCTTATTCGTGCGATCTGGCGCAGTAGTTCTCAAGGGCGGGGTTGCACCGTCTGGCAGATGACGTCGAGATCAAAAATTCGCGGTCACCTGCGCCACGAGCTTCGTGGGAGCCCGATCAGATCGCAAATGGGCGCACGAGGACCAAGTCGTATGAGACGTCTGCTTATCTTGCCAACATGCTGCAAGGTCTCGATCTCCACGCCCGCGAACTGGGTGTAGGACGGAGATGCCACGTTCGGACCAAAACACTCCTCATTGTCAATTTTCGTGTATTGCACACGACCTTCAGTCCTATTGGCGACTACAAGTTCGCTGCGGCGTGGAAGACCTTTTCTATCACGCGTTGTTTGCTGCCACCTCTGACACGGCGTAGGGCTAAGGCCTGTCCTCATATTATTGAACTTTCCTTATCAAATAGGCGGCGGGCAGCAAGCAGTCGAGATCTACGCATCGCGTTACCACACTGATATCTCTTTACAAGCTATCTAGATGGTAGGTTTATCCCAAAAAAAATAAAGGGTCCAATCATAACGTGGCGACACCTTGGAGCAAACACGGCTACTGGCAGTCGCGTAGTTAGGAGCCCGGCAGCAAAGGCTTCGAAATACACGCATTGAAAAAGTGTAGTTGGGTCGGGCGCAGGGTGCACACGTTCTAGTTGTTGACTTTTATGGATACAAACCGTGATTGATAGGCAATGGAACCCGCTGGTTCAATTTGATGAATGCGGATTTAAAGATGGTCGAGATGGTGAAATGACGGCGACCATGCACTCAAATTCGTCCATCTCGTATGTTGCCAATGCAATAGCTCTGCATCCGTTCGTCCTTGAAAGTGATCAGTCTACTCACCCGTTTAGTGGGTTCGCTGCATTTATGGGGTGAGGCTATCCTTCCGATCGGGCGCTTTCATGTTGGAATATTCTTCCAAAGTTCGATAAAAGCGATCTTGCGAATTTCGTATTTAGGATAGCTATTGTTGAGATGACTAAGATCAATATAAAAGATCTTCCAGATTGTTCTGAGCTGTTTCATCGCATATTGAATCTCGAGCAGGGCCATGCCGAAACGCGTGAAGCGTCGCGAGAATTTGTTGAATCTGTGCACGCTGCGTACCGAGATACATGCCAGTCCAAAGTGCGCGATTCGGAATTTGATGTCGATGATGCTGAGTGGCTGGTCAACAAGCTGACAACTTGGGCAGTCGACTGGCAATCGAAAAGATCGATATCCATTAGAGATGCCGATCGTGATGTCGTCGCGCGGTTCGTCACCGAACAGTATGCTCCCATTGGGCTGGCTCCTGGCTCCGTGCTGCAGAATATTGCGAATGCTGCAAATTGCCACGAGCCTATCGCCGCGCATACACACGCGGCACACGCATGGCATATTGGTGGGTTTTCGTTCGCAGACAATCACAGTGCGCTGTATCGACAATTGCTGGAGTGCACCGGCCAGTATCTGCCGAAGATAGAATCACCGACCTTCATCGCTCGCGCGAACGTAACTCCTGCGTCGTACACACTCGCCGCCTACCGCCTAGCATTGTCATTGTTTCCGATGAGTAGCACGCCGGAGATTCTCGGTAGCGCACTCTTCGAATTATGTGTGCCCGTTTCGCCGCTTGTCGACGCTGCACTTTCTCAAAACGAAGCGTTGCACGCGCACCCATACATGCTCGCGCGGCACGATGCATCGCGAATTAACGCGCATGGGCATATTGAACGGGCAATCGGCATTGCGCTTGACAGTGCGGTGGAGAATACATCGAAAATCGCATCGCGTGTCGCGCTGGGTCTCTGGACCTCGATGAACTTACTCGATGCGTGGCAAGACGAAACTGCGTGCCACATTCAGAGCCGACTGCTTGATCCAACGGTCGGGATGATCGAGGTGATACGTCGAAAGTCGCGCTTCGCGGTCGGATATCACAATCGGCTTAAGCTAGCCGATCATCCGTTCGACGAATATGTAGTGAAGGATCCAGAGCATTTCGTGGAGGATCTTGCGCACTCACGTTGGATCGTACCTGGTAAGCCCGACGAGAGTCTGCTGCTCACCCGTCTTACGGCGTTTGGCGGGCCGATGTTCCGTGTCTTTTCCGAACAGGAAATTGCCGTAATACGTGCGTGGATCGCATCGCTGCGCGCCGATTCGTGCAGCGCTGGAGCGGAGCTCAGTGCGAATATCACCGTCACCTGTGCCGGTGAGGCCAGCGCTTGGGCATGCAGCATCGCACAGTCTCGGTTCATTGAACAGGACCCCCACCCGGGCAATGCTCGCCACTCGCGGGCGAAGCAGGTCGGCGCACGTGAGCTCTATCACCGGATGCTCAATCACGAAGCTTATCCGGATGTATTCGACGATGCGGGCGTGTTCGCTGAGACGTGGCTCGCTCGCTCGTTCGCACTCTCAGAACGTGGGCCGAATGCGATTCCGTTCTTGCGGTACACGCGTGAGAGGCTGCGCGGCTGGTTCGAAAACAAGGCGTTGCTGCAAGCACGGTCTTACGCGGGGCCGACTCACAAGATCGACAAGTCGCGAGAGCAGGTGATTGACGAGGCAGTCCAACTCTGCCCGATGATCTTGGTCGACGGCGGTTGGGTGCAGCGATGGACGAATGCGAGCCACGTCGATACGAATGTCGGCATGCTCCTATGGAAAATCTTCTCCGACGAGATCGGCAATGGTGACCCGCTCCTCAATCACGCGAACATATATCGGGACCTGATGCGGCAGATGGATGTCGAACTACCCGACTTTCGGACGCGTGCGTTTGCTGAGAGTGATTTGTTTCTCGACGAGTCGTTCGAAGTACCCGCGTTCTGGCTGTCTATCTCGCAGTTTCCGCGTCGCTTCTTACCGGAGACGCTCGGACTAAATCTCGCGATGGAACTTTCAGGTGTCGGCGGTGCGTACCGCACCGCGCGCGATGAGTTGCGCCATTATCGGTTTGACACAAGTTTCGTGGATCTGCATAACACGATCGACAATGTGTCGACTGGCCATTCCGCGATGGCACTTGAGGCGATTGAGCTCCACCTGGACGCGGCGCTGTCGACTGCGAATGGGGCGGCGGTCGATGTCCTATGGCGACGCGTGTGGACGGGATTCTGCGCGCTTGCGATACCACGGCGAACTTGGAAAGAGTTGTTCGCGAAACCTACTTACCCCGTTTGAAGCACCCACGCCGTTGCTGTCACATGCACTACCGAACAAGGACCTGAGAGTGAATTCACACGTTATTGGCATTTCGTTCGGCTATCACGACAGCGCCGTCGCGATTGTTTGGGACGGGGAAATTGTTGCCGCTGCACAAGAAGAACGCTTCACTCGCGTGCGGCACGACGCCAGCTTTCCAATAAACGCGTTGCGCTTCTGTCTGCATCGAGCCGGCGTTTCACTTTCCGAAGTCCGAGGTTTGTTCTACTACGAGAATCCCGTCAAGAAATTCGATCGAATTGTGTCGACATACTTCGGCTTCGGTCCGCGCGGGTATGCATCGTTCATTTCCGATGTGCCTGAATGGGTTACGCGCAAGCTTTACGTTAAGCGGTTGATTCGTCGAGAACTGCAAACGGCGTTCGGCAAATCATCCCTAATGCCGCCGATCCACTACGTTGATCATCATGTCTCGCACGCGTCTGCAGCATTCTTCCCGAGTTCGTTTGCTGATGCCGCCGTGCTCTGTGTCGACGGCGTCGGTGAGTGGGCAACAACGAGTGCATGGATTGGTAGGCGCAACGAGTTACATCCGGCTTGGGAAATTCGCTTTCCCCATTCACTCGGCTTGCTGTATTCGGCGGTAACGTATTTCTGTGGCTTCAAGGTCGACTCCGGCGAGTACAAGCTTATGGGGCTTGCTCCATACGGGGAGCCTATCTACTACGACAAGATCGTCGACAACCTTATCGACTTGAAGCCGGACGGTAGTTTTTGGCTGAACATGGCGTATTTTGACTACGCTGTCGGCGACTGCATGGTCACTGACAAGTTTGCCGAACTTTTTTGGAGGCCCGCGCCGCGAGCCGGAAGGCGTTATTACAAAGCGCGAATTTGATCTCGCCGCGTCGGTTCAGCGCGTGCTGGAGGAGGCAATGTTGCGGATTGGCCGATCACTGCGAAGGCAGACAGGGCAGCGCAACCTGTGTCTTGCGGGCGGCGTCGCGCTCAATTGCGTAGCGAACGGTAAGCTGCTCGGCGAGCGCGTGTTCGATCGAATCTGGGTTCAGCCGGCAGCGGGTGACGCTGGCGGGGCTCTCGGCGCGGCGCTCGCTGGCTGGCATTTGCAATTCGGAGGCGCTCGAACGGTGGGCTCTTCGGACCGGATGCAATCGACATTGCTCGGCACGTCATACAGCAATGCAGAGATCGAGGTTGCACTCAATGCACACGGCGCGGTGTACGAGAAGTTGAGTGACGCAGAACTGCCTGATTGCGTCGCGAATTTGCTCGCGCAAGGCAACGTCGTCGGCTGGTTCCAGGGGCGTATGGAGTTTGGCCCGCGCGCGCTCGGCGCGCGCTCTATCCTCGGTGACGCGCGCAATCAGACGATGCAAAGCGTGATGAATCTGAAGATCAAGAACCGCGAATCGTTTCGGCCCTTCGCGCCTGCCGTGCTCGCGGAACACGCACACAACTGGTTCGAGCTCGATGTCGACAGTCCTTACATGCTATTCGTTGTCGGCATACAGAACGCGCATCGTAGGGTCATCACACAAGCAGAGCAAGCGCTGACCGGCATTGATTTGCTCAATTGCGTGCGCTCGACAATCCCGGCCGTTACCCACGTCGACTACTCGGCGCGAGTACAGACGGTCGGTAAGGATTCGAACCCACGCTTTCGACAATTGCTTGAAGCATTTTATCGGAAGACAGACTGCCCGATCCTCGTTAATACGTCGTTCAATGTTCGGGGTGAACCCATCGTTGAGACGCCGTCGAACGCGTACGTCTGTTTTATGCGTACACAGATGGACTTCCTCGTCGTCGGTAACTATCTGCTGCGCAAGGCAGATCAGCCAGCCCTCGAGGAGGAGGGCGACTGGCGCACGCAATTCGCCCTCGACTAGATGGTGGGTACTTTTTCGCAAATCCCAATAGATTGGACTATTCATGAGACCGTTCTTAAATTATTTGCTTCTGTTCGTGCTGTCTCTACTGTATTTCCTCGTCGTTGTACCTGCGGGTATGTGTACGCGAATCGTCTCCGATAAGCTGCGTCTGCGTCTGCGTCGTGACGATCGAGCGGCAACTTATTTCCGAGTGCTCCAGGCATCTCACCCGAACTACGGGTGTGAGGGGCGTCGTGGTGTGGAGCAGTTCACCACCCGCAATTCTTGACCACGAGATTTCGGAGATCGAATGAACCGGCGCGCATTGACACACGATGAGGCTGTACGCGAGGTTTACCGGCTTACGCCACAGATACGAGAGTACGACGAGTTCATGTATCTCGGCGTTCGGTGGCTGCCATACACGATGTTTTTCCATCACAAGAACTACCGATCCGACGTTATCAACACGGACGAGCTGGGGTTTCGGCTTAGCACATATGGCGATGCGCGCGACGTTAGCGTCGGGAATCTGCCCAAAGGACGCGCAGTGAATCTACTCGTTGGGGGATCGACCGCGCTCGGCACGGGCGCGACCGCCGATGCGTCCACGGTCGCTTCTCGCCTGTCCGCATGGACGGACGAACCGTGGCTGAATTTCAGCGGGCGTGGCTACAACGCCGTACAGGAGGTGCTGATGTTCATGATGCACCAACATCGGTTCGAGCAGATCAATCACGTCGTCGTTCTTAGTGGCATCAACACACTCGCGCTCGAGGGGCAGCCGGACGAGCTTGCGACCGATCATGGGCGCTACTACTACTCGTTTGAGTACCCGCACTACATGAATCGGTACAACGACGACCTGAAGCGGCGTAAGCGGACGTACGCATCAGCACTCGATGGTCGGGAGAAAAACTTCATTTCACGGTACTTCAGCAAGCTGCTGGAAGAAGATAACCCAGCCGACGTCGTGATCACGGACGACAGCACAGACACCGATACGCGCGTAAAGCGAGGTGCTTGGGTCGTTTCGAACGCGATGAAGCAGTGGCAGCAGCTACTTGCGGGAACGAGCGCGAAGCTCAGCTTCGTGCTGCAGCCGATGTCGTTCTGGACACGCGACTACCTGACGTTAGACGAGGAAGAAATTTTTCATGCAATCGACAGTTGCCCAAACAATTTCTGGAGGCTATTCGCGAACATCCTTGGCAAGGAGATTCACGCGCCGTTCGCGAGCGGCATCCGTCAGGCATGCGAAGACCGGAAGATCAGATTTGCGGACATGAACGTGATGCTCCGCGACTCGCCGCTTATCGACAACTATCTGTTCGTTGATCGCGTGCACTTCAACGATAAGGGCTATGACGAAGTGGCGCGACTAATCGCGCGAAACGTGCTGTAAATACCTGTCAATTTTTTAACCGGGGCGACCCCATGAAACAGAAAAAATCAGGTCCGCTGGCGATCATCGCCGCGTTGCTTCGCAAACTGTTCAGGAAGAAAAGAAAGAAGCAGGAAAGTTCGATCTACCCGCTCCGTTGAACGGAGTTCGAAGAGAACCGACGCGCGTGTCCGAGTGTACCCAGTTGGCAGCGCGACATCACATTTCATTTGCGAGGCGTTGAGCGCCGCGCGGGCAGACAGGATAGAAATCTCGTGAAGATCTTTGCAATGAAGCCGGGCCATGACGGCGCCGTGGCACTCGTTGACGCGGCGGCCGGTAGGCTGGAGTGGTCGTTCGAACCGGAGAAGGACAGCTTTCCGCGCTACGAGGCATTCAATCCTTCGCAATTCGTGTTCGCGGCCGAGCAGATTGGCGCAATGCCGGACGTGTTCGCTGTTAGTGGTTGGGGTAAAGGTTCGCTGGCGGCTAATGCTCCTATTGGCGCAGGGTACTACGTATGGGCTGTCGCCATTCGAACAGGGCAAGCCGTGTTACGTGCTCGCGTGGGAGGGCGCGCTCGGGGACTTCTACCTGGTCGACGGGAAGCTCGACGTCCAGCACCTCGGCCGCGTGATGATGACGCCGGGCAACAAGTACGCATTTCTCTATGCGCTTGCCGATCCGACGTTTACCTTGCCGAAAGGCAAGCTGCGAAACGAAGATCCGGGCAAGCTGATGGCGCTGTGCGCATACGGCGCATCGGGTGAGATGACACCTGAGGAACGCGAGATTACTGAATTCCTGCTCAATCGCGATAGCATCTTGATGTCGCTGTCCAAAGACGACCTGCGTACGTCGAAATATTACAACATTGGGCTGGAGCATCCGGAATTCACGCGCCTCGCCAAGCGCTATTCGGATGAAATCTTCGACCGCTTCTATCAGTACGCGAAAACGCATCTGACGGAACGCTATCCGCTGCTCATCTCGGGCGGGTGTGGATTGAACTGCGACTGGAACACGGCATGGCTCAACAGCGGGTTGTTCGAGGACGTTTTCGTGCCGCCATGTACGAACGACACAGGCTCTGCGATCGGAACGGCCGTCGATGCGATGCGCGAGTTCACTGGGCGAGCGAAGCTCGAATGGGACGTGTATGCCGACCGTCCGTTTGTAGACGACACACCGGAAATGCCTGACGTCGACGTGCATCCGCTCGATCTTTCACGCGTCGCGGAATTCCTGGCGAAAGACAACATCGTTGCGTGGACGCAGGGGCGCTGCGAAATTGGTCCGCGCGCACTTGGTAATCGCTCGATTCTCGCGGCACCGTTCGCGCGCGGAACGTGCGAGCGCTTGAACCGAATCAAGAAGCGCGAGGGCTTCCGTCCGGTCGCACCGATTTGTATGGAGGAGGAGGTCTCGCGCCATTTCGATTGGACGGGTTCGTCACCTCACATGCTGTACTTCCAGCGGGTTCGCAATCGCGAGCTTGCCGCCATCACGCACGTGGACGGTACGGCGCGAGTGCAGACGGTGAACGCGCAACAGAATCCGCGCGTGCATGCGCTTCTCGCTCAGTTCCGCACGCTGACGGGTGCGGGCGTGTTGTGCAACACATCGCTGAACTTCAACGGCACCGGCTTCATCAACCGGACGAGCGATCTTTACCAGTACTGTAAGTCGACGGGAATCGACGGCTTTGTCTATGACGATAAGTTCTGCATCGTCCGCAAATGAGTCAAGCACCGCTTCGAGCCAACGACGGTCCGACGCGGTTTTCAATACGCTTCAGCACGCATCGCAAACATGGTCAAAAAAATTCTTTACGTGTACGCACCGGCTGGCCCGCCTCTAGACTACGGGTTTCCGAAGATTGCCCGTCGAGGGGATGTGCATACGTGCATTGTTAGTAAGCCATCCGGGTACAACCTCGAAATCTTGCGCAAGCACAGCGTGCGGCTGCACGATTTCAGCGACATGCGGCCGGATGACGGTTTCGAACAGGTGCGCGAGATTGCGAAGGCGCTTAAGCCAGACGTGGTATTCACGTTCTCTGAGTTTCTGCTGAAGTCGGTCTCCGAACTAGCCGCCGAACTGGGGGTGCGCGGCGTCGGTCCGAACATCGATCTCGCGCGTAACAAGGCGCTGATGCGCCAGCGGTGGCAGAATGCAGGCGTGCCGCAGCCGGCGTTTCGTGGAATCCGTTGCCGGGACGATCTGCACCTCGTTGCCGAGCTTCACTTTCCAGTGCTCGTAAAGCTCGCGTACGGAGCGGGTTCCATCGGCCAGCAGATTGTGCGGGAAATGGACGAACTCGACGGAGCAGTCGCGCGGCTGCTCGACGCGACGGACGCTGCTCGCCGCGCAGGCAAGCACGAATTCTCCGAACATTCTGGCTTCCCTCAGTTGATCGCCGAGGAGATCATTGATTCGACGACCGAGTCGTGGTATTCGGAACACGGCTACGGCGACTATCTGAGTGTCGAAGGGCTCGTGCGCGACGGCGAATATTTTCCTCTCGCAATGACGGGGCGTCTGCGCACGATCGAGCCGTTCACCGAACTCGGTAACGTCGCGCCATGCGTGCTGAGCGGCGACAAGAAGGCTCGCATCGTCTCGCTCGTGCGGAAAGCGATCGATGCGCTCGGCCTCGAGAACTGCGCGACCCACACTGAGATGAAGCTGACGGCTGACGGCGGCGTATCTTTCCTCGAGACGGCAGCGCGCATGGGCGGCGTCGCAATCGCAAAGGAAGTCGACGAGGTGTTCGGCATCGACTACATCGATCTCTTTCTCGATGTTCTGCTCGGCGAGCGGCGGCGCATCCCGACGTTCGAGGAGTGTGCGCCGCGCTGCGCAACGGCATCAGTCGCCCTGATCGGCTGTGACAGCAGCGGCAGCCCGTGGCGTGGGTCGAAGGTATTCGCGCCGGACGATGTTGACTGGAGCGAACTCGTCGAAGGGCGCGCAACCGTGAGTATCCAGCTCGCGCAGTCGGCTGAGTTTGGGAGCAAGATGACGCCCTACGATGGCGCCGGCGGCCTCCTCAATTACGCGGGACAAGCGTTTCTCGTCAGTGACACACCGGCCAACCTGAAGAGTGCTGCGTATGCGCTGATCGACGGCCTCGAGCCGCGTCTGCCCGACTACTCGTGACGACACGCACGGAACACACAACCATGAACTCGACCCCGAAGCGCGTCAGCCTTCTTCTGTGGATCGTCAACCTTTCGTCCATCGCGGCAAGCATTTTTAGTTACGTCTATCTGTCGTACATCGCATTTCAGAAGACGGGCTCGGTGATGCTGTCGGAGTCTGTGCTGCTCGCCCCGATGGTCGTTCCCGTCTTGTTGTGCCTCGTTATCAATGCGACCGCTGGCTCGCGTTCGCCGAAAAGCGTGCTCGCTTCGTTCAACTTTGCGGGCATGGTCGTCGCAGCGGTGACCTATGCGTTTGTGGACCGCTCTATCGCGGCGGCGGTTGTCGGCACGCTCGTCATTGGCTTTCTCGACGCGACGCAACGCGTCGCGCGAACTGTCGCCGTCAAGCGCTATTTTTCGACGGACGACATCAAGTACGCGCTGCCGATCACGTTGACGGCGCAGTTCATCGCGGGCGCGATCGCAGGCGTGGCGCTATCTTTCTATAAGTCGGAGATCACGCCCGCAATGGCAGGCGCGATTACGATCGCCGCATACGGCTTCGGCACAGTCGCGGCGCTGCTGTTGCCGAGCGCCACTGCGGAGCGTCAGTCTGCGATGCCAGCGAGCGCGCTGGGTACGCTCACACAACTGTTGCGGACATCGCCTACGCTGCAACGGCGCTTCGTCGCGTTCGTCATTCTCGTGAGCGTATATCAAGGCTTCTTTAACGTGTCACGCGTGACGTTGCCTACCTACGTGCTTGGACTTTCGCAAGCGTATGTCGGTTATCTGCAGATAATCAGCGCGACATCGGCGCTGTTCGCTGCGTTGTTGTTCGCGTATGCGAGCAAGCGGGGTGCGACGCTCGGGAAGACGCTGACGTTCGCGCTGAATGTGCTCTGCCTCGGCGCGATGGCGGGATCGACGGCGCTCAAAGACGTCACGGTCAGCTACACGCTGTACTTCGTCTATATGTTCGTCTGGGAGGTTTTGTTCTTCAAACACCAGGCAGACATCGTCGCGACAACGCCACCGGAGCATATGTCACTCGTCGCGACGTTCCAATATGCGAGTGTCTATCTCGGCATGATCATCGTCGGGTTCGCGGGTAGTTGGATCGCCCACGGCTACGGCTTGTTTGTGGCGTCGATTGTATTTGTTGTGCTGTACGTGGCGACCATGTTGTGGAACTCGTTACGGGAGAGTAGCGTCGTGATCGAGTCGTCCTACGGTCGGTGACCGATATGTGCAGTCTTGCAGGGCCGAGAGGGAAATAGCTCGAGCCAAGGCGATCCGCTGCTGGCATGTACCTGCGACTCAGTCGCCAAGGGCACTGCTATTCCTGATCGTAGTCTTCTGGCGCTGACCCGGCGAGTCGCCGAGGGACATCGATGCGGAGGCTGCAGCCAATCCATTCGAGAGGTAGAGACATGAAGAAAGCCGCTGCTTTGGTGATGATTCACGGCCTTATGGGGTCATTGAATTTCTATTCGCCCAGTCAGCGCATCCGCACCGTCGCCGTTCATACGCCAGACCTGATCGGCTATGGTCAGTTGACGGATGTACTCGACCCTGAGATTACGCTCGCGAAACAGGCCGCGCGCGTAGTGCGTTACCTGAACGAGCAGGTCGACCAGCCGTGCGTGTTGCTAGGGCACAGCGTCGGCGGAGCAGTCGCGATGCTCGTCGCAGAAGCGGCGCCCGAGCGAGTGCGCGGCGTCATCAATGTCGAAGGGAATTTCACGCTAGCCGACGCGTTCTGGTGCCGCAAGATCGCTGGTCTCTCTGACGAAGATTGGCTCGCCGAGCATGCGCGGCTCATAGCCAACCCCGAAGGATGGCTGTCGAACGGGGATATCTCGATCACGCCTCAACGCGTCGAATGGGCGCGCTGTGCGCTCGCGAACCAACCGGATCAAACGATTCGAGCAATGGCACGCGCGGTCGTGGCAGAAACGGGTGACTCTGCCTATCTGCCGCGAATCCGCTCTATTGTCGAGCGTGGAACGCCTCTATTCCTGCTTGCGGGTGAACGCTCCGCATCTGGCTGGGACTTGCCCGAATGGGCGCGCGCGTGCGCGCGGGATTACGTTGTGCAGAAGGGCGTTGGCCACATGATGATGCTTGAGCAGCCCGACGAATTCTGTCGGATCGTCGAAGACATGGTCACCGGGCTGGAGCGCGCTTGATGTCCCGAGGTCGACTAGGCGGCATGTTGCCCCGTCGCCGATGTGAGTCACTACGCGTGGCCTGATGACGGTTGGCCTTGCGCTTTCAGGTACGAGCAGTATTTAACTGCTCCTGGCGTGTGCACGCACGAGGCTGCTGGCCGCGCATTCTAACGGCATACCTATGCTTAATAACAGAGAAGTAATCGGCGATTCCAGTGACTGGGTTCTGTGCCGTGCCCGCTACTTCGACGCCTCAACGCTGTGCTTTCGGACAGCGGACATCGAGATCAGCGGGGGCAAGATTACCGCAGTGCTGTCTCCCGACGAGTCTGGGGCGAAGGTGCGTGTCGACGGTTCCGGCACGACATGTGTGCCCGGTCTAGCTGGTGAACTAGTCGTAGATAGTGGCGACAACGAGTTTGACTTTTTCGCATACGCAAGCGATGTATTGAAGTGTGGCGTTACGACGGTCAGCGTCGTTACGGACCGCCCCGCGGAGATTGCGGCCGATGCACGGCGCGCAGGCATACGCGTGGAGATCTACTGTAGCGTGCGCGATCAGTCCCTTGGACAATCCATCTCCGGAAAGGGCTCTGACATCGATCGCGCACTTGATGCGCACATCGCGCTCGTTCGCTTGCTGGACGACGGTCTTATAAGGATCTCGCCTGCGATCGTGTCACAGTCGTTTGCTTCGTCAAATCTGACGGTCCGGCTGCACGCGCTTGCGAAGGCGAGTGGCAAACGGCTGCTGGTGAACGTCGACAGTGGCCGACCACATCACGACGCGTTTCACGACGCATACCACTGCTCCGGTACTTTACTGCTACGCAGTCTCAATGTGCTCGATGCGAGCACCATAGCGATCGTCGATTCAGCACTATCTCATCACGACTTAAATCTGCTCGCCGACAGCGCTGCCGGAGTGGGCGTCATGGACTGCGCGATCTTAGCAAATGGCATGCAGGCGTCGCGCAATCTGCGGCGAGTCTTGTGTTCAGGTCGCGGCGCGTTGATGTGTCGCCGATTAGATGTAATCACACGTTCGACCGAAGTCGCGCGTGTTTCGCAGGCGTTCGGGTGGGCAACGCTACCGAATATCGCCGAGATTGCCGACATTATCGTTGACGCGATGACACGGGCGGGCTCTGTAGCGGTCGGGCTGGCCACCATCGGGCGTGTGGACGCCAATGAGTACGCCGATTTCGCTATCTATGATTCGCCCGATCCTATTGATGATGTCGCGCATCCTGTATCGGACAGTTTGCGACTCCTCGGTTTAATCGCGGCACATCGCCCTCGGGTCGTAGCGGTCGACGGACGGTGGAGAGTGCGGGATTACAAACTCGTGGTGTAGGAAGTAGACGAGTGGAGTCGTCAAGAACATGTGGGTCTCCAATACGCCGCGCGAGTGATGATCGGCAGGAAACATTGAGCTGATACCTTCAATCCGCTCTGTAACGACGCTTGTAGTCCCAAATCATCTGGATATGCTTGCACGTCTGAAGTTCAGGCGAGATCGTGCGAACACCTCTGAGACATCGTAGCTGGTGCCAGATTGCGAG
This sequence comes from Paraburkholderia azotifigens, assembly GCF_007995085.1. Classification (GTDB taxonomy): domain Bacteria; phylum Pseudomonadota; class Gammaproteobacteria; order Burkholderiales; family Burkholderiaceae; genus Paraburkholderia; species Paraburkholderia azotifigens. The sequence goes on from NZ_VOQS01000001.1 coordinate 253,949, forward strand.
TTCATACCCCCGCATTGCTGACGTGATCGGGAAGGAACCGCGCAAGCGCGCGTGGCGTCACGTCCTGCGAAGGAGTTAGAAGACGAGCCGTTTCTTGCACTCGCGAAACAGGGCGTTAAGTTCGCGCCGCTCGAACCGGGAGCGCGCGGACCTCAAACCGTGAATGCTCGCATTGCTGGCGGATACAGCCTTACCTGCAGTCGTGCGCGGACCTGTCGAGTTTTCCCAAGGCCTCCAGCGCCTTATCGCTTTGGCCTGTCGCGCTCGTTGTTCTGGTGTCCAGCGTCGTCCCATGATCGTCCGTTAATAGTTCGTTCGTCGCCTCGCCATTTTTTTCGCGCGCGAGAGACTGGGGCGGTGCGCTAATGTTCGCGGTCGTGCCGCCGTTGTTCACCTGCTGCGGCCCGTTCGCGATATTTGCCTGCTTCACGAACGCGACCGGGCGAGGGTTCCTGATTTCTGCCAGCGCCTCGACTGTCGCGCGGCTTTGTGCCTGGGCTTTCAGCGCGAGCGAAAGGTGCGTCTGGAACTGGTTCAGGTATTCACTGAATGCTGCCTTGCGGGCAAGCTGGTTGAAGATCATGTCGAGCGTGTTTGCCTGGGTCACAAGCATCTTTTCCAGACCCGTCATGTCGCCATTCTGGACGGTCTGGGATAGCACCCGGAGCTCAGCCAGGTACGCGGTCAGGTCCGTGTCCTCGCCGAATATCCCTTCGCTGTACTTGCGCCCTGTCACCGCGCCGCGCATGAGAGGGCTCGCTGCGAGCATCGCGCCGCGTTTTACCGGGTCCGTGTAGCGCGGGTCCATGATCGTCACCGTGTCAGGATCGCGCTCCATCGCGTTCGGCTTCATGGGCTTCTGCTTCTGTCTGGTTGCCATGTCACACCCTCCAGTCCTCAAATTCTTCCGTGCATCAGCTATGGCCCTCGCACCGCGCGCGACATGGTCGCGTCGAAGCGCTCGCGCGGCCAGAGCTCCGCGTTCGCATCCATAGGGAGACTCCTAGGACGGCGGCGCTCAGACCGAATCCTTCGCGCGACCATCGTCGTCTGGCGGCGCGTTATTCTCTGAAGGTTCCAATTCCGTATCGCTGAAATCTTCGGTAGACCGCCCCAAAGGGGCAGACCGCAAACCCTCGCCGCTACCGAAGATTTCACGACATCCCGAAGATTTCACGCCAGAGAGTCCGGGAATCGTCGGGAAATCTTCGCCGCCTCAAATCTTTGGCAACGCCCAGCGCCAGCCGCCTTTCATACCAGCCTTTTCCTTTTCGACGCCAAGCTCGTGCGCGGCGCGAAAGATCGTGGACCAGCTATACCCAGCCCCTTCCGCATCGTTCCTGATAGAGCGCGCATCGAGCGGGCCGCTCGCCAGCAGGCCAGCCAGGAATTCCCGCGCCTCGTCGCGCAAGCTCCGGCGTTCGTCGTCGTCCTGTTCGACCTCGCCCAAGATATCGCGCGCGCTGCCCTCGATCCGTTCGCCCCACATCACGGCGTTCGTGCGGATACCCGGCGCGACCTCGACGCGTTCCAGCGCATAAGTAAAGCCGCCATCATCGGGCGCAATATTGGATTTGGCGCGGGCCAAAATACGGCGCTCAGCGCCTTCCTCCTTCACCGTGACCAGCACCATGCGGGCGAGCGCGCCGAACGCCTGAGAGCCGATTACGCGCTCCACCGGAGACTTGCCGCCCGATCCCTTGGCGAAGTGAGAAATGCCGATCACGGCGCAGCCGTGACGCGTGGCCAGGTCAACCAGCGGTTGCAGGTCGCGGCGCACATCATTGGCACGGTGCGCGTCGCCGCCAACTGCGCTCATCACCGGATCGACGATCAGCAGGCGCACCCCGCGCATGTTCGCCATGCGCTCACTCAACAGCGGCATATCGCGCGTCGGATCGAACGGCACCAACTCGCCGTCCGTCTTCGCGACGCTGCGCACGAAGTGAACTGTTGAGCGGTTGGCGTCGCCAGCCATCAGACGCGGCACCAGCGTATCTCCTATGTCGTCCTCGCTACTCCACATCAGCACGTGGCCGGGGTGTGTGCAGGTGCTTCCGTCTGGCCACGCGCCGCCGCGAGACACGACGGCGGCAAGGTTGAGCGCGAGCGTGGTCTTGCCGGTTCCCGCCGCGCCTGCGAGGATCGTGAGCTTGCCCGCAGGAAGCCAGTCCGGCCACAGCCATGTAACAGGCTGCGGCTTCACGTCCGCCGCACACTGAAGCAGGACGGCGGCGGCCTCTTCTGCCGGATGTCTGTCCGGCATTGCACCGCCGTTCGCCTTGCTCGCTGTAATCTTCGCACTAGCGATCTTCTCCGTCGCTAACCGCGCGCCCTGTTCGGCACGCTGGCGACCGCGCTCAATCTGTTCGCAGCGGTTGTCGTTCAACTCGATCAGAGCGGCGGCACGCGTCAAGTCGGCCTCCTTATCGCTTTCGCTTCTCATAGCATCCCCTTGTGGGAACGATGCCCCAGTGCCTCCCACAGCGAGCCGCGCGCGTACTCCTCGATCCATTCGCGATGCTCGCGCCATTCATCCGGCGTCATGCAGCGCTCGCAGCGGGCCAGTTCCTTTTCTATGAGATGTTCAAAGCGAGCGAGTAGCGCTTCCGCTTTGCGGCGGCGCGCGCCACTCGCGGCAAGCGCGGCCGGCGGATTGCGCGTCGTACCTGTGACGGCCGCATTGCTTTCGACCGATCGAGCAGCAACACAGCGCGACTCAGCGAAAGAAGGAAGCTCTCCGCGCCACCGCGCCCAGAATTCGGCGCGCGCCGCCGCCAGCGCTTCGGCGTCATCGGGCGGCGCGGTCTGCGATTGACCGTTTGCGGCGTCCATTACTTGCTACTGGACTGAGCGCGGCTGGCGTCGATCTGCCGCTGCACCCAACCGATAACTTCAGCCTCGACCCAACGCACGGCTGCGCTGCCGATCGTGACGGGCTTCGGGAAGTCGCCGCGCGCAATACGGTCATAAAGGGCGCTGCGCTGAAGTCCGGTTATCTCCGAGACGCGAGAACGGGGAATCAGAATGGGGATGGTTCGATCAGCCATGTGTTCACCTCAAAGAGTGAGGCGCGCGCCGGAATAGCACGGCATGGGCTCAATTCAAGCGGAATGCGCAGCGGAATACACCGCAGTTGCGGCGTGAGCTACCGCGACTGCGGTGATCGCATCAGGATGCGTCGATACTCCGATTCGCTGCCGCGAATCTTTCTTCCAGCGTCCTTTGCGAAATACCCGGCGTCGATGGAAACGCAGAGAGTAACGCCTGTATGACGCCAGCTTGGCTTTCATAGCGTGCGCCCGCGAGGTCTTGTACATGAGAAGGCGTCAACAGGCGCACCAGCCCCGCAACAATATTGAGATAGGTCGTTTCCGAGCGTTCACCCGGCGGAGCGCTTTTTAGTTGCGCGCTCATACGATCCACCATGCCTTTCAGCGAATTGCACTCGGCTTCGATGCGAGCCTTCTCTTCTCCGAGTTCCCGGATGCGTTCATTGGCTCGGATCAGCTTCTGCTCTTTCCCGTCGTGCGCCGCCTTGAGGGCTTGATACGCCTCCTGCGTGATGGCTGCGTGAATGCCACGCTCTACATCATCAAAGAGGAATGCGGGGCGCTCACTAGGCGCAATGGACTTTGCCCATTCTTTCAGATGCTGGCCGTACACGTGCCGACGTTCATACGCGACATGCTCACCGTTTACAGGGCGGCCATCTTCCCGGCATGAAAGCAACTCTCCGCCGTCAATCGCGGCGTGAATGGCGCGAATGCGGGGCTCCAGACACTTCAGGTACGGATGCCGCAAGGTGGCGCGCGCAAGAGCATTTCCCTGTCCAACAGGGACCGCACGCCGCAACTCTTCATCGACTTCATCGGGCGAGACACCACACCACAATGCCGCAGCAACCGCGACCGGATATATAGAAAAGCACGCCTGCACCGTCGCACACGAATCATTTTCCCAAGCTTTCATCGCGCGTTCCTCCACGCACAACCTCGTAGTCTGCGATGACGCACGCTCGCCGGGTCCTCCCGGACGGGCTCGTCAATGTCGCCGCCGACTACCGGGGGAAGCCTCGCCTGTAGTCCTTATAAACGATTCTAGCGCGATGGCTTTTTCCTGAACATTCCGGCACGTTGGGAGAGCGCCAGCGAAGCGTCGGGTTGAGTCCAAGAGCTCGTGCTCAATGATGGGCTAATTGATGGGCCGAGAAAAACAAAAACCCCGTAAGTCATTGACTGTACGGGGTTTTTACATTTTTTCTGGCGGAGAGAGGGGGATTCGAACCCCCGATAGGCTATTAACCTATACACGCTTTCCAGGCGTGCGACTTAAACCGCTCATCCATCTCTCCGGCGGGAGGCGCATTATAGCAGGACTCTGGCGCCCATGCCAGTTTGCTTTCGGGTGCTTCAGGAATGGCCGCGTTTCCCGAGCCGCCCTGAACGAACGAGACAGCCGACGAAGGTGCCCGCGAGAATCGAGAACGGCGTCACCGCCCACAGCACGACCGGCCAGAATTCTTTGCCGCCGAGCTCACTCATGTCCAGGCACCACCACGCGACGAGTTCCACGCCGATCACCCACACGAACATCGTCGCCAGTAATCCCTTTGCCATGCCTGTCTTCATCCGTTCGTGCATGGCATCTGAACGCGAGTGGAGACTGTCCCCGCGATCAATCGTGCAACGGTATTGAAACAACTGAAGCCCTCGGCATGATCGAATGGTCGATTTCCGCGGCGGAGTGTGCAGAGTGCGCGCCGTGCGTATTGCGTGCCGCGATCGTTGATGAGTTCCTGCATGAAAAAGCGTGCTCCTGATTGCTGCTGGACTGCAATGATTCGATGCCGACGTCACGTCGACATCAGCCAGCGCGATTCTATGGAGAGCACCGATTCACGTTGTCAAAAAGGGTCAACGGCTCACGAGACCTCGCGAGCGCTCACCGATCAACACTTCACGAAAAGCATTGAAACGACAATGACTAAAGCAATTTGCCGAATGCCGATCGCATAAAGAAATCGATTTAATTAACCTTTAAATCGGCCCGATTGGTTAATTCACCGATCTTTTGTAGAATCCGCGAATTCATCCGGCGAGCACATCATGAAGCGCTATCTGATCCTGAACGGCGACACGACGACGGCGAACGGCACGGTGCAAGCCGTATCCACCACGATTCAGGTCACAGGCCGCGATGTCGCGCATGAAGGCGACAGCGTGATGTGTCCCGCGTGCAATACGGTGGGCAAGATCCAGTGCGACGGTCCGCGCGAGGCGATGACGGCGCCCGACGGCCGGCACGCCGCATTGAGCGACGATCTGTGCATCTGCGGATGCGAGCCGCCTCCGAAGCTCGTCGCTTCTCAACAGACGTTTTCAGTGGGCGAATGAGCATGCGGCGTCGCGCGCCGCATTGATTAATCGATCAGCTTCGCCACGATCGGCTCGATCACCTCGCGTTGCCGCTCGGCCTTGAGCCGGTAAAGCGCATCGGTGGGATGCACGCCGTCGATCAACAGCGAACGCCAGTCGTGCATCGCGCCGATCGCGGCGTATTGCCGGACGAGCGCGAGCCCATAGTGTTTCGCCAGTTCATCGACGACAGCCACGTATTGCGGCACGATCGTCCTGTTCACCGCGTAATCGACGGGATTGGGTTCTTCGAGCACGACGATGCGTCCTGCTCCGCGCGATTCCTCGATGAAGCGCATCAGGTGCGCGCGAAACGCAGCGGGCGGTTCCTTCACGTGATTGTCGGCATCGTTGAGCGCGAAGTTGACGATCACGATATGCGCCGGCGACGCCGTCACCCATTGTGAGTACGGCAGTCCGTAACCATTGATGCCCCGCTCGCGATCGATGAGCGTCGCGCCCGGCACGCCGTTGTTCTGTACGATGACATGCGCACCGAAGCGCGCCTGCAGCGCGGCCTGAAGCAACGCGGGCGGATTGTTCGGCGACTGCCAGGACTTCGTGAAGCCGCCCGACGTCTGATAGCCCCACATCGTGGAGTCGCCTTGCGCGTCGATGATGATCATCCTGTGAGAGACGGCCATCGCATTTCCCGAAATATGGGGCGCGGCGTGCGCCGGGCCCGCAGTCGCAAGCATGCCGGTCAGCGCCAGGAACAGCGGCTTGCAGGTGCCGCCGCGGCGCGCAATGAGCTGGAAGTGGAAAGTCATGGATGCCCCGTGTCGATTCAGTTGACGGAACACGCCGCGCACGGCATGCGCGGCGCCATCGCTCACGACAGATACCACGTCATAAACCACGTCATAAAGCGCGACACGAACTTGATGCACAATCAGTGCTGCGTTCGGCACATACGATCTCCACGAGGAGCAGAGATGAGAGTTGCAGATCTGGAAGGCGCATTACTCGATTACTGGGTTGCACGAGCGGACAATCTGCCGAAGCCGCACGTCGACGACGGCTTCTGCTGGATCGAAGAGCCCGCCTGCGACGGCGATCCCGCGCGCGCGCTCGAAGCGGCCTTTGCGCCGTCGACGGACTGGGCCCAGTGCGGCCCGATCATCGAACGGGCGAGAATCCATCTCGTGCCGGCCGCAGCGGGCGACCACGCGTCATGGACGGGTTCCGTTCCCGCCGGCGCGGGCACCATCGAACAGGTCGGCGCCACCGCACTGATCGCCGCCATGCGCGCTTTCGTCGCGAGCCATTTTGGCGATACGGTCGTGGACGAACCCGGCGCCGAGGCGCGCTGATCGCCGCCGTTCGAAAATCACATCAAAAGCACTCGAATACCACTTCGACCGTCTGATTGCCTGCACTGCGCACGCCGTTCGTGTGAATCTCGACGGTGTGCATCTGCTTTTGCTGGTCGCGGCAATACGCGTTGGCGTGCTTGAGTCCCGCGTTGCGGACGCTGTTCCATGACGCGAAGCTGGTGCGTCCGCGGCTCGTGACCGAGAGGTAGCCGTTCTGCTTCCTGTCTACGCCCGATACCGCCGTGCACGCGGCGAGCACGCCGATTCCGGCAAGCAGAATGCACTTCTTCATATTCCTCCCACAGTTGGGGCATTGTCGCGGGCAAGGGCCGCAACGGCAACTGAAAAAAACTGTGGCGGGATTCAGGTTGCCGCGACCGCGACGAAGCGCGCATGGCATTACATTACCCTTTCCGATGCGCGCACGGCGTGCAGGGACTTCGTCGAGCGCCCGTGGCTTTGGCGGCGGAGTAGCATGACAGGCAGCAGATACCAACAAGGACTCGCAAGGAGACATGGATGCTTCCCGCCGCCGACACCTATGACAGCCTCGTCGCCGCATTTGAATGGCGCATTCCGCCGCACTACAACATCGGTATCGATGTCTGTGACAAGTGGGCCGATGGCAGCGGCCGTGTTGCGCTGATCTGCGAAACGCGCGAAGGCGAGGCGACGCGCTACACCTTCGACGAACTCAAGTCGATGTCGGACCGCTTCGCCAACGCGCTGCGCGAGCGCGGCGTGAAGAAGGGCGATCGCGTCGGCATCTTTCTCGCGCAATCGGTGGAGACGGCGCTCGCGCATCTCGCCGTCTACAAATGCGGCGCGATCGCCGTGCCGCTCTTCGCGCTGTTCGGCCCCGACGCGCTCGAATATCGCCTGTCCGACAGCGGCGCCGTCGCGCTCGTCACGGACCTGGGCGGCGCGCGGAAAATTGCGTCGGTGCGCGCGAGCCTTCCCGGATTGCGCACGATCTTCTGCGTCGACATCGAGCGCGCGGACAGCGCATTGCAACTCGAATCGTTCTGGTCCGCGCTCGACGATGCGCCCGCTGCCTTCGAAGCCGAACCCACTTCCGCCGACGATCCCGCCGTCATCATCTACACGTCCGGCACGACGGGCAAGCCGAAGGGCGCGCTGCACGCGCATCGCGTGCTGCTCGGCCATCTGCCCGGCGTGGAGATGCCGCAGGCGTTCTTTCCGGATAACGCACATCTGATGTGGACGCCCGCCGACTGGGCATGGATCGGCGGCTTGTTCGATGTGCTGCTGCCCGCATGGCATCACGGCGTGACCGTGCTGGCGCGGCGCTTCGAAAAGTTCGACGGCGAGGCTGCGTTCGATCTGATGCAGCGCCACGCCGTCACGCACGCGTTCCTGCCGCCAACGGCCTTGAAGATGATGCGCGCCGTCGAGCATCCCGAGAGGTGGCGGCTGTCGCTGCGCGCCGTCGCGAGCGGCGGCGAATCGCTCGGCGCGGAACTGATCGAATGGGGACGGCGCGCGCTCGGCGTGACCATCAACGAGTTTTACGGGCAGACGGAATGCAACGTGGTCGTGTCGTCGTGCGCGACGCTGTTCGAGCCGTGCTTCGGCTCGATCGGCAAGGTCGTGCCGGGCCATCGCGTGGCGATCGTCGACGACGCAGGGCACACGGTGCCGCGCGGCGAACCCGGCAATATCGCGATCCACGCGCCCGACCCCGTGATGTTCCTCGGCTACTGGCGCAACGAAGCCGCCACGCGCGACAAGTTTCGCGGCGACTGGCTGCTGACGGGCGACATGGGCCTGATGGACGCGGATGGCTTCATACGTTTCGTCGGCCGCGACGACGACGTGATCACGAGCGCCGGCTACCGGATCGGCCCGGCACCCATCGAGGATTGCCTGCTGCGTCATCCCGCCGTGCGCATGGCGGCCGTGGTCGGCGCGCCCGACGCGCAGCGCACCGAGATCGTCACCGCGTTCGTCGTGCTGAATCCCGGCTACGAGGCGAGCGACGCGCTCGTGCAGACGCTGCAGCAGCATGTGAAGACGCATCTCGCCGCGCACGAATATCCACGCACGATCCATTTCGTCGACGCATTGCCGATGACGGCGACGGGCAAGGTCATCCGCCGCGAACTGCGCGAACGCGTGACGCCTGCGCCGCGCTAAGGCGTGCGTCGGCAATGCGGATTACGCCCACTCGCGCGGCGCATCGTCGTCCGAGGCAAGCGTAAGACCCGCGACAGGCAGCGGCAACGCGGTCTTGTAGCGCACCTGCTTGAGCGCGAAGCTCGAGCGGATATTCGACACGCCCGGGATCTTCGTGAGCCATTGCACGATGAACCGTTCGAGGCCTTGCATGTCGGGCACGACAACGCGCAGCAGATAGTCGGCGTCGCCCGTCATCAGATAGCACTCCATCACCTCGGGACGCTCGCCGACTTCCTGCTCGAAGCGCCGCAGCGCATCTTCGACCTGCTTTTCGAGGCTCACCTGAATGAATACGTTGATGCGCAGCCCAAGCGCTTCGGCGTCGAGCAGCGTGACCTGCTGACGGAACAGACCGAGTTTTTCGAGGGCGCGCACACGGTTGAAGCAGGGCGTCGGCGACAGGTTGACGGCGCGCGCCAGCTCCGCGTTCGTGATGCGCGCGTTCTGCTGAAGCTGCTGGAGAATCGCGATGTCGATGCGGTCGAGGCGCCGCGCAGCCGCCGCAGATCGGGCTTCGGAGGTCATAGTGTAAACATTCCATGTAAGGCCGATTTATCGGAATAAATACACTATCCGAAAGCGTCGTGACGTGCAAAAGAGACGCACATTTTGTGGATGCATGGGTAAGCTGGTTAGACGTTTTCGAGTCGCTTTTCACCTACGTTTTTCAGCCGGAGTTGCGCCATGACGGACTTATCGAGCGGTGCCCGCCCCGTGCTTGCCCTCACGCAAGCTCGCATCGACAGCGATCCACAAGAGACGGCCGAATGGCTCGCCGCGCTGGACGGTGTCGTCCAGCATGTCGGGCTGGAGCGCGCGCAGTACCTGTTCGACCGGCTGGCGGCGCACGCGCTGGGCAACGGCGTGGCGACGGCGCGCGCGAACGTCACGCCGTACGCGAATACGATTTCCGTCGATCAGCAGCCGCCGTATCCCGGCGATCCCGACACCGAAGAAAAGCTCGCGGCCGCGTTGCGCTGGAACGCGCTCGCGATGGTGGTGCGCGCCAACCGCGCATACGGCGAACTCGGCGGCCATATCGCGAGCTACGCGTCTGCCGCCGATCTGTTCGAAGTCGGCTTCAATCATTTCTTCCGCGCCGCGGGCAACACGCGAGATGGCCACGGTGGCGATCTCGTCTACTTTCAGCCGCATTCGTCGCCGGGCGTGTATGCGCGCGCGTTCCTCGAAGGCTTTCTCGACGAGACGCATCTCGAACACTATCGACGCGAGATCGCCGGGCCGGGCTTGTGTTCGTATCCGCATCCGTGGCTGATGCCGGACTTCTGGCAGTTCCCGACGGGGTCGATGGGCATCGGGCCTATCAACGCGATCTACCAGGCGCGCTTCATGCGATATCTGCAGAATCGCGGCCTGCTGAAGACGGAAGGCCGCAAGGTGTGGGGCTTCTTCGGCGACGGCGAGATGGACGAGCCGGAATCGATCGGCGCATTGTCGCTGGCGGCGCGCGAAGGGCTCGACAATCTCGTGTTCGTGATCAATTGCAATCTGCAGCGGCTCGATGGCCCGGTGCGCAGTAACGGCCGCATCATCGACGAACTCGAAGCGCAGTTCACGGGCGCCGGCTGGAATGTGATCAAGGTCCTGTGGGGTTCGGACTGGGATGCGCTGTTTGCGCGCGACCGCACGGGCGCACTGTTGCGCGCGTTCGCGCACACGGTAGACGGCCAGTTCCAGACCTTCTCGGCCAATGACGGCGCGTACAACCGCGAGCGCTTCTTCGGACAAAACCCGGAGCTGGCCGCGCTCGCCGCGCATCTGAGCAACGACGACATCGACCGCTTGCGGCGCGGCGGCCACGACGTGCGCAAGCTGCACGCAGCGTACGACCGCGCGCTCAAGCACAGCGGCCAGCCCACCGTGATTCTCGCGAAGACGATGAAGGGCTTCGGCATGGGCTCGATCGGCCAGGGCCGCATGACGACGCATCAGCAGAAGAAGCTCGACGTCGAGCAGCTGAAGGCGTTTCGCGACCGCTTTCGTCTGCCGTTATCGGATGAAGACGTCGAGCAGCTCAAGTTCTACAAGCCAGCCAGAAACAGCCCGGAAATGCAGTACCTGCATGCACGCCGGGCTGCCCTCGGAGGCTATCTGCCCAGAAGGCGGACAGCGGCATCGCAGACACCGACCGTGCCTGCATTGCCATCCTGGGGGCAATTCGCACTCGACGCGAATGGCAAGGAGATGTCGACGACGATGGCCGTCGTGCGCATGCTCGGCAGCCTGTTGAAGGACGCGTCGCTCGGACCGCGCGTCGTGCCCGTCGTCGCCGACGAGGCGCGCACCTTCGGCATGGCGAACCTGTTCCGCCAGGTTGGCATCTATTCGCCGCTCGGCCAGCTGTACGAGCCGGAAGACATGGGCTCGATGCTGTACTACCGCGAGGACACAACCGGCCAGATTCTCGAGGAAGGTATTTCGGAAGCGGGCGCGGTGTCGTCGTGGATTGCTGCCGCGACGTCGTACAGCGTGCACGATCTGCCCATGCTGCCGTTCTACATCTACTACTCGATGTTCGGCTTCCAGCGTATCGGCGACCTGATCTGGGCGGCCGCGGACCAGCGCGCGCGTGGCTTCCTGATCGGCGCGACAGCGGGCAAGACCACACTTGGCGGCGAAGGCTTGCAGCATCAGGACGGCACCAGTCATCTGGCGGCTTCGACGGTGCCGAACTGCCGCGCGTACGATCCCGCGTTCGCCTATGAAGTGGCGATGATCGTCGACGAAGGCATGCACGAGATGATCGAACGTCAGCGCGACGTGTTCTATTACATGACCGTCACGAACGAGAACTACGCGCAGCCTTCGTTGCCCGCTGCCATGCCGGTCGAGAAGGTGCGCGAGGGCGTGCTGAAGGGTATGTATCCGCTCGATGAAGCATCGCTGGAAGCGGCACGGGTCCAGTTACTCGGCTCGGGCGCGATTCTCGGCGAAGTGCAGGCGGCCGCGCGCATGCTGAAGGAAGACTGGAGTATCGAAGCATCCGTGTGGAGCGTGACGAGCTTCACCGAGTTGCATCGCGACGGCGTCGCAGCGGAACGTGCCGGGCGCCTGTTCGACGATGACCGGGACGCGCAGCCTTATGTGAGGTCCGCGCTCGCTGCATCGCGAGGCCCGGTGATCGCCGCGACGGATTACGTGCGCGCCGTGCCCGAACTGATCCGCGCGTACGTGCCGCGTCGCTACGTGACGCTCGGCACCGACGGCTTCGGGCGCAGCGACACGCGTGCGGCGCTGCGGGCGTTCTTCGAGGTGGATCGCGCGTCGATTGCGATTGCCGCGTTGAAGGCGCTGGCCGACGAAGGTGCGATTGCACGCGACATCGTCAGGCAAGCGCTCGACCGATACGGCAAACGCGCCGCGGACAGCAGCACGCCTTGGGAGAAGTGACGCGCATTACGACTGCGGAACGGACTGCGGAACGAGAAGATTGGCGTCGCGCGCGAGCAGCCAGCGGCCATCGGTTTCCTTGCGCAGAATCGTCATCGTGTTGCCGGCGAGGCGCATCGGCGGCGCGGAGCCGTCCTTCGGCGTGAGGGAGATGTCGAGGTGCGAGCGCAGGAAGGCCCAGTCGCCCAGCACCTGAAGCTCGAGAATCTCGCTTTTGCCGTCGATTGAAATGTTCTTCTGGCCCTCGGACGCCGCCATGAAGGCGGCTTTGCCGAACGGTTTCTGGCCGGGCACCATGAAAATGACGTCGTCGGTCACCAGGCTCAGCACGGTGGCCGTGTCGCCGGCCTTGCTGGCGGCGAGCCAGGTATCGATCAATTGGCGGATGGCGCGTTCGTCGTCGGTCATGATGGAATCCTCGTGGGGCGGGGTGCGTTCAGTCGATGTGTCGGTTCGATTCTAGACGCCCGACACCGCGCATCATTCGGACCCGGCGGCAGCCTTCATTTCGACGTGACGATTACACCGACGCTCGCACACACGACGAACAGCGTTCCCGCCAGCTGCAGCGCTGTCATCGGCTGATGCAGCACGACAAAGCCCGCGAGCGCGCCGATGGCCGGTTCGACGCTCATCAGAATGCCGAACGACGCCGCGGGCATGTGGCGCAGCGCAATCATTTCCAGCGCGTACGGCAAAAGCGGCACGAGCACGGCGAGGCCTGCCGTCGCGGCAAACTGCATCGGCGCGATATGCACGCCATGCTCGATAAGGCCGAACGGCGTCGCGACGAGCGCCGCCGCGATCAGCGACACGGAAAGCCCTTCGAGCCCATCGAACAGCGCCCCCGTCTTCTTCATCAGCACGATGTAGCTGCCCCAGCCGCACGCGGCGCCCGCGGCAAGCAGCATGCCGACGGGGTCGCCGATCCAGCCCGCGCGATCGCGCGCGAGCAGCAGCACGCCCGCCACTGCGAGCAACGGCCACAGCAACGCGCGCAGACGCCGCACGCCGAGCGTCGCGACCGTCAGCGGGCCGAGAAAGTCGATCGCGACGGCGAGGCCGAGCGGGATGCGCTCGATTGCCGAGAAGAAGCACAAGGTCATGCCCGCCATCGCGACGCCGAGCACACCTGCGGCCAGCCAGTGCGCCCGCGAATAGCTGCGCAGTCTGGGACGCACCACGATGGCAAGAATGACGGCCGCCCACGCGAGCCGCAGCCATGTCGTGCTGAAGGCGCCGAACGCGTCCATCGTCGGCGCGGACAGCGCGGCGCCGAACTGCACGCACGACATCGACATCAGGCCGAGCAGCGCGGCCACGCCGACGTGGCGTTTCGGCGCGGCGGGCGTCGCGGTGGCGTCGAAGGTGAGGGGATCGGCTAGCGTCGAGTCTTTCATGTGTCGGGATGGATGTGTCGGGATGGCGGCGCACAGCGGCGCACAACGGGCGAGGAACGACCATCATATCGGCGAAGCGGGCGTTAAGATAAGCTAATAATGCTTATGCCGATATCAGGATTCTTAATAATGCGCGACTTCGACAGCAGCCTCCTTCGAACCTTCGTGACGGTCGCCGAAACGGGCGCCGTCAGTGCGGCGGCCGTGCGACTGGCGCGCACGCAGGCCGCCGTCAGCATGCAGTTGCGCCGCCTCGAAGAGGACATCGGCCAGCGCCTGCTGGACCGCTCGCCGCGCGGCGTGCGGCTGACGGACGCCGGGCACCGGCTGCTGCCGTATGCGCACGCGATCCTCGGCGCCGGTGAGGACGCGCGCCGCGCGCTGGAAGTGGGTGACGTGGCGGGCACCGTGCGGCTCGGCATGCTCGAAGACGTGGCCGTCGGGCGTCTGCCGCGTGCCTTGCGGCGCTTCTCGGCCGCGCATCCGCAGGTCGCGCTGGAGATCGTCGTCGATGCCAGCGCGGCGCTGTCGCAGCGCCTTGCCGACGGCGCGCTCGACGTGCTCGTCGGCGATCCCGCGATGGTCGACGCGACCCCGCTCGCCGCCTGGACGCAGCCGCTGTTCTGGGTCGGCGCGCGTGGCTATCTGGCTGATGCCGATGCGCCCTTGCCGCTCGTTGCGTTCGGCGGCGCGTGTCTGTGGCAGCAGCAGGTGCTGACGATCCTGCGGCGCGCGGGTATCGCGTGGCGCGTCGTCTGTACGAGCACGAGCCTGCCTGCCGTGCAGTCGGCCGTGGAGGCGGGGCTGGGCGTATCGGTGCTGCTCGACGGCAATATCCGCTACGACACGATGCGCGTGCTCGGCGCCGCCGATGGCTTGCCCGAGCCGCCCGCCGCCGACCTCGGCCTGTTCGTGCGGCGCGCGGCGGGCGCGCAGGAATCGGCCATCGACGCGCTGCAGCGCTTCCTCTGGGAGGAACTCGATCTCGGTCTGATCGACCGTCCGGCGCGAGCGGCGCGCCGCGGAACGGGGCGCGTTCGCGGGCCAAACGCGTGATAACCTCGCTCGACGGGGGCGCGCTGAAGTTTCCCACCATTCCGCAATCGCCGTCATTGATGCACACTGCGTGCGTCAACGTTTGATGCGCCATGATGTTGCGCACTCAACAATCAACCTTCATTCATTCACGGAGCTTCTTTGCCCACGACTCCCACGTCGCGTCGGCGGCCCAAGCAGGCGCGCGCCGAATTCGCGCTCGACAGCATCATGGAAGCCGCTGCCCGCACGCTCGAAGCGCATGGAAAGGCGGGGCTGACGACACAGCGCGTCGCCGATACGGCAGGCTTCAGCATCGGGGCGATCTATCAGTACTTTCCGAACAAGGAAGGCCTGATCGAAGCGCTCGCGCGACGCGAACTGGATCGCCTGACGGCGATGATGAACGAGGCGCTCGTGCAGCCGGCGCCGTTCGGCACGGGGCTCAATGCGCGCCGCATGATCCGCGTGGTCGCGGCGTTCGTCGGCGACCGTCCGCGCCTGTACGGCATCCTGCGCGCCGAGTGGGCGGCAGCCGCGCCCGACTCGCCGCTTGGCCAGGGGATGCTGCGCTACTTCGGACTGATTTCGGGCACCTTGAATCGCGAGAACCCGGATCTCGGCAAAAGGATCGGCAATGACGAAGCGCGCTTCGTGCTGTTTCGCGCGATCTCCGGCGTGCTGCTCGCCACGGCGCTGGAGCGTCCACATTATTTCGGCACCGACGCATTCGAAGACGAAATGGTGCGGCTGATCCTCGGATTCCTCAACTACAGCCTCAGCCAGGATGCCCCGCGGCTCGCCCGAGAGGGCGACAGTTTTACAAACGCGTGAAACACGGGATCATTCTCCCGTTGTTTCTCCTATATGCAACGGCGGGCTTGCGGGCCGTTTTTCCCTGATGTCATATGAACGTCCGACGGGCGCAAGCGCAGGCGCGTCTGTTTCGAGAGCCAGCGGGGCAAGCGCAGGCTGGCCGCTTTCAGGGCATGGCAATTCGACGCCGCCGCGACGACATCGCTGTCGATCCGCGCGAACGGTGCGATCGGGGAAACGCATGAATCATCATCAGCTTGAATCGGATATCGAGCATCTCGAGCATGTGCTGGCGCGCATCTCAGGAACGGATCATCTGCCGCTGTCGTACTGGCGCAAGCGCGTCGACGACGTGACGGCCGCCGCGCGCATTCCCGCGCAACAAAGGCGGGCAAGAAGGCTCGATGAAGCGCTTAGCGCACTCGAGTCGCGTACAGGCGTCTGATCGCTGTCTGATCCCTATCTGACAACTGCTGCGGCAGCAGTTTTTGCAAGCGGACGCGCGACAAACTGCACGCCCGCTTGCAAGGCCGGGATGGACCCGCATGCAGCGTCAGCGCCGGATCACGCCCATGAGCAGCGTGACGAGAAAGATCACGATAAAGATAAAGAACAGCACCTTCGCTATTTCGGCAGCGCCCGCGGCAATGCCGCCGAATCCGAAGACGGCCGCGATGATGGCGATGACGAAGAAGATGGCAGCGTATCGAAGCATGGAATCCTCCATCGATGAATGGCTGAACGGATCGATGCAATGACCGATCCACGGGCGCGGAAACCGCGTCGGCAGACACAGGCGCCGCCGTCACCGCATGGAGCAACACCCATGCCTGTCGACACGGACGCCGCCGGAACCCGATATCGGCGACATAAAGAAGAATAGATGTATGTAGCTTTATAGCCAGTCGCGCACGAGCATCGCCAGCACGCTCGCGGCGATCGTGAGCAGCACGACGCCCGTGATCCGCTCGATCCACGCGCTATGGCGCGTGAAGCGCACGACCACGGCGGGGTGCCCGATGCCCCTCGCCACCAGCAGATCCCAGCCGAACACGGCCGCGAACATCCATACACCGTAGACGATCTGCGCGCCGAAGGGCGCGTCGCGTGCCGCGAGCAATGCGAACAGGCTCGCGTAGAAAAGCGCGTTCTTCGGATTGAGAATCGCGGAGGCGAAGCCTGTCGCGAAGCGCGTGAGCCACGCGCTCGAACTTGGCCCTGAAGAGCCAGCCTGGACCCGCGCGGCGATCGAGGCCGCCTTTGCATGCCGAAGCATCAGGCCGCCAAGATAGAGCAGGTACGCACAGCCCGCTGCCTGCACGAGCGCGAACGCGATGCCATGCCGATGCAGGGCCGCCACGCCGCCCAACGCGAGCGCGATGAACACGCCGTTCGCGCACGCGATGCCGAAGCAGACGGCGCCCGTCTTGCGCCATCCGCGCAGCAGCGCGCTGCGTGCGATCAGGAAGAAATCCGGGCCGGGGCTGAGCAGGGCAAGCAGATGCGCACCCGCGACCATGGCGAATTGCTGAAGAGAAAGACCCATCGCGACTCCTTTGTGTGTGCCGGGAGTCTGCGGGACGGGTGCGCTGAGGTATTGAAGAAAAGTGCGTGAAGAAAAGTGCGCGATGCGATGCAGGGCGCCGCGTCTACGAAGCCGTCGCGCGACGGTAAGCGCCCGGCGTCATCGCGACGCGCTCCTTGAATGCACGCTGGAAATGCGCCTGATCCGCGAAGCCCAGGTCGTGCGCGACGGCCGTGAGCGCGCGTCCGTCGCGCAACAGGCGGCGCGCTGCGTTGATGCGCAGATCGAGCTGATACGCGTGCGGCGCCATCCCCGTCGCAGCGCGAAACGCGCGGATGAACGCATAGCGGCTCATGCCCGCCATCTGCGCGAGCTGTTCGATGGGCAGACGCTCGCCGTACGCGTCGTGCAGCAGGTCGGTGATGCGTCTGAGGCGATCGGCGGCGATGCGCGGCACGGGCGGCACGTCGCGTGGCGCGCCGAGCCAGGAACGCTCGCTGACGAAGAGAATCAGCGCCGCTTCTTTCTCCGCGCTGTCCGCGTTCGAGAACAACAGCCGGTTCAGCGCGCAATAACGCCGATATGCGCCGCCGTCCTGATTGATCGACGGACGCGCGAGCACCTCGTGCGCATCCGTGCCGCCGTTTTCGCGCAGCACCGCGCTCGCCCATGCGACGTCGAGATGAAGCATCTGATAGCTCCATTCGCTGTCCGTATCCGGATTGCACGCGTGGACCCGCGTGGCGGGGATCAGCACGAGACTGCCCGGACCGAGGCGCGCGCGATCGTCGCCGCAGACGTAGTTGCTGTGGCCGCTGTCGACTGCTCCCAAAGACAGCGTGTCGTGCGTGTGCGGCACGTAGCACGCGCGCGAGCCGAAAGCGAGCCGGCTTTCGACGAACGGCAGCTGCGGATCGCGCCAGTAACGTTGATCGTTCATGGATCCGATGATCGCATAAACGCAGCGCAGTATGAGTTGCACCGCATTGCAACTGCGAAATCGTTTGCGCGCCTTTCAATATCTGGCAATTGGACTTTTAAAATGGCCGCGGCGCGCATGAAATAGTTTGTAATACGGGGCCCGCGAATTGAAAAATAATGAAAATTAAATATCCGCCCGCGATTATCCGGTTAAACGTTTGCGAGCCTTTCTCATCATAAATCCGTATTCGCGAAGCACGCGGTTAAGCCGTTTTCGGTCCCGTGATATTTTTGCGACACCCCTTCCCAGCGAGGTGGAACGCGCTAAAATGCGCGCCGATTCACAGAGATAGCGCTTCGTATCCTCTGATCTTTCCAGTCTGCTGATTTTCCTCAAGTGTGCCGCGCATTGTCCGATATTTGACAAATGGCTATGCGTAGCTGATCGACGGGACGTAAATCCCGGGAAACCGGTTTTTTAAAGCCGGTCGGTAAAAAAGAATTAACCGAAGAAAAAATCGTATGCGAGCGGGGATTCAAACGATATTCGAAGCGCAATCGGCGCTCGACGGGGTGTTGCACGGCGTGAGCCGCGCAGTGCACGGCACGATGATGGCGCAACCGCGCTTGCTCGTGCGTGCGCTGGCGCACGCACGCGTGGTTGCACTCGCCGCGACGGCGGCGTTCGCGCTGCACGGCGTGGCTGCGCAGGCGCAGACGGAGGCGCAGAAGCAGCCGTCCACACAGTTGCGCGCGCAAGCAGCGGGCGACAAAGAGGCGCCGCGCGTCAATCTCGCGCTTTTCTATGGCTCGCGTGTGCCCGTCGGCGAATTGCAGGCGTTCGATGCTGTCGTGATCGATCCCGCCAGCGACTTCGATCCGGACGCGCATCCGCTGCGTCACACCGTCTGGCTCGCGCGCACGCACGACGCCGCGCAGGACGCGCCCGACGCATTCGTCGCCACGCAGATCGAGCCGCTGTGGAAACGCGGCTATCGCGGCTTCCTGCTCGACACGCCTGCCGCCATCGCGGCGATCGACGCGATCCGCGCCGCGCATCCCGATGCGCGCCTCGTGGTCGGCGGCGATGCGGCGTTGCAGGCCGCCCTGCCGCACGCGAATGCGCTCTACGCAGTGATCGGCCCGGCGCTCGTGCGCGATGCGCAGAACGGCAACATCGCCGCGAGCGAGCGCGATGCGCGTGCCGCCGCCGCGAAAAACTTCACGCAAAGCACGGGCGTGCCCGTCGTCTCGATCGAAACCTGTCCCGCCGACGACCGCGCCTGCGCGCGCACGACGGCGGCGCAAGTGCTCGCCGCCGGGGTCACGCCGTATGTGACGAATGCGTCGCTGAACGCGGTCGGCATCGGCGCGATCGAAGTGTTGCCGCGCAAGGTGCTGATCGTGCAGGACAGCGAGGAAGACCTGCCGCTCGACGAAACGCCCGGCGTGCGCGATCTGGCGACGCCGCTCAACTATCTCGGCTACGACGTCGAATACGCGAACGTCAACGAGCCGTTGCCCGACGGCATCACGCCCGACCGCTACGCGGGCGTCGTCGCGTGGCTGCAGGGCGATGAGACGGCCAACAGCGGCGCGTGGCGCACGTGGGTCGATGCGCGCATGGCCTCGCATGTGCCCATCGTGTTCATGGGGCAGTTCGGTTTCGACGCGGCGGAAGACGAAGGCCGTGCGCTCGATCTGCAGGCCGTCGCGGGCCCGTTCGCAGACAGGATCGAAGTCGTGTCGCGCGATCCGATGGTCGGCTTCGAAGTCGATCCGAAACTCGGCGCACGCGATCTGACGGGCGTGCAGGTCGGCAGCGCGAGCAGATCGCTATTGCGTGTGAAGAGCGGCGAAGCGACGCTCGACCAGATCGCGATCACGCCGTGGGGCGGCTTCGCGATGAGCCCGTACACGGTCGTGTCGCTCAACGGCATCGGCCAGGAGCGCTGGGCGATCCAGCCGATCGACTTCCTGCGTCAGGCGCTGCGCCTGCAGGCGATGCCGTCGCCGAGCGTCACCACCGAAAACGGCCGGCGTCTGTTCATGACGCACGTGGACGGCGACGGCTTCGCGTCGCGTGCGGAATTTCCGGGCGCCGACTATTCGGGCGAAGCGCTCTATCAGCAGATCTTCACGCGCTACAAGGTGCCGATGACGCTGTCGGTGATCGAAGGCGAGGTGGGGCCGAAGGGCCTGTATCCGCAGATCTCGCCGCGTCTGGAAGAGATCGCGCGCAAGATGTTCGCGCTGCCGTATGTCGCGATCGGCACGCACACGTATTCGCATCCGTTCGAATGGGAGAACGTCGACGCGAAGACGGGCGAGCGCGTGGACCGCGGCGGCGGCGACACGGCGTTCTCGCTGAACATTCCGAACTACACGTTCAATATCGATCGCGAAGTGACGGGCTCGATCGATTACATCAATTCGCGTCTCGCGCCGGCCGGCAAAAAGGTGACGATCCTGCAGTGGCCGGGCAATTGCGAGCCGCCTGCGATCGTCGTGCGCAAGACCTATCAGGCCGGTGTCGACAACGTGAACGGCGGCGATACCGTGATCACGAAGAGCGCGAACAGTTGGACCAATATCGCGCCCATCGGCGTGCGGAAAGGACCGGGCGCGTTTCAGGTGTATGCGCCGAACCAGGACGAGAACGTCTACACGAACGACTGGCTCGGCCCGTTCTACGGCTTCACGCGCGTGCTCGAAACGTTCGACATGACGGAGTCACCGCGCCGCTTCAAGCCGGTCGACATCTACTACCACATGTACAGCGGCACGAAGGTCGCGTCGCTGCGCGCGCTCGACCAGATCTTCGCGGCCGTGCTCAAGCAGCCCGTGCTGCCCGTGCACATGACGGACTACGCCCACAAGGTGCTCGACTGGCGTTCGTTCGCCGTCGCGCGTTCGGTGCAAAGCGAAGGCGCCAACGCGAAGTCGGATGACTGGCTCGTGCGCGGCAACGGCGAAGTGCGCGAACTGCACTGGCCGCTGACGACAGCGCCCGACCTGCATGCGTCGCGCGGCGTGACGGGTTATGCGCCGGGACCGGACGGCACGTATATCCACATCACGGATGGCGCGGCGCGTGTGTCATTCGACGAACCGGGCGCGCTGTCGAAGGCGGCCGCACTCCCGTATATCGCCGAGGCGAACGGCTTCGTGCGCGATTTCAAACGCGACGGGAAGGGCATGTCGTTCGAATTCGGCGGCTATTACGAGCCGTTCGTGAAGCTTGCGAATGCGCAGACGTGCAGCGCGAGCATCGCGGGCCGCCCGGTGCCGCTGAAGCACGACGGCGCTTACGTCCGTTTCGACACGGCCCCGCTCAACGCCCTCGAAGTCCACTATCAGCCCGTCGAGATCCGCTGTGAACGATAAAACGAACGACAAACGTCCCCGTATCGTTCCGACGTGGCTCATCTACACGCTCGCGGGCGTGGTCGTCGCGACGATGTACGGCGTGTCGCCGCGCGGCGGCTTGCGTCAGCGCGTTGCGTCCGTCGGCAAGCCGAGCGAGCTGAGCGTCGCGTATCTGGAAGCGTGGTCGAAAGTGCGGCCCGACAACGCAGAGTTTTTGTCGCTGCTGGGCGCGCAGTATCTGTATCTGGGCCGCACCGATGACGCCGGGCGCATCGCCGAACGCATGGAGAGGCTCGGTTCGGACGACATGCTGCGCAGCGCGATGATGCTGCGTCTGTCGGTGACGGAGCAGCGCACCTTCGCTATTCCCGAAGACGATCCGCGCCGCGCGCCCGCGCTCGAGAATCTGCGCGCGCGTCTCACGCAGGCTGCGAAGCTGCCGTGGGCGCCGCGGGATCTCGAATGGCTCGCGCAGCGTTCCGCTGCCGTCGGCATGCCCGATCTTGCTGCGCATCTGTACGCGCGGCTGTCGGCGAACGATCCCGACGGACGCAACAAGTGGGACACGCAGATCACGCGTTACGCGCTGCAGGTCGGCGACTATCGCGCCGCTGCCGATGCCTGGTTCCGTCAGGAAGCCGCCGCGCAGACGCGCGACGAGCAGCGCCGCTGCTTCGTCGCGGGCATCCGCACGCTGCAGTCGGGCAATCTGCTGAACGACGCGCTGACGGCCGCCGACGCACATCTCGGCCTGCTCGCCGACGATCCCGCAACGCTCGTCGTGCTGCTCAATCTCGCGCGCGCGGCGAACCGTCCGGATGCCGTCGACCGTTACGCGAAGCTGCTGGCGAAGTACGCGGCGGCCGAGCCCACGTCGCCGCCCGGCGAACACGTGCGTGCCGTGGCGCAGGCGGCGTATGCGTATATGGATGGACCCGTGGCGTATGGCCGGGGCGCTGCGCTGGTCAGTCTGCGTGCAGCGATGCGCGCGGCCGCCGGGGAAGAGCAGGGCAGCGTGCGCGTGATCCGCGTAGCAGCAGCGGCAGCGCCGCAAGCCGCGAGCAGCACGCAAGGCGCCCGAACCACGGACAACCTGAGCCGCGACGCGATCCGCTCCGACCCCAGCGTCGCCAACGTCGTGTTCCAGGCTTTCGTCGAATCGGGCGATCTGGCGAGCGCGCAGAAGATCGCCGCGCAGCAGGTGCAGCGCGATCCGCGTTCTGTCGAATGGGTCAAGCGTCTTGCGCAGGTCGCGGAATGGAATCGCGATCCGTCGCTCGCGCTGAAGTCGTGGCTTGACTACGCGCAACTGTCGAACGATCAGGTCGGCTGGCAGAACGTGCTGCGCATCGCGCCGATGCTCGACGACGACGAAGCGTATCTGACGGCGCTCGTGCACGAGGCGCGCGCGACGCCGAGCGATCTGAAGCTGATCGATAACGTGACCGCCACGTATGAGCGTCTCGGCCGTCCCGACGACGGCCTCGCGTTCCTGCGCTCGCTGCCGCGTGCGCAGAACGCCGACGCGCTCGACCAGCGCATCGGCCAGCTTGCCGAACGCGCCGGCCACGACGATCAGGCGCTCGCGACGTATCGCGCGGTGCAGGCGCGTCATCCCAACGACGCGAACGCGGCGCTGCGCACGGCAAGCGTGCTGTATCGACAGGGCGACTATCGCGCGTCGCTGGCTGCGCTGAAGACGGCGCGCGCGGGCGCAAAGGACACCGACGAAGACTTCTGGCGCAACTACGCGGAACTCGCGCGTCTGCTGCAACTGGACGACGACGCGAACGAAGCGTACCGGCATCTGATCGCGAGCGGCGCGGCGACGCCCGAAGACCTCGGCGACATGACCTACTTCTACGATCCGTATCCGATCGATGCGGGCCGCGTCGCCGAGTTGCGCTATCGCCGCGATCACACGGTGCGCGCATTGCAGGACGCGATCTTCTATTACACCGACGCGCAGGCGATGGACCGCATCGCGTTTCTGCTCGCGAGTCTCTCGCCGGAAGAACTGAAGGCAGCGGAAGCATCGCCCGCGTTGCTCGGCGTGCGCGCCGAATACTACCGGCTGATCAACGAGCCGCAGAAGGCGCTCGCCGATCTGAAGCGCGCCGTCGATCTGCCCGGCGCGAGTTCCGATCTGCGCGCGGCGTATCTGTGGACGCTGGTCGATTACGGCAGCGACGGCGATCTGCGCGAAGCGCTCAAGCGCTGGCGTGGCAGCGCCGATCAGAGCTCGGCGTTGTGGGAGCCGTATGCCGCCGCCGAAATGCGCCTGAATCGTCCCGTCGCCGCGCTCGAATATCTGCGCCGCCAGTCGGCGATGATGTCGCGCGATCCGCTGTGGCTGCTCACCTATGCCGACGCGCAGGAGCAGGCGGGCCACGACGGTCTCGCGTGGTCGATCCGCAAGAAAGTGTGGCTGCAGTTGCAGCAGGACGAAGCGCGGCTCGTGAAGCTGCACGGCGCGCAGCGCGCGGCGATGCGCGGCCGCACCGCGCAGGACGCCGAGACGCTCGAAGACCTGCGTGGACGGCGCGTGACGCTCTCAGCCGAATACGCGACGGGCGACGAGTCGGCCGCGCTGCTCGACAGCCTGATGTCGGCGAAACCGGCATCGGCGGACAACGCGGCCGCGCGCCGCACGATGATCGGCGCGGCAAGCGGCTTGCCCGGCGGCGCGCCGCTGGACGGCGCCGGTTTGCCCGTGAATGCGCGCGTGCGCGGCGCGGTCGCGAAGGACGTGGCCGTGGCGTGGGCGATGTCGAAGGAAAGCAATCCGCTCGCGAAGCGCTGGCTCGCGCAGCAGTACGCCGAGCGGCTGTCGCGCCCCGTCGATGCGCAGCTGACCATCGCGCTCGCCGAAAGCGACATCCCGACGATGGAGCGTCTGCTCGCACAGGAACGCTCGCGTCTGCCCGTCAACGACCGCATCGACGCGACGATCGCCGTCGACCGGCCGGACCGCGCGCAGCAACTGGCCTTCGATGCGCTCGACGGCGCGCCCGAAGATACCGACCTGCATACGCGTGTGACGGAAACCACGCTCGACTGGCCGCAGTTCATCGGCGCGGACGTGGAGAATCACATCGAGCATCCCCTCGATTATGTCGAGACGACGCTCGCGGCGAGCCGCAAGGTGGCCGAGCGATATCTCGTCGGCGTGACAGCGGTGCAGCACTTCCAGCATTCGACGGACATCACGCAGCTGACCAACGTGCCGTCTGTCGACCGCTGGCTCAACATCCACGGCGAGCGTCGCACGCGCGACACGTCGTTCATGATCACGGGCGGCCGCCGCGTCGGCTCGGCCGCGTTCTACACGCTCGACCTCGCCGCCGACTTCGGCCGCAACTCGCCGCTGACGCTCGGCGTGCGCGCGGGCCGCAACCAGGTCGCCGACGAAAACCAGGCGTTGCTCGTGGGCGGCATGAAGGACAACCTGATCGGCGATTTCACGTATCGCGCGACGGAGCGCATCACGTTCACGGGCAGCATCGAGGCGGACCGCTTCTATAGCCAGGCGCGCAATTACATCGGCAGCGGCGTGCTGTCGACGGGCGAAGTCAGCTATCGCATCCGCACGAACTATCCGGACTACACGGTGCGCGCGCTGATCACGCACGGCGGCTACGGCGCGAGCGGCCAGGCCGACGCACTGATGACGCGTCTGCTGCCGACGGCCTTGCAGCCGGCATCGCCGCAAGATTTCATGCCGGACACGTACACGCAATACGGCTTCTTTTTCGGCTTCGGCGACGAATTGCTCGAGCAGTACACGCATGCATGGCGTCCGTTCTTCGACGTCGGCATCGTGCACGACTCGATTCAGGGTTGGGGGCCGGACGTGAGTCTCGGCATCGCGGGCACGGTGTTCGGCGGCGATCATGCCGCAGTGTTTCTGCAGCATCAGCGCGTGTCGAAGATCGGCACGCCCGTCACGGTGCTGGGTGCGCGCTATCGATGGTTCTACTGATGCCGGCAACGGCGATCTGGGCGAATAACGACATTTCTGAGGAGTGGTTCGATGAGCAACATCAACGGATGGTCACGTTTGATCAAATGGGTGGCGGCAGCGGCCGCAGCGGCGCTGGTGCTGGGCGCGTGCGGCACGATTGCCCAGGCGGGCTCGCCCGCGCTCGCATCGAAGGATGCCGTCGCCGTCGTGACGATGGCGAACTTCACCGAAACGCCGGCGGCGGGCAGCAGTGCGGCTGCCATCGCGGCGAACGCGTTGCGCGCGAACGGTTTCGCCGACGTGCGCCTCGCGCCCGTCGACGCATCGGCTAACGCGATGTTCGACACCGCGCAGCGCGATATCGGCGAGAAGAAGCTCGCGTGGGCGCGCGAGCAGCGCGTCAAGTACGTGCTGACGGGCGCCGTGGAAGAGTGGCGCTACAAGGTCGGCGTGGACGGCGAGCCCGTCGCGGGCGTGACGTTCGAGCTGATCGACGTGGCCTCGGGTCAGGTCGTGTGGAGCGCGACGGGTTCGAAGAGCGGCTGGACGCGTTCGAGCCTTTCGAGCGTGGCGTCGTCGCTGATCGGCAGCCTGCTGTCGCCGCTGCGCACGCGCGGCTGATGCCACGCATGAGCGTCGCGCGTCGCCGCGCCGCTCGTCCGCTGCAATCTGCAATAACCAGGCAATTCGACACGTGATGAGGAGTCGGCTGTGAATACCGTCACCGCGCAAAGCGCCGCCAGTGCGGCGAAGCCGCGCCAATCGAACCCGTTCGGCAACCTGAGCGCGTGGCGGCGTCTCGTCGCGCCCGCGGTGTCGCGGCCGTTTTCCATCGCGGAGACGATCGTTTTCATCGGCGTGGTCTTCGCGGCCTGCTACGGGCTCGATCGCGACGATCCGTTCCTGATGCACACGGGCTTCCCGTGGCTGTGGTTCGCGCCGCTCGTCGTCGCGCTGCGCTACGGCACGCTGCTCGGCGTGCTGGGCTGCGCGATGCTGATCGGCGCCTATCAGGCGCTGTATCACGGCGGCACGGCGGCCTGGCCGACGCTGTTCTTCACGGGCGGCGTGCTGCAGACCATCATTGCGGGCCACTTCGGCGATACGTGGGGCAGCCGTGCGCAACGCGCGAACGCGATCAACGATTACCTGAACGACCGTCTCGTCGCGATCACCAACAGCCACTATCTGATGCGTCTGTCGCACGAGCGGCTCGAAAAGGACCTGCTGACGAAGCCGACCACGCTGCGCGACTCGATCACCGAACTGCGCCGCATCTCCGTCGCGCATGGTCTCGACGCGAAGGCGCATCCTTCGGGCGACATGCCGGGCACGCGCGAGCTGCTCGAATTCGTCGCGCAGGCCTGCCAGATCGAAGTGGCGGCGCTGTATCCCGTGCGTGACGGCAAGGTGGGGCGCGAGGCGTTCGCGCATATCGGCGACACGTTCGATTTCGATCCGCGCGACGAGCTGGTTCAACGCGCGCTCGAAACGCGCGCCGTCGCGCATCTGAAGAGCGAAGAGCGTCCCGTGACGAACACGCATCTGCTCGTCTGCGCGCCGCTCATTTCCGCCGACGGCCGCATGCTGGCGATGCTCGCGATCCGCCGCATGCCGTTCCTGTCGCTGAACTTCGACAACCTGCAACTGCTGCTCGTGCTGCTCGGCTACTACGCCGACGGCGTCGAGCACTCGCAGCAGGTGCGCGACATCCTGAAGGCGGTGCCCGATTGCCCGTACGAATTCGCGCTCGACGTGAGCCGCCTTACGCGCCTCGAACGGTCGGCGGGCATCACGTCGTCGCTGGTGGCGCTCGTGTTCCCGCATGACGACGCCGGCGATTCCTTCTTCGAACACGTGATGCGCCGCCGCCGGTCGCTCGATCTGATGTGGCCGGTGAAGGCGGCAGGCCAGTCGGTGCTGCTGAACCTGATGCCCGCGACGGATGCGACGGGCGTCGACGGCTATCTCGCGCGGATCGAATCGAGCCTGCGTTCGCAGTTCAATCTCGACCTCGAAGGCGCGCGCATCGGCGTGCATACGCTGCATCTCGGCGGCGACGAGCCGGGTCCGGCGTTGAAGCGTCTTCTCATGCGAAGTGGTCTCGATGGGTAAGATCGCCACAGACCGCCCGACGGGCGGCGTCATCGGCTTCGTGATGTCGGTGCTCGCGGCGCTGGGCATCGTGATCGTCGCGTGCGTGCAGGGCGTGGGCATCGTGTATTTCGCGGACATGCCCACGGCATACGATCCGCTGCTGCCCGCGATCGCGCTCGATGTCGTGTGCGGCATGTTGCAGGCGCTGCTGTTCCGCCAGCTGCTGCCGCTGCGTTATCGAGAGCCGCGTGCATGGAGCTTGCTGTGGCTCGGCCTTGCGTGCACGTTCGTGCCGCTGTGCGGCGCTCTGGTGGTGCTTGCCAGCTGCATCTGGGCAGCGCTTTCTCCCGCATCGCGTGCGGACGATGAAATGGGCGACGTGCCCGCGCCGGAGTTCGTCACGTATCTGATGTCGCGTGTTTCGCACGGCGGCGGCGCGCGTCTGCAGGCGCGTCTCGTCAATACGAAGGTTGCCGCGGCCGACCGTTTGTCCGCACTCGTCGCGATCCAGAACATGCCGACGCGCACGACGGGCACGCTGCTGCGCGACCTGCTCGCGGATCCCGTCGAAGACGTGCGTCTGATCGCATACGGCACGCTGGATCAGGCGGAAAACGACGTGATGCAGCGCATCTTCCATACGGCGAGGACGCTGGAGTCGGCGGAATCGGACGGCGATCGCCGCGCGCTCAACCGGCAGCTCGCCGAACTGTACTTCGAACTGATCTATCAGAACCTCGTGCAGGGCGTCGTCTACCGGCACACGCTCGAACAGGCGGACCGCTATGCGCGCGCCGCGCTGGAGATCGACGACAGCGACGCCGCGCTGTGGATGATTCGCGGCCGCCTCGCGCTCTCCAACGGCAACGCCGACGAAGCCGCGCGCTACATGGACCGAGCGCAATCGCTCGGCTTTCCGCGCGAGCGTCTCGTGCCGTGGCTCGCCGAAGTCGAATATCTGCGCGGCGATTACGCGCGCGTCTCCGAACTGCTCGCGTCGCTCGGCAATGCCGCGACGCTGCCGATGCTCAAACCTGTTGCGCGTTACTGGTCAACATGAAACCGTCACTGATGCGCCGCGCTGCGGACGCCGATGTCTGCCTGCTGCTCGAAGGCACGTTCCCTTTCGTGCGCGGCGGCGTGTCGAGCTGGGTCAACGACATGCTTCGCTCGTATCCCGAGCTGCGCTTTGCGATTGCGTTTATCGGCAGCCGCGAAGAGGACTACAAGGGCGCCGCTTATGCGTTGCCCGACAACGTCGTGCACTTCGAAGCGCACTATCTGTACGAAGCAGGGGCCGTCGACGCTCAGGCGGCGCGTGAAATTCCCGGCGATGCCGATGCGTTTGCGAAGTCGGCTGCGCTGCACGATGCGTGGCGCAACAAGGGCGAGGTCGAGCCCGGCGCGATGATGGCCGACATGGTGCAACTGATCGGCGACCAGGCGCCGCTCAGCGAAGAGCAGTTCCTGACGAGCCGCGCCGCGTGGAACTTCATCGTCGATCAGTATCACCGCTATTGCACGGACCCGTCGTTCACCGATTACTTCTGGACCGTACGCATCATGCACAAGCCGCTGTGGCAGCTTGCGCGCGTCGCGGAGCAGCTGCCGCCCGCGAAGGTGTATCACACGGTGTCGACGGGCTATGCGGGTTTTCTTGGCGCTTTGCTGCACTATCGCACGGGCCGTCCGCTGCTGATCTCCGAGCACGGCATCTACACGAAAGAGCGCAAGATCGACCTGCTGCAAAGCCAGTGGATCCGCGACAACCGTGGCGCGTTCGAACGCGACATTTCGAAGATCAGCTATTTCCGCGAACTGTGGGTGCGCTTTTTCGAAGCGCTTGGCAAGCTTGCGTACGACGCCGCCGACGATATCGTCGCGCTCTATGAAGCGAACCGTCAGCGCCAGATCGCCGACGGCGCGCAAGCCGGACGCACGCGCAACATTCCGAACGGCGTCGACGTGGAAGGGCTCGCGCCCCTCGTCGAACAACGCGCCGAGCGGCCGCGCAATGTAGTCGCGCTGATTGGCCGCGTGGTGCCCATCAAGGACATCAAGACGTTCGTCCGCGCGCTCTTCATCGCGTCGCGCACGATGCCCGATATCGAAGGATGGATCGTCGGTCCCGAGGAAGAAGACCCCGCGTACGCGCAGGAGTGCCGCGCGCTCGCCGAAAGCCTCGGCCTCGCGAAGAACGTGAAGTTCCTCGGCTTCCAGCGTATCCACGACATTCTGCCGAAGGTCGACGTGATCGCGCTGACGTCGATCAGCGAGGCCTTGCCGCTCGTCGTGCTCGAAGGGTTCGCGGCAGGCATTCCGTCGATCACGACGGACGTGGGTTCATGCCGGCAACTGATCGAAGGTTACGGCGACGAGGATCGCGCACTGGGCGCCGCGGGCAGCGTGGTGCCGATTGCGAATCCGGCTGCGTTCGCGCAGGCCGTGCTCGACCTGCTCGGCGACGAGCCGCGCTGGCTTGCCGCGCAAGAGGCGGGCTTGCAGCGCGTGCGGCGGTTCTATACGAAGGCGCAGATGACGGATCAATATCGCGCGCTGTATCAGCGCCTGATGGCCGCGCCGTCGCGCGTCAAGGCTGCGAAAGGCAAGCAGGGCGGCGGCTGTCCGATGCATGAGGGCAGGGCGGCTGCGGCACAGACGGAAGAGGTGCGCTGATGGCAGGCATTGGTTTCGAGCTTCGCAAGATCCTCAAGCACCAGACGCTGCTCGGCGTCGCGCGCGCTTACGCGTATGCAGGCCTGATCAGTTCGGGTCCGCTGATCCTGTCGATCTTCGGCATTCTGATCATCGGCGTGATGAGCCTCGCGTTCGTGATACCGAAGTACGCGATCGTGCAGTTCCAGGTGTCGGTCACGTATCTGATCGCGTGCAGTCTGATACTCACGGGACCGCTGCAACTGTCGTTCACGCGCTTCATCTCGGACCGGCTGTTCGAGAAGCGCGACGACCTCGTGCTGTCGAACTACAACGGTGTGGTGCTGATCTCGACGGCGGCCTCGGGCGTGCTCGGCATGCTGGCCGTGGGCTTCGGTTTTCGCGGCGAGCCGCTCGTCTACCGGCTGCTGATGGTGGCGGGCTTCGTCGTCATCAGCAATATCTGGATCGCGGTGATCTTTCTGTCGAGCGTCAAGCAGTACCGGCAGATTCTCTATGTGTTCGCGCTCGGCTACGGTTGCACCGTCGCGTTTGCGCTGATGCTGAACACACATGGCCTGTCAGGGCTGCTCGGCGGTTTCGTCGCGGGGCACGTGGTGCTGCTCGCGGGCTTGTCGGGACTCATCTATCGCAACTATCGCAGCCCGCGCTTCATTTCGTTCGAGGTGGTGCAGAAGCGCTTTGCGTATCCGTCGCTCGCGATGGTCGGGCTTCTGTTCAACCTCGGCGTGTGGATCGACAAGTTCATGTTCTGGTATGCGCCGGGGACGGGCTCGAAAGTGATCGGTCCGCTCAACGCGTCCGTGATCTACGACATCCCTGTGTTCATTGCGTATGTGTGCGTGATGCCGGGCATGGCGACGTTCCTCGTGCGTATCGAAGCGGACTTCGTCGAATACTACGACCGCTTCTACGACGCCGTGCGCAGCGGCGCGACGCTGCGCCATATCAACGATATGCGCGACATGATGGTTGGCAGCGTGCGCGCGGGTCTCTATGAGATCGTGAAGATTCAGGCCGTCGTGCTGCTGCTGATTCTCGCGTTCGGCCATCTGGTGCTCGATGCGCTGGGCATTTCGTCGCTGTACATGCCGCTGATGATCGTCGACGTGATCGCGGCAAGCCTGCAGGTGCTGCTGCTCGGTCTGCTGAACGTGTTCTTCTATCTGGATGCACGGCGCACGGTTTTGCGGCTGTGTCTTGCATTCGTGCTGTTGAACGGTATTCTGACAGGCGTTACCCTGCTGATGCAGCCGGACTTCTACGGCTATGGCTTCGCGCTGACGCTGCTGATTCTCGTCGTCGCCGCGGTGCAGCTGCTCGACCGCAAGTTCAGCAAGCTCGAATACGAAACCTACATGCTGCGCAACTGAGCGCTACGTGTCGCCATCATGACAGCCAGTTCTCTCGCCCGCCTGGGCGTTTCGTGGATCGTCGTCGCATGCGCGGCCATCGTCATCCTGCTGCTGTCGGTGGCATGGTTGCGGCCAGCGCTGGCCGCGTGCAAGCGGGTTTCATCGACAGGCATCGGGGCCGTGGCGTTCTTCTACGGCGCGAGCGTGCAGGCCGAGCGCTTCGAACAGTTCGACTCCGTGGTGATCGAGCCCGACAGCGGTTTCGATCCGCGCACGCATACGGCGCATTGTCCGAACTGGTATGCATATGTGAGCGTCGGCGAAGTGACGAAAGAGCGCGCGTATTACGCGCAGATGCCGAAGACGTGGTTTGCGGGCAGCAACGCGGCGTGGTCGTCGACGATCGTCGATCAGACGGCGCCCGGCTGGCCCGCGTTTTTCGTCGAGCAGATCGTCAAGCCGCTGTGGGAGCGCGGCTATCGCGGCTTCTTCCTCGATACGCTGGATTCGTATCAGCTCGTCGCGAAGACGGACGTCGAGCGGGCGCAGCAGCAGGCGGGCGTCGTGGCCGTGCTGCACGCATTGAAGGCGCGCTATCCGCAGGCGCAACTGATACTGAATCGTGGCTTCGACATCTTGCCGCAGGCGCACGATCAGGTCGCGGCCGTCGCGTTCGAATCGCTGTTTGGTCGCTGGGATCAGACGAATCAACGCTACGGCGAAGTGCCCGGGAACGACCGCGAATGGCTGCTCGGTCAGGCGCGGCAGATTCACGAACGCTACGGCCTGCCCGTGATTTCGATCGATTATTGCCCGCCCGAAGACGATGCGTGCCGGCGCGAGATCGTACAGAAAATCGAGGCGCTCGGCCTCATACCGTACGTGACGGACGGCGGATTGCAGACGGTCGGCGCGGGCGGCACGGTTCTGGCCGACGGTGCGCCGCCGCTGAAGAAGGCGACATTCAGGCGCTGAGCGGCGACCCGCAGCGAATCAGCGCAACTGCGTGACGGCCAGCAGCAACACCATGCTGCCGATCGCGCCATCCAGCACGCGCCACGCGGTGGCGCGCCTGAAGAGCGGCGCGAGTGCGCGCGCGCCATATCCCAACGCCACGAACCAGACCGCGCTCACAGCCATCGCGCCGATCGCAAACGCAGCGCGTGAGCCCTGCGCTTCACGCGCCCCCGCCGTGCCGATCAGCAGAAACGTATCCAGATAGACGTGCGGATTGAGCCACGTGAAGGCGAGCGTCATCAGCACGATGGGCACGGCGCGCTGGGCGGGCGGCGCAGCATCGCTGTTCGCGTCGGTGTCGAGCACGGCATGGCCGGGGCGCAACGCGCGACGCAACGCGCTGATGCCAAACCACGCGAGGTAGGCGAGACCCACGTACAACAGTGCGTGAATGAAGGCCGGATAACGCTCGACGAGCACCGACGCGCCGCCGACGCCCGCGCCGATCAGCAGAAAGTCCGACAGCGTGCACAGCAGCACGATCTTGCCGATGTGCGAGCGCATGATGCCTTGACGGAGCACGAACGCGTTCTGCGCGCCGATAGTGACGATCAACGAGGCGCACAACGCGGCGCCATGCGAAAAAGCCAGCCAGTTCATGATGGTTTGGAGAGAGGGTTGAATCGGATGGCGAGAGTGTGCCGTGATCGCTAGAATAAGCGAAGCTAATTTCCGTAACGCGGATTAAGGAGCGCTAATGCTCGACTATGCACTGCTGGATGCACTCGCGGCTGTTGTGCGTCACGGCTCGTTCGACCGGGCGGCCGCCGCGCTGAACGTGACGCCTTCCGCCGTGTCGCAGCGGGTGAAATTGCTGGAAGAGCGTGTCGGCAGCGTGCTTGTGAAGCGCGGGCAGCCTTGCACGGCCACACGGTCAGGGGCGCTGCTGTGCCGGCATACCGAGCGGGTGCAGCTGCTCGAAGCGGAGTTGAACGGGCGCATGCCCGAGCTGCCCGGCGCGCTGCTCGAACCGTGGCCGACCTTGCGCGTGGCCGTGAACGACGACAGCGTGGGCACGTGGTTCGTCGATGCCGTCGCGGACTTCTGCGTGGAGCGCGGCATGTTGCTCGATCTCGTCATCGACGACCAGGACCATACCGCGCAGCGGATTCGCGACGGCAGCGTGCAAGGGGCCGTGACGACGCAAGCGGAGCCGGTGCAGGGATGCCGTTCGACGCGTCTGGGACGCATGCGCTATCTCGCCGTCTGCACTCCCGCGTTCTACGAGCGTTATTTCAGCGAAGGCGTCAGCCGGGACACGCTGCGCACCGCGCCGTGCGTCGACTTCAATCCGAAAGATCAACTGCAGGCGCGTTTCGTGCACAAGATCACGCGCGCGGAGGTCGATGCGCCGACGCACTGGATTCCGCACGTGTCCGGCTTTTTGCGCGCGTGCGCGACGGGCCTGGGCTGGGGCATGTGCCCCGAGAGGATGATCGCGGGGCAGCTCGAAAGCGGCGAACTGATCGACATGGCGCCCGGCAAGCACCTCGATGTCGATCTGTACTGGCAGAGCTGGCGGTTGTCGATCGGCTGGCTCGACGATTTCGGGGCCGCGCTGCGCAAGCGGTCAGCCGATTTTCTCGACTGACCGCCTGCGTTATCAATGCAAGCGGATTACGGGGTGCACGCGGCGACGCAGCCAATGGCTCGCCGTATCGAGCGCCATGCGCGCGAAACCGCTGACTGTCATCACGTGCCGGCGATAGATCAGCCGGTACACGACGGTCGCGAGCCAGCCATCGACGAACACGGGCCGCTCGCGCAAACCGCTCAGGCTGCCGATCGTGCCGACGTTGCCGAAGCCGACCAATGTGCCCGCGTCGCGATACGTGAACTCAGGCGGCGCTTCGCCGCCGACACGGCACTTCAGCGCACGCGCCAGAAACATCGCCTGCTGATGCGCAACCTGTGCGCGCGGCGCGAGAAAGCCATCGGCATGCGAAGGGCAGGCCGCGCAATCGCCTAACGCGAAGACGTTCGAGTCCGTTGTGGTTTGCAGCGTGCGCTTCACGAGCACCTGCGCGTTGCGATTCACGTCGATGCCGTCGAGCACGCGCAGCACGGGCGGGCCCGCGATGCCTGCCGTCCAGATCGCGATATCGCTCGACAGTTGCTGGCCGTCGTGCGTGCACACGGCGTCGGCGCGCACTTGCGTCACACGCGTGGTTGTCAGCACGTCGACGCCGAGACTGCCGAGCATCCGCTGCGCGCGCGCAGAGATACGCGGCGACAGCGCCGGCAATACGCGCTCCGTGCCTTCGATCAGCCGGATGCAGAAGTCACGCTCCGGGTCGAGTGCAAAGAGGCTGTAGCGATGCATCAGACGGATGCTGTCGCGCAGCGCCGCCGCGAGTTCGACACCCGTCGCGCCCGCCCCGATGATGTTGATCGACACCGGCTGCACGTGCTGCGTGCCGCTCACGCGCCGAGCGTGATTTGCACGCGTGCACGCATCGAGCAGCTTGCGCCGGAACGATTCCGCATGCGTGACGGACTCGAGCGGCAGCGCGTGTTCTGCCGCGCCTTTCACGCCGAAGTAGTTCGTCACGCTGCCGAGCGCGAGCACGAGCGTATCGAACTCGATGTGACGTGCGGGAAGGACTTCACGGCCGTCCTCGTCGCGCGTTGCGCTGATCGTGATGCGGCGCTGCGTGCGATCGAGCGATTGCAGCGCACCCTGTTCGAATGCGAAGCCATGACGGCGCGCCTGCACCGCGTATTGCAGCTGATGCGTGGCGGGATCGATCTGGCCGGAGGCGGCTTCGTGCAGCAAAGGCTTCCAGAAGTGAGTCGGCGAGCGGTCTACCAGCACGATGTGCGCGTGCCCGCTCTTGCCGAGCGATTCGCCAAGACGCGTCGCGAGTCCCAGTCCGCCCACGCCGCCGCCAACGACGACGATTCGGTGCGGCGCAGTGCAGGTGCTGCTGGCGGTGTGTCGATCGATCGAAGTCATGATGCGTACTCTCCTGAACGTTTTTCAATGCGATTCATGCGTGAACATCATCAGTGAGGTCCAGTATAGAATTGGAGAAAACCGCAGCACAATTTAATGTTTGTACACGACATATAGGTTTTCACTTATGTTAAAGGCAGCGACGTTCCGGCAATTGAAGGCGCTTCATACGGTGGCGAAGCTTGGCAGCGTGTCGGGCGCAGCGGAGGAATTGCGCCTGACGCAGCCCGCTGTGTCGCTGCAGATCCGTTTGCTCGAAGAGGCGGCCGGCGCGCCGCTGCTGCAACGCGTGGGGCGCGGCGTGCAACTGACGGCTGCGGGCGAAATCCTCGCGCGTTATGCGCTCGAAATTCTCGACCTGTGGAACGGCGCCGCCGACGATCTCGCGGCGTTGCACGGCGAGCAGGGCGGCACGCTGCGAATCGGCGCGATCACCACGGCCGAGTATCTGATTCCGCCGTTTCTCGTGCGCTTCACGGAAGCGCGTCCGCAAGTGAAGGTGCAGTTCAAGGTCGGCAATCGCGCGGACATCATTCGCATGCTGGCGACACATGAAATCGATCTCGCCGTGATGGGCAGTCCGCCGCGCGAATTGCGCACGGTCGCCACGGTGTTCGCGAAGCACCCGATGGCTTTCGTCGCGTCGCCTTCGCACGCGCTGATGAAGAAGAAGCGCCTCACGCTCGGCGATCTGGAGTCGGCCAACCTGTTCGTGCGCGAGCGCGGCTCAGGCACGCGCTCGACCGTCGAGAATCTGTTCAGGCAGGCAGGGCACAAGATTCATATCGGTTCCGAGCTGTCGAGCAACGAGGCAATCAAGCAACTGGTGGAGGCGGGGCTCGGCATTTCGTTCCTGTCGCTGCATGCGTGCAACCTGGAGTTTCAGGCGGGGCTGCTTGCTTTGCTGCCGCTGCCGGACAATCCGATCGAGCGCGACTGGTACGTGATGTATGTGTCGGACAAGCGTCTGCCGCACGTCGCGAGCCTGTTCCGCGACTTCCTGATCGAACAGGGGATGAAAGGCAGCGTGCCGATTCCAATGCCATCCATCGCGGCCGCCAGGAAGCGCCGGCGTATCTGAAATCTGCCGATTTTTTTCGACGTTATACGCCGGCATTGGCCTCTCGTCGACTTTCGGAAGCATCGAATTAGGGGTGGAAAGCCTTGTCGAATAAGCGTTTCGACTTACATCGACC
This sequence comes from Paraburkholderia azotifigens, assembly GCF_007995085.1. Taxonomy (GTDB): domain Bacteria; phylum Pseudomonadota; class Gammaproteobacteria; order Burkholderiales; family Burkholderiaceae; genus Paraburkholderia; species Paraburkholderia azotifigens. The sequence continues at coordinate 290,619 of NZ_VOQS01000001.1, forward strand.
GATATCGAAGTAAAGGTTGCGCGGGCGATATTTGTGCCCGAATTGTTTCTCTTTACAGTGGCGTCCAGACATTTGTTAAAAAGCGGACGCCGGAAACCTGTGGCGAGCCGTGTGATTTCCCTGGCCGTCAGAGGAGTCGGAGACATGAGCAGCAGTTACGAGAGCAACAACACCAGCATCACGACCGTCGAGGCCTTCGGTTTCGAGCGCATCCCCGACGCGTCCCGCTATGCGCGGCCCATCGATCTCTTCCGGCTGCTGTTCGGCGGCTGCAATACATTTTCGACTTCCGTGCTCGGCAGTTTTCCCGTGCTGCTCGGCCTGTCGTTCTGGGCGGGCGTCGCGTCGATCCTGATCGGCGTGCTGGCCGGCTCGTGCATTCTTGCGCCGATGAGTCTGTTCGGCATGCGCAACGGCACGAACGACCCGGTGTCGTCGGGCGCGCACTTCGGCATTCATGGCCGCATCGTCGGCTCGTTTCTCGCGCTGCTGACGTCCGTCGCATTCTTCTCGCTTGCCGTGTGGAGTTCAGGCGATGCGCTCGTGGGCGGCGCCAGCCATCTGCTCGGCTTGCCCGTGAACGGCTTCACGCTGAGCGTCGCGTACGGCATCTTCGCCGTGCTCGTGTTGACGGTATGCATCTACGGCTTTCGCTTCATGCTGTGGGTCAACAAGATTGCCGTGTGGACGGCGAGCTTGCTGTTCATCGCGGGCATCTTCGCGTTCGCCGGTCCGTTCGACAGCCACTACGCGGGCAAGGTGGCGATGGGCGCGGCGGGTTTCTGGCCGGCCTTCGTCAGCGCGGTGCTGGTTGCATTGAGCAATCCTGTTTCGTTTGCATCGACGATGGGCGACTGGGCGCGCTACATTCCGCGGAACACGCCGAAGCATCGCACGATGCTCGCCGTCATGATCGCGCAGATCGCCACCTTCGTGCCGTTCTTCTTCGGTCTCGCGACAGCGACGATCATCGCGCAGAAGGCGCCCGACTACATCGCGTCGAACAACTACGTCGGCGGGCTGCTGGCGATTTCGCCGAACTGGTTCTTTCTGCCCGTGTGCCTGATCGCGATTATCGGTGGCATGTCGACGGGAACGACGGCGCTGTACGGCACGGGCCTCGACATGTCGAGCATGTTCCCGAAGCTGCTGAACCGTGTGCGCGCGACGCTGCTGATCGGCAGCGCGGCAATCGGTTTCATCTTTCTCGGGCGCTTCGTGTTCAATCTCGTCGAGAGCGTGTCCACGTTTTCGGTGCTGATCAACACGTGCAGCTGCCCGTGGATGGTGATCATGATCATCGGTTACGTGACGCGCCGCGGTTTCTATCTGTCCGACGATCTGCAGGTGTTCAATCGCGGCGGCCGCGGCGGTCACTACTGGTTCACGCACGGCTGGAACTGGCGCGCGATGGGCGCATGGGTTCCGAGCGCACTGACGGGCCTGTGCTTCGTGAATCTGCCTGATCAGTTCGTCGGTCCGCTTGGCCAGCTCGCGGGCGGACTCGATATCAGCATGCCCGTCTCGCTGACGCTGGCTTGCACGCTGTATGTGACGCTGCTGCAATGTTTCCCGGAGCCGGATGGCGTGTATGGTCCGCAAGGCCGACGATGGCTGCGCGGCAGCCACAAGGCCACGCATGCGCGGATCCGGCAAGTCGAGCCGCGTCCGATGCGAGGCAACCGCGTGTCGGCGCCGCGCGAAGAAGTATTCGACACGCAGGACGCTGCGTAATGCAACATAGACAACAGAGCATGCCTTCGTGGCATCACAATCAAAGCATTGAATTGAGCAGGTGAGAAGATGAGCGAGTCGGTCAAACGCGCATTCGAAGGTGTCAAGCTGTTCCCTTTCTGGCTGGACAATCCGGCGGCGCCCGGCGTCGAACGCGAACTGATCGGGCCGATCACGGCCGATCTGGTGATTGTCGGCGGCGGCTTTACGGGTTTGTGGGCGGCGATTCAGGCGAAGGAGAGCGATCCCGGTCTGGACGTCGTGCTGATCGAAGCCGGCAAGATTGCGTATGGCGCATCGGGCCGTCCGGGCGGGATCATTTCGACGTCGGTGATGCACGGTCTGCCGAATGCGACGCGTGTGTTCCCTAAGGATCTCGACGTGCTCGAGCGGCTTGGCCAGGAGAACCTTGACGGCTTCAAGGCATCGCTCGTGCGTTACGGCATCGAAGCGGACGTCGAATGGAACGGCGAGATGACGGTGGCCGTCGAACAGAAGCATGTGCCGCATTTGCAGACCGATTTCGAACTGCACGTGTCGCATGGTCACGACGTCGTGCTGCTCGACAGCGAGAAGGCGCGCGAGCAACTGAATTCACCGTTGTTTGCGGGCGCGATGTGGTCGCGCAACCGCAGCGGCACGATTCACCCCGCGAAGCTGGCATGGGGCCTCAAGGCGGCCGCATTGAAGCTTGGCGTGCGTGTGCATGAACATTCGCCGCTGACGCGTCTTGAAGAGCATGGCAACAGGATGATCGTGTACACGCAGGCGGGGCGGATCGAGACGCCGCGCGTTTTGCTCGGCACGGGTACCGCGAATGTCGGCGTATCGGATATCAACCGGCGCGTGATGCAGGTGCGAGATCACATCATCGCGACGAGCCCGCTGACGGATGAGCAGATGGCGCGCATTGGCTGGAAGAATCGTCAGGGCGTGTATGACACGCGAACGCAGCTCAACTATTTTCGCTTGACGAAGGATAACCGCATTATTTTTGGCGGACGCGTGAGTTATCACTTCGGCGGCAACAACAATCCGGCGCAGGATCGCGACGAGCGTACTTACTACAAGCTCGCTGAGGCGTTTTATCGGACGTTCCCGCAACTCGATGACGTGAAGTTCACGCATGCGTGGGGTGGGCCGATCGATTACTGTTCGCGGGGCGCTGTTTTTGCCCGGAAGTACCACGGGGGGAAGACGGTGTTTGTCGCGGGGTATACGGGTTTTGGCGTTGCCGGTAGCCGGTTTGGCGCGCGCATGGGGCTCGAGATGCTATGGAATCGCGACACGTTGATTACCTCGCTCGATATCTCGCGGAAAGGGCCTTCTTATATTCCGCCTGAGCCTGTGCGGTGGATTGCTGCCAAGATCACTTTCAATGCGTTTGATGGGGCGGATGATCGGGGTGGGTGGAGGAGGTGGTGGATTAATTCCATCAAGGCGCTTGGGTTTCCTATGTAGTTTTTTGTCTGCGACGCTAGTCGCCATTATTTGGTTTTTTGTTTTTGGTTTTGGGCTTTGGTGGCATCCGCGAATTCGTATCTGTGCTTCAGACGTTGCCCCTGTGCGGGGCGGCACTTACTTTCTTTGCCGCCGCAAAGAAAGTAAGGGAATCTCTGCAAAAGTCCTGGCATTGACGTGAGCTTGGACTATCCTGGGATCAGGAGAATTCATGGAGTGGCGTGATGACACAACTTGGTCTTGGTCTGGATCTGTCAACGAAGCGCACCCGCAAGCGCGAGTTTCTCGATGAGATGACGCGCGTGGTGCCGTGGCAGAAGCTGATTGCGCTCATCGAACCGCACTATCCGAAAGGCAAGACCGGCCGCCCACCGTTCCCAGTCGCAACGATGTTGCGCATTCACTTCCTGCAGCAATGGTTCAGCCTCTCGGACCCGGCGATGGAGGAGGCGCTGCACGACATACCGCTGTACCGGGAGTTCGCGCTGCTGGGCACGGGTATGACGCGGCTGCCTGACGAGAGCACGATCCTGCGATTCCGGCACCTGCTTGAGGCCCATGAGCTGTCGGCCAGAATGCTGGCGACGGTCAACGAGATCCTGCAGGCGAAGGGCCTGATGCTCAAGGTGGGCTCGGCGGTCGACGCAACGCTGATTTCGGCACCCAGTTCGACGAAGAAGGCCGGCACGCGAGACCCCGAGATGAGCCAGACGCAAAAGGGCGGTAGCTGGTACTTCGGTATGAAGGCGCACATCGGAGTCGATGTGGAGTCGGGGCTGGTGCATACCGTGAAGTGCACGCCGGCGAATGTTCACGACGTCACGGTGGCGCATGAACTGTTGCACGGCGACGAGCAGGTTGCGTTTGCCGATGCGGGCTACGTGGGCATCGAGAAGCGAGGCGAAACGGGTGCCGTCCAGTGGCACGTGGCGATGAGGCCGAGCAAGCGAAGAAAGCTGGACAAAAGCAAGCGGCTCGACAGAATCTACGAGAAAGTCGAGCGGCTCAAGGCGGGCGTGCGGGCGAAGGTTGAGCACCCGTTTCGGGTGCTCAAATGTCAGTTCGGCTATCTGAAGGCGCGGTATCGGGGACTGGCGAAAAACACGGCGCAGATCGAAACGCAGTTCGCGCTGATCAATCTCTGGTTGGCTCGCGGGGTGCTCGGTAAAGCGAAATGAAGGGTGAAGACGCCCCCCAAAGGCGCAGCGTCCATGCGCAAGATGCGACCGGCATCGGTTCAACACAGCGTGAATGAGGACGCGAATTCCACTGCGCGCGTGCCAGTTAAAGATCCCAGGCAGAAAACGGGTTGTTCAGACCTTCCTAAGCAAAGAAAGCGGGCTAACCCCGCCAATCCTAGTTGTTGCCTGCGGGCCCCCAACGGGTCCCGCACTCCACACGGCAACGCGCTATTTCATACGCGTTGCCAGCGTACTAACTCACGCATCACCCGCTTCGCATGCCCGCGTCACGGACCGCGTTACCAGGAAGTCCCCGGCCGCCCAGGTGGCAAACTGTGTGTAGGCTATCGTGATGGAAGTGCACCGCTCCGGACTGAAAAGCGGGATCGGTGTCGTAGCAGCGCCAACGCGTAAGGTGCGACCGCCTACACACCGTTTGCCACCTGGGCGGCGCGGACGGTTCGCTGCCGCCGGCTGCGCTACGGGTGAGTGGAGTGGGTGACGCGCCTGTTAAAGGCGCTGGCAACATGCGTTGAAAACTGCGTTGCCGTCTGGAGTGCGGGACCCGTCGGGGGCCCGCAGGCGAACACAAGAATTAGCGGTGTGAGCGGCTTTCTTTTGCCTACTTTTCTTTGCCGCTGCAAAGAAAAGTAGGTGCCGCCCCGCACAGGGGCAACGCCTGAAGCACAGAAAGCAAAACGCGGAAGCCAACAAAAACCTCAAACAAAAAAACCGCGCAAAAAAAACCGCGCGGTTTAAAGAAATAGCGATGAGCAAAGCTCAACCACAATACACGATGCTGTACTTCTTGGTAGCAACAGGCATATGCCAGGTACCTGAGAAACCCTTGTGAAGAACAAACGCATCGCCTGCGCGATAAGTTTCGCGACGCCCATCGTCGCCAGTAATCTCGACTTCACCTTCGATCAGGACACACACTTCATGAATCGGCAGATCGGAAAGCTTCAACGTACCGGCATCGCACTGCCAGACACCGGCGGTCAAGAGATTATCGGCATCGGAAAAAGCAGTCAAAGCATGCGGCGCTTTAGCGCCATCGAGAATCACATCGGCAGGATCATGCAAAGCCGGTTGCAGCCCCGTAGCACCAGGACCCTTAGCATCGATGCGGGTGAAAGTAACATTGCTCATAACAGACAGTCTCCGGATAGTTCGAATAAGGAACCGCGAGTCTGAGCCAAAGCCGCCTGGCAATGAATTTCGATTTGGAGACATTTAGTTTGAGGGCAGTCGATGTAACGCATTGACTGAAAACTGTCCGAAACCCATAGAGGAAACATCATGCAGCACGCCACGCAGTTCTATATCGACGGCAAATGGGTCGACCCGATCGAGACGAAAACACTCGACGTGATCGACCCGTCTACAGCGCAACCATTCGCAAAAATTTCGCTCGGCAGCGAGGCCGACGTGGATCGCGCCGTCGCCGCCGCAAAGGCAGCGTTCGCCACGTATTCGGACACCACGGTGCAACAGCGCATCGATCTGCTGCAATCGATCCTCGAGGTGTATCGCAAGCGCTACGACGACATGGTCGACGCGATCAGCTGCGAAATGGGCGCGCCGAAGCAGTTCGCGCACGATGCGCAGGCATGGACGGGCACCGCCCATCTGGAGACGATGATCCGCACGCTGCAGAACTTCGAGTTCGAGCAGATGAAGGGCAGTATTCTGATCCGTAAGGAGCCCGTCGGCGTGTGCGGTCTGATCACGCCGTGGAACTGGCCCGCGTTGCAGATCACCACGAAGGTCGCGCCCGCGCTCGCGGCGGGTTGCACGATGGTGCTGAAGCCATCGGAGCTCGCACCAATGAGCGCGCTGCTCTACGCCGAGATCCTGCACGAAGCAGGCGTGCCCGCAGGCGTGTTCAATCTCGTCAATGGCGAAGGGCAGGTAGTGGGCGACGCGATGTCGCGTCACAAGGACATCGACATGATGTCGTTCACGGGCTCGACGCGCGCGGGCGTGCAGGTCGCGAAGGCCGCCGCCGATACCGTCAAGCGCGTGCACCAGGAACTCGGTGGCAAGTCGGCGAACCTGATTCTGGAGGACGCCGATCTGCGCGATGCCGTCACGCGCGGCGCGCGTGCATGCTTCGATAACAGCGGTCAATCGTGCGATGCGCCCACGCGCATGTTCGTGCCGCGTGCACGGATGGACGAAGCGCTTGGCTACGCGAAAGAAGTGGCCGATGCGCTCGTCGTTGGGCCTGCGAATGCGTCGTCGAGCGACCTCGGCCCCGTCATCAGCCAGCAGCAGTTCGAGAAGATCCAGTCGATGATCGAAGCGGGTGTGCGCGAAGGCGCGGTGCTCGCGGCAGGCGGCCCCGGGCGTCCCGAAGATGTGGGCGAGGGCTACTACGTACGCCCGACGGTGTTCGGCCATGTGACACATGACATGACCGTCGCCCGCGAAGAAATCTTCGGACCTGTGCTGTCGATCCTCGGCTACGACACGGAAGACGAAGCCGTCGCGATGGCCAACGACAGCATCTACGGTCTTGCGGGCTATGTGCAGTCGGCTTCGCTCGAACGTGCGCGCGCCGTCGCAAAGCGTCTGCGCACCGGCACGATCTATCTGAACTACGCGGAGTACACGCCGGAAGCGCCGTTTGGCGGCTATCGTCAATCGGGCAACGGGCGCGAGTACGGCGAGTTCGGTCTCGACGATTTTCTCGAGATCAAGGGGGTAGTCGGTTACGCAAGATAGGCCGTAAAACAAGGCCTAAAAAAGCAGTTCGATCGAATGAAACAGACGGCGGCGGTCGGCGTCCTGCGACCGCGCGCCTTCGTCGATCACTTCACGCAGACATTCGATAAAGCGCGCGCCCGCAGGACTGACGGGCACACCGCGGCGCGACGTGATGCTGACGATCGTTTCGTCCACCACTTCGCGCAGCGGCAACGCGCGCAGGTTCTCCTTCGCGATGTTCACCTCGACGAGCGGCCACGGAAAGATACTGAGGAAGTCCGTTTGCTGAAGCAGCCCCAGCACGATCGCGAACGAATGCGCGAGATGAATCGTATGCGGCACCTTCATTCCGCGCTTGCGGAACAGGTTGTCGGCCATCGACTCGCGGCTCGCGGGATCCCAGTTCAACACCCATTCGGCGTCCTGCAACTCGTGCAGCGTGCGGCATTCGGCAAGCGGATGCCCGCGCCGCGCGACGACGGCCGAATGTGTCGAAAAGAGCGGCACGTTATGGAATTCCGACTGAGGCGATGCAGGCGGCGGACGGCCGATCGAGAAATCGAGGCTGCCGTCGCGCAGTCGCGGCTGCACGACGGCCAATAACCCTTCGAAGAATTCCAGCTGCACGTCGGGCATGGTCTGCTTGAAGCGATTGACCGTCTCCGGCAGAAAGGTCAGCGCGAGCCACGGCGTGACGCCCACCGACAGCTTGCCCGCTGCGGCACCGCGCATCGCTTCGAGTTCGGCTTCGGCGCGCGCGAGTTGCCCCAGCACGAGCCGCGCATGCACGACGAGCGCGCGGCCATATTCAGTGAACGCCACACCTGATGTGCCGCGTATCACCAGCGGCGCGCGCAGGTCCGCTTCGAGTTCCCGCACGGACTTGGTCACGGCGGCAGGCGAGAGACCCAGCTGCCGGGCGGCGGCGCGGATGCTGCCCGTCTCCGCGATTGCGGCGAGCGTGCTGAGTTGATGCAGTTTCATGTCGGATAAATGAAGGGTGGCATCTCGAGTGGCAACTGCTGGTTGCCACCGTAACCGTTTCACGCCTGCCCGTCAAAAAAACGGTTGGCTATGCTGGGTTCACAGACACCAGATGGAGACAGCAGCGTGAACACGATGGTCATCCCCGCCGGCATCGCCGGTCTCGAAGAAGAAATGATTGCGCTGCGCCGCCGCATTCATGCGCATCCCGAGCTGGCGTACGAAGAGCACGTGACGGGCGATCTGGTCGCGGAGAAGCTCACCGAATGGGGCTACACCGTCACGCGCGGGCTCGGCAAGACGGGTGTCATCGGGCAACTGAAAGCAGGCAGCGGCACGCGCAAGCTGGGCCTGCGCGCCGACATGGACGCGCTGCCCATTCACGAACAGACGGGGCTGCCGTACGCAAGCAGGCTGCCCGGCAAGATGCACGCATGCGGCCACGACGGCCACACGGCGATGCTGCTCGCAGCAGCGAAGCATCTTGCGCAGGAGCGTTCGTTCGACGGCACGTTGAACCTGATTTTCCAGCCTGCGGAAGAGGGCCTTGCGGGCGCGAAGAAAATGATCGAAGACGGGCTGTTTGAGCGCTTCCCGTGCGACGCCGTGTTCGCGATGCACAACATGCCTGGTTTCCCGACGGGCAAGTTCGGCTTTTTGCCGGGCTCGTTCATGGCATCGTCGGATACCGTGATGATCAAGGTGCTGGGACGCGGCGGCCACGGTGCGGTACCGCACAAGGCCGTCGATCCCGTCGTCGTCTGCGCGCAGATCGTGCTCGCATTGCAGACCATCGTGTCGCGCAACGTCGGGCCGCTCGACATGGCGATCATCACGGTCGGCGCGATTCACGCGGGCGAAGCGCCCAACGTGATTCCGGAGTCGGCGGAAATGCGTCTCTCAGTGCGCGCGCTGAAACCCGAGGTGCGAAATTATCTGGAGACGCGCATTCAGGACGTGGTGCACGCGCAAGCGGCCGTGTACAACGCGCGCGCCGAGATCGACTATCAGCGGCGCTACCCTGTGCTTGTCAACGACACGCAAATGACCGCGTTCGCGACGCAGATCGCGCGCGACTGGGTCGGCGACGATGGTCTGATCGCGAACATGCAGCCGCTGACGGGCAGTGAAGACTTCGCGTTCATGCTCGAGCGATGTGCGGGCGCCTATCTGATCATCGGCAACGGGGACGGCGAGGGCGGCTGCATGGTGCACAACCCGGGCTACGATTTCAACGACGATTGCCTTGCGACGGGGGCTGCCTACTGGGTGCGTCTCGCGCAGGCGTTTCTCGTCTGACGCGTTGGGGAGACGGACATGACTTACACAGCCGCATCGACATCCACGCCGGACGACAGCGTATCGACGGGCGCCGCGCAGCCGCAGCGAGCGAGCCACGCGAAAGCGATCGCCGCGATCACGCTCGGCAACGGCCTCGAATTCTTCGACTTCACGATCTACAGCTTCTTCGCGACGATCGTCGGCAAGCTGTACTTCCCGGTGGAGGGGCAACTCACTCAACTGATGCTCGCCGTCGGCACGTTCGGTGTCGGCTTCATCATGCGACCCGTGGGCGGCGTGGTGCTTGGCGCCTATGCTGACCGCGCGGGCCGCAAGGCGGCGATGAGCCTCACGCTGTGGCTGATGACGCTCGGCTCGGCGATCATCGCGTTCGCGCCGACGTATGTGTCGATCGGGCTCGCTGCGCCTGCGCTGATCATCCTTGCGCGGCTGATTCAGGGCTTTGCGCTGGGCGGCGAGATCGGCGCATCGACGTCGCTGCTGATGGAGTACGGCAGCGACGGCACGCGCGGTTTCTACGGCAGCTGGCAGTTCGTGAGCCAGGGATTAAACACGGTGGTCGGCTCGCTGCTAGGTGTCGCACTGGCCGCGATGCTGTCGACGCATGCGCTCGAAAGCTGGGGCTGGCGCGTGCCGTTCGTGATCGGCATGGCGATGGGGCCGATCGGCGTGTATATCCGGCGGCATCTCGACGAAACGCTGCCGATGCCTGCGTCGGCTTCATCCGGTGATGCCATCGTGCTCGAAGCCGCGGCCGTTGCGAGGCCTGTGCGCGAAATTTTCGGCACGCATCTGCGTTCGATCGTGACGGGCGTGGTGACGACGATCGGCGGTACGGCGGCGAACTACATCGTGCTGTTTTATCTGTCGACGTATGCGATCAGGATTCTGCATCTGCCGATGTCGCTGGCTTTGTGGGCGTCCTGGACGGCGGCGTTCGTCACGGTGATCTGTTCGCCGTTTGCGGGTTCGTTGTCGGATCGGTATGGGCGCAAGCGCGTGCTGTGGATCTCGCGTGTGTTGTTGATTGCGGCTGTGTATCCCGCGTTTATGATTATCAATGCTGTGCCGACTGTGGCTGTACTGCTTGGTGTGGTTGCCGTGCTCGGTGTGCTCGTGGCGTTTACGGCTGTGCCTAATATCGTGATGTTGCCGGAGATGTTTCCGCGTGAGATTCGCGCGACGGGAATGTCGATTGTGTATTGCCTCGGCGTGTCGATTTTTGGCGGGTTTGCGCAGTTCTTTGCTACGTGGTTGATTCAGCTTTCCGGGAGTACGCTTGCGCCGGCCTGGTATCTGATTGGATGTGGTCTGGTTTCTCTTTTGGCTCTGCCGTTTGTTCGTGAAACTGCTGGGCGGCCTATTGATTAAGGTTCTTTTTTTGTCTGCGACCGCTGTCTTGTGCTGGCCATGTCGTTGGCATCCGCGTTTTGGCATCTGTGCTTCAGGCGTTGCCCCTGTGCGGGGCGGCACTTACTTTCTTTGCCGCCGCAAAGAAAGTAAGGGAATCTCTGCAAAAGTCCTGGCATTGACGTGGGCTTGGACTATCCTGGGATCAGGAGAATTCATGGAGTGGCGTGATGACACAACTTGGTCTTGGTCTGGATCTGTCGACGAAGCGCACTCGCAAGCGCGAGTTTCTCGATGAGATGACGCGCGTGGTGCCGTGGCAGAAGCTGATTGCGCTCATCGAACCGCACTATCCGAAAGGCAAGACCGGCCGCCCACCGTTCCCAGTCGCAACGATGTTGCGCATTCACTTCCTGCAGCAATGGTTCAGCCTCTCGGACCCGGCGATGGAGGAGGCGCTGCACGACATACCGCTGTACCGGGAGTTCGCGCTGCTGGGCACGGGTATGACGCGGCTGCCTGACGAGAGCACGATCCTGCGATTCCGGCACCTGCTTGAGGCCCATGAGCTGTCGGCCAGAATGCTGGCGACGGTCAACGAGATCCTGCAGGCGAAGGGCCTGATGCTCAAGGTGGGCTCGGCGGTCGACGCAACGCTGATTTCGGCACCCAGTTCGACGAAGAAGGCTGGCACGCGAGACCCCGAGATGAGCCAGACGCAAAAGGGCGGCAGCTGGTACTTCGGTATGAAGGCGCACATCGGAGTCGATGTGGAGTCGGGGCTGGTGCATACCGTCAAGTGCACGCCGGCAAATGTTCACGACATCACGGTGGCGCATGAACTGTTGCACGGCGACGAGCAGGTTGCGTTTGCCGATGCGGGCTACGTGGGCATCGAGAAGCGAGGCGAAACGGGTGCCGTCCAGTGGCACGTGGCGATGAGGCCGAGCAAGCGAAGAAAGCTGGACAAAAGCAAGCGGCTCGACAGAATCTACGAGAAAGTCGAGCGGCTCAAGGCGGGCGTGCGGGCGAAGGTTGAGCACCCGTTTCGGGTGCTCAAATGTCAGTTCGGCTATCTGAAGGCGCGGTATCGGGGACTGGCGAAAAACACGGCGCAGATCGAAACGCAGTTCGCGCTGATCAATCTCTGGCTGGCTCGCGGGGTGCTCGGTAAAGCGAAATGAAGGGTGAAGACGCCCCCCAAAGGCGCAGCGTCCATGCGCAAGATGCGACCGGCATCGGTTCAACACAGCGTGAATGAGGACGCGAATTCCACTCCGCGCGTGCCAGTTAGAGATCCCAGGCAGAAAACGGGTTGTTCAGACCTTCCTAAGCAAAGAAAGCGGGCTCAAACCGCGAATGCTAGTCGTTGCCTGCGGGCCCCCACGGGTCCCGCACTCCACACGGCAACGCATTTTTCCGCGCGCGTTGCCCGCGTGCTAACTGCACGCCTCACCCGCTTCGTATGCCCGCGTCACGGACCGCGTTACCAGGAAGTCCCCGGCCGCCCAGGTGGCAAACGGTGTGTAGCTTGTCGCACCTTACGCGTCGGCGCTCCTACGACACCGATCCCGCTTGTCAGTCCGGAGTGGTGCACTTCCGTCGCGACGGCCTACACACCGTTTGCCACCTGGGCGGCACAGACGGTTCGCTGCCGCTGGCTGCACTACGGGAGACTGGAGAGGGTGGTGCGCCTGTTAAAGGCGCTGGCAACGCACATGAAATAGCGTGTTGCCGTGTGGAGTGCGGGACCCGTGGGGGGCCCGCAGGCAAACACAAGGATTGGCGGTGTGAGCGGCTTTCTTTTGCCTACTTTTCTTTGCCGCTGCAAAGAAAAGTAGGTGCCGCCCCGCACAGGGGCAACGCTTGCAGCACCGATACGAAATCGCGGATGCCAGCGCAGCTAAAACCAAAAACCAGAATGTCGACTAGCGTCGCAGACAAAAAACGGCTCATTCAACCCGCTTCAACCCACCGCGATCATCACTGGCTGCAGGCTTCCCCTGCAAACGACCCGCATCCCGCGTCTCAGGCATGGCAGCCCAAACCAGCAGCACAGCAAGCGCCCCCGCACCAGCGAGCCCAAAAAAGCTAATGGCACTGCCGAACCGGTCGGCAATAAACCCGGCAACAGCCGTAGACAAAGTCGCCCCAATCCCAGCCGCGAGGCCAAACAATCCGATAGTGAGGTTGTAACGCCCCTTGCCACCCGCCACATCGGCGGCAATCAACGGCAGCATCACGCCGAACACGGCAGCGCTCAACCCGTCGAGCATCTGCACGGGCACAAGCAGATACGGGCTGCTCACGCCCGCAAACAGCAGCGCGCGCAACGGCAGCGCAGAAAACCCGAGCAGCAGGATCGGCCGGCGTCCCCAGCGTTCCGCCGTGCGTCCCACCCACGGCGACAGCATCGCGACGATCGCCTGCGGCACGATGATGCAGGCCGCGATCACCAGCTGCACGTTGTCGCCCATGCCCGCCGTCACTTCGCCTGCCGCGAGGTTCAGCATCGCCGCATTCGACAAATGGAACAGCACCACACACGCCGCGAAAATCAGCATGCGCCGGTCGCGCAGCAGTTCGAAGATCGACTCCTTCTCTTCGGCATCGTCATGCTCTTTCTTCACGGGCTCGTGCGCGGGGACGCGATGTTGCTCGGGCATCGTGATCATCGACAACGCGATCAGCGCAGGCGCCGCCAGCGCCGCCGTCAGCCAGAACACCGCGCGCGCCGAGAAGTATTCGCCGAACAGGCCCATCAGACCGGCCGCGACCGCGCTGCCGATCGACGCCCACCGCGCATTGCGCCCCAGCCGGTCGCCGAGATCCTGGCGGCCGACAAGCGCGAACGAGATCGCCGCCATCGCGGGCACGAGCATGCAGCTCGCAAAACCGTGGAAGACCTCGGCGGCCATCACGGGCAGCACGGTCGGGCTCGCCGCAAGCAGCACGGCGCTCAGAATGATCGCGATGATCGCCCAGGCGGCGGCCCCTTTCTTGTTGCGCAGCGCATCGACGGCGGCGCCGCCCGGCACCTGGCTCACCATCGCGCTGATCGTGCCGACGGAAAGGGCGAGTCCGATTTCGCCTTGCGTCCACTTGTGGGTCGCGAGGTAGGAAGCAATGAACGGCCCAAATCCCGTCTGCACGTTGGCGACGAAGAAGTTGAGCCAGTCGAGGGCGCGGAGACTGCGTGCGTTGACCATGGAACGGCTCGTCATCGTGAAGTGCGTGCGGTTGAGGCCGCCGCAGCGGACGACGAGGGGCCCGTGGCCGTCGAGGACGCGGCAACGGGTGGCGGTGCAGGAGGCGGAGCGGGTGAGACCGCGCGAATCGGCTTGTCCGTTTCGTACGATGGCGACGCCTTGATCTGCGCATCGTTGAGATCCATCAGCGGGCGCAGCGTCTTGTCTTTCGTGACGAAGCGCAACGCCGACCAGTTCGCGGCGATCGTCCGGCGATCCGCGCTGATGATGCCGCTCACGTCGAGCACGACGGCCTGCGGCTGCGCATTCGCATCGATCAGTACGTCGATCACGCGGCCCACCTTGCCGCCGTTCGGACGCTCGACATCCGCGTCCATCAGTTCCAGCTGCCCGGCGGGCACCGCGGGCGCGGCCGTGACGCCGCCCGCGAGCGGCGAGGCGAGCGAGGCCGAGGGCTTCGGACGGTTCGTCGCCGCGAGCTGGCTCGGCGGCGTCGTGATCGTGATGGGCGCGCCTTTCGCACTCGGCGTGAAGCGGAACGCGGTCCACGGAAAACCGACCTTGCGATCGCCGACGCCGAGAAAGCCCTGCAGATTGACGATCATCTGGCGCGGCGTGCCGCTCGCGTCCGCCGTCATGTCGACGGCGCGGCCGAGCACCTTGCCGTCGGACTTCTGCACCTCGCTGTCGAGCAGGCCGTGCATCGTGCTGCGATCGAGCGTGCGCGTCACGATGATGGGCGCGGGAGCCGGCGGCGGAGGAGGCGGCGCAGGCGCGGCGACGGGCGGCGGTGGCTCCGGCTTGTGCGGGCGCACGACGGGCGGACGCGGCTTCTTCGGCTCTTTGGGTTCAGGCGCCTCGGCAGGCTCTGGTTCGGAGGCGGGCTCGAGGGCGGGCACCACGAGCGGCGTCACGGTGGCTTCGGTGATGGGCGCAGGCGGCTGCTCGGTCGGTCCGAGCAGGCTGCAGCCCGACATCATGGCGGCAAGGGCCGCAAAAACGGCCAATAGCAAAAGACGGAAGGCTGGACGTAGGAAACCGCCATTCATCAAGAGGGACTCCGTGGCCAGGGCGGCGGGCCGATGCCGATGCTGTCGCAAAGAACGATCCAGTCGTTCGCGCAGGCATCGAAAGCCTCGCCGGGAATGCATTAAAGGCTAGGTTTGCCGAGAGTTTAACCCGTGACGCTGTCAGGCCCTTGTTTTGTCTGCTTTGACTGGACATGCGCGCGCCGTGCGCCACGGCTTTTCCAGCGTGGTTATGCATGCCGCAAGCGTAGGTGTTAACACCCGGGTCGGCGGCCATCGTTCCCGTGCGTCAAACGATATAAGCATTGCGACATGCGCGGCATGTTTTTATTGCGATGGGAGATATATTTCGATTCGCCTAACCTTCGCTTCAGCATAAAAAGAACGGCGCGAAAGTGTGTCGTGGACTGGTGAAAACGGAACGCGATGTCATTCGATCGTCCGACGACGGATTACCCGCCGTAACGAGGACGATGCTCACCCGTGCGCCAGACGGAAAGTTCAGGAAAGCAACATACATCCACTACTCAACGAGACGAACCTGATGACGGCGAGCCCTGCATGGGCGCCGTTTCAGCATGCTGATAAAGGAGGCACTCATCATGATGGAACCCCAGGCCCAGAGCATCGCGGAAGCCGGGAGCGAGTCGTTCGACGACACTCGCGACGGGCAGACGGCCTACAAAGCGGCCTTCATCGACCGCTTTTTCGACATCACCGCGCGCGGCAGCACGGGCCGCCAGGAAATCGTCGCCGGCATCACGACTTTTCTCGCGATGGTCTATTCCGTGTTCGTCGTGCCGGGCATGTTCGGCAAGGCGGGCTTCGACACCAGCGCGGTATTCGTGGCCGTGTGCCTGACGACGGCATTCGGCTCGCTGCTGATGGGCATCTGGGCGCGCCTGCCTATCGCCATCGGCTGCGCGATTTCGCTGACGGCCTTCACCGCGTTCGGCCTCGTGCTCGGCAAGGGCCTGCAGCCGAACGTCGCGCTCGGCGCGGTGTTCCTGATGGGCCTCGTGTTCACCGCGATCTCGGTGACGGGCGTGCGTTCGTGGATCCTGCGCAATCTGCCCGCAGGCGTCGCGCATGGCACGGGTATCGGCATCGGGCTCTTTCTGCTGCTGATCGCGGCGAACGACGTCGGTCTCGTCGTGAAGAATCCGGGGCCGGGGCTGCCCGTTACGCTCGGTCACATCACGTCGCTGCCCGTGCTGATGTCGGTGGGCGGACTCGCTGCCATCTTCGGTCTCGTGCGTCGTCGCGTGCCGGGCTCGATCCTGATCGTGATCGTCGCGATCTCGGCACTCGCGCTGCTGCTCGACCCCGCCGTCGCGTTTCATGGCGTGTTCGCGCTGCCGTCGTTGAGCGCGCCGGGCCATGCGTCGCTGATCGGCGCGATGGACATCAAGGGCGCGCTGTCGTTCGCCGTGCTGCCGAGCGTGCTGGCACTCGTGATGACGGCCGTGTTCGACGCGACGGGCACGATCCGCGCGGTCGCGGGGCAGGCGGGCCAGCTCGACGAGAACGGCCGCATCATCAACGGCGGCCGCGCGCTGACGGCCGACTCGCTCAGCTCGATTTTCTCGGGCTTCATGGGCGGCGCACCGGCAGCGGCGTATATCGAATCGACGGTCGGCGTCGCGGCAGGCGCGAAGACGGGTTTGGCTGCCGCGGTCGTCGGTCTGCTGTTCCTCGTCGTGATGTTCTTCTCGCCGCTCGCCGCGCTCGTGCCTTCGTATGCGACGGCGCCCGCGTTGATGTACGTCGGCCTGCTGATGCTGTCCAGCGTGAGCAAGCTGCATATGGACGACATGGTCGATTCGATGTCCGGTCTCGTGTGCGCGGTGTTCATCGTGCTGACGGCGAACATCGTGACGGGCATCATGCTTGGCTTCTGCACGCTGGTGATCGGCCGTGTCGTGAGCGGCGAATGGCGCAAGCTGAATGTCGGCACCGTCGCCATCGCGATCGTGCTGGCTGTGTTCTATCTCGGCGGGTGGGCGATCTGATATCGCCGATGTCTGCGGCTCGCAACGCGAATCAAAAGTAAAAAGCGGCCGCAGACAAATCGATTCTTGACATCGCGGTCGCGGGTTCTACACTTAACCCCATGGTTAAGTTTCAGGATGCCGCGCTCGACCGCACGTTCGCCGCGCTCGCCGACCCGACGCGGCGTGCGTTGCTGGCGCGTCTGGCCGCTCGCCAGGATCTCTCCGTCTCTGAACTGGCCGAGCCGTTTTCGATGTCTTTGCCGGCCGTCATGAAGCATCTCGACGTGCTTTCGGACGCAGGCCTCATCACGCGCACGAAGACGGGGCGCACGGTGGCGTGCCGTCTCGCGGCCGCGCCGATGGAGCAGGCCATGGCGTGGCTGCAGCACTATCGGCAGTTCTGGACGGAAGCGCTCGATCAACTGGCCGCCTACGTGGAGGAAACCGCATGTCCGCCCGCCCCAGTCTCACGCTCCAGCGACATATCAGCGCGACCCCGGAAGAAGTCTTCAGCGCGTGGACGGATCCGCAGCAGGTCGTGAAGTGGCTGCATCCGGGCGGCTGCGACGTGGTGCTGTCGGAGATGGAATTGAAAGTGGGCGGGCGCTTTCACATGGTCATGCACGCACTCGATGGCGAAATGCACGACGTGAGCGGCGTGTTCCGCGAAGTCGTCATCAACGAAAAACTCGTCTACACATGGGCGTTTCGTTCGACGCCGGAACGTGAGTCCGTCGTCACGTTTTCGCTGAAGGCCGATGGCGTGGGGACGTGGCTCACGCTCACGCATGAACAGTTCTTCGACGAAGCGGCGCGCGACTCGCATCGCGGCGGATGGGCGGAAGCGCTGGAAGGGCTCGGACGCTATTTCTCATGACGACCGCGCCGGCTTGCAACGTGCAAGCGGACGGCGCAACGGGAGGAACCGATGGAAGAGCACACGATCGTCTCACACGAAGCATGGCTGGCCGCGCAGCGCGCGCATCTCGCGGAAGAAAAAGCCTTCACGCGCGCACGCGATTCGCTCGCGAAGAAGCGCCGCGCGCTGCCGTGGACGAAGATCGACAAGACCTACACGTTCGACACGCACGAAGGCAGCAAGACGCTCGCCGATCTGTTCGCGGGACGCAGTCAGCTGATCGTCTATCACTTCATGTTCGGGCCGCAGTGGGAGCAGGGGTGTCCGGGTTGCTCGTTCCTGTCCGATCACATCGACGGCGCGCTCGTGCATCTCGCGCATCGCGACGTGACGTACGTGGCCGTCTCGCGTGCGCCGCTCGAGAAAATCGACGCGTACCGCAAACGCATGGGCTGGCGCTTCCCGTGGGTCTCGTCGTTCGGCAGCGATTTCAATTTCGACTTCAACGTGTCGTTCACGCGGGAG